>JALWUI010000139.1 GCA_027082775.1 Candidatus Kapaibacterium sp.
ACAGTATTTGCTGTATGAATAAAAGGTGGCACCAATCGATGGGAAACAAAACCTTTATCCTGATCGCCGGTCCCTGCGTGGTGGAATCCTTTGAATTGTTAGATACAGTCGCTGCAACACTCCAGCGCATTTGCCAGCATTATCCCATTCGCCTTATTTTCAAATCTTCCTATCGCAAAGCCAACCGTTCCAGTATTCGCTCCTTCACCGGCATTGGCGATCGCACTGCCCTGGAAATGCTCCGGGAAATCCGCAATCGCTATCATCTTCCAGTGCTGACTGATATTCACTCCGCAGCGGAAGCAGCACAGGCGGCAGAATATGTCGATATTCTCCAGATCCCCGCTTTTCTCTGCCGCCAGACCGATATTTTGCTGGCAGCCGCAGAAACGGGAAAACCGATTAACATCAAAAAAGGACAATTTCTCTCACCGCGGGAGATGCTCAACGCCTTAGAAAAAGTTCGGAGCAAGTCGGATGCTGAAGTTTTTCTGACTGAACGCGGCACATTCTTTGGCTATCACGACCTGGTAGTAGACTTTCGCTCCATCCCCATTATGCAATCTTTCGACAACTGTACGGTACTCTATGACGCCACGCACTCGGTTCAGCGTCCTGGTTTGGGCACTGAATCGGGTGGGCAACGAGAATTCGTGCTCCCACTGGCGCGTGCAGCCGTTGCTGCCGGTGTCGATGGTATTTTCTTCGAAGTTCACCCCAACCCGGCTCAGGCAAAGAGTGATCGAGCAACACAGTTGCCGCTCCACGAGGCAGAGCAGTTCATTCACACCCTGCTGACCCTGCACCAGTTTGTCCACCAACACATCATCCCGGATGCCCAGTCGAATCAATAATCTCCTGCGCATAGGATTTTTCCTGCCTGCTCTGCTGCTCCTGCGCTGCGGTAGCAGCAACGAAAAGATGCAGACGCTGCCAGCCGTTGTCGATCCCCCTGACCATCTCAGCATCCACCCTCGCATTGCGCTTTACGATTCCTCTTCGATCAAAGCCCTGATCACGGCTGGCAGAGCGCGGGCATATTTCAAGCATCGCTACACGTTATTAGATCGGGGCGTCACTGTCGATTTCTTTGACCCTGCAGGACACCGGCAAAGCCGATTATCGGCGGACAGCATTCTGATCGATGACAATTCTCAGCATATGATGGCAGCCGGCAATGTGACCGTCCACGCTGCCAATCCACCAACGCTACTGCAAACTTCCCGCCTGTTCTGGGATAAGCGCTCTCGACAACTCTATACGCCTGACTCTGTCACCGTTGAAACGCCGACGGAAAAAATTTTTGCCATCGGCTTTGAATCAGACGAACGGCTGCAGAATTATACATTCCGAAACGTGCGGATGGTGATCCAGAAACAAAAAGAGGAATGAGCGATGCGTCAAATCGTCCTTGCTGGTAACTGGAAAATGCACACAACCTTATCGGAAGCAATCAGCTTAGCCCGTGCTGTTGATCACTGTATCCGTGAACAATCCCTGCCGTCGCATTATTCCGTACTGCTCTGCCCTCCCTTTCCTTTCCTGGAACCGGTACGACAGGTGATACAGCATCCATCCCTGTTCCTTGGCGCTCAGAATCTTTACCCCGGTGATGCTGGTGCCTTTACCGGCGAAGTTTCCGCTCCGATGCTGCGCTCAGTAGGCTGCACGTATGTGATCGTTGGACACTCGGAAAGAAGAAAAATTTTTGGCGAAACCAATGATCTGATCAATGCGAAAATTGCTTCGGCTCGCACCCACCAGCTTGTTCCGATTCTGTGCGTTGGGGAAACCTGGGAGGAACGAGCTGCCGGGAAGACAGAAGCGGTCATTGAAGAACAACTCCGTGAAGGCCTGGCAGATATTTCGCTGCACCAGCCCGGTGAACTGCTCATTGCTTACGAGCCAGTCTGGGCAATCGGTACCGGTCACGCTGCTACGCCGGAACAGGCACAGGCGGTTCACCGATGGATCCGCCACTGGTTAGCCCAGCACTACGGTGCAGATTTTGCTGATGGAACGCCGATCCTGTACGGTGGAAGCGTTAAACCGGCAAACGCAGCAGATCTGTTAGCACAGCCAGATATTGATGGCGCCCTGGTTGGCGGTGCGTCCCTGAAAGCTGAGAGTTTTTGTGCGATTATTCAGGCAGCACTACCGTCGTAATGGTACTCAATCTGCCCAACTTGCTCAGCACGCTCCGGATTTTCCTCTCGCCGATTTTCATCTGGCTCATCCTCTCGGATTCCCCCGTTAACATCGGCATTGCTATCATCCTGTTTTTCATCGCTGCTATTACGGACTTTTTCGACGGCTGGATCGCTCGACGGTACAAAGATGTAACAGAATGGGGCGCTTTTTTTGATCCGCTGGCAGATAAAGTGCTGACCAACTCCGCCCTCATTGCCTTCGCAATGAAAGAATGGATTCCCCTCTGGATGGTGTTTATCATCATCGCCCGCGATATCGCGGTTACGTTGCTACGCCTCTACGGCGAAAGTGTGGGACATCCTATTCAGACCCGGCGGTCAGCAAAGTGGAAAACCCTGCTGCAAATGCTCTTCATCCTCTACACCCTCATTCTTTACTTCCTCCTCTACCCGATGGGACTGCAATCACCGGTGCTGCGGCAATTGTTTCATCCGACGACACTCACCCTCCTGTTCGCCGTTGTGACGCTGTTGACTCTGTACACTGCCGCAGAATACGTGGTCACAAATCGCTCCCTGTTTCGCCATCTGTGGCAGCATCAGATTCTCCCCTCGCTCCGCAACCACATCATTGAAAAAATCTGGCTCAGTTGTTTTGGGATCGGCTACATTCCGGTGCTCCCTGGCACCATTGCCAGTGTTGTCACACTGGGACTCTGGTTCTTCTTTCCCGTGCCCCTATGGCAGCAGGTAGTGGTAGCTGGAACGTTGCTTCTGCTCAGTGTGATAGCAGTGGCAACGATGGATCTCCATACCGAAGATCCATCGTGGGTGGTTGCCGATGAAGTGATCGGTATGCTCACCGCCCTCCTTTTCCTTCCGCCCCATCCTCCGCTGCTGTCGCTGCTCTCTTCTTTTTTGCTGTTTCGCATCCTCGATATCTGGAAACCCCTGCCAATCAAAGCGGTAGAAAAACTTCCCTTGCTCGGTATCTTTGCCGACGATCTGCTTGCTGGCATGCTCGCAGGTGTTACAACGGTCATCCTGGAGCAGTTTTTGTGGTAGCGACTCAGCCAACGCGCTCAGAAATCCTGCCTTCTTTCTTCGAGCTTCCCTTCTTGCATTTACCCAATGACACCGCGCACAATATCCTCGCCGCCGACGCATCTTTAGGAAACTCCGGAAAACAAGCATTGGACTGACGATGTCATCGTTATTCGTTGGACGTAAATTCTTACAACTGACGTTGCTGATTTTTCTTCTCCACGCAACGATGAGTGCGCTGCTCATCCTGAGTGATGGAATCAGCGCCTTTGCTTCGCTTGTCGGCATTGGCTTAGCAGTGGTATTGCTGACCGCTCGCAATCTGCTGAAAAAAGACCAACAACAGGGATTTTATCTCCTCTTTGCCTACATTACCATTGTGCCCCTTGTGCTGCTGGGTGCTGCTTTCCGCATATTGGAAACCTCTGCCATCGCCTTGCTGGTCTACTTTAGCTGGCTGTTCTTCGCCTTTCTTCTCTCCATTCCTCTGCGGAGCACCTACCGACAGTTCACGCAACGCAAAAAAATACTGCACCGTTACCTTTTACCAGATCAGGACCGTTAATCGTCATTGCAAAGTCTTTCACAAAGTGAGCATTCCCGAATGACGCAGAGCAAGCAGCAATTCGATGGGACAACCGTCATTGGCATCCTCAAAGATGGTCACGCCGTCATTGGAGCGGATGGGCAGGTCACCTTCAACGCAACGATTCTCAAAAAAAATGCTCGCAAAGTGCGCAAACTTTTCAACAACTCCGTGCTGGTGGGATTTGCTGGCGCAACGGCTGATGCCTTTACGTTGCTGCAAAAATTTGAAGAAAAGCTCCAGCAATACAATGGCAACCTTTCCCGCGCTGCTATCGAGTTAGCGAAAGAGTGGCGAACGGACAAGTACCTGCGCCGCCTGGAAGCAATGCTCATTGCAATGA
>JALWUI010000140.1 GCA_027082775.1 Candidatus Kapaibacterium sp.
GAATCACATCCCGCCCTTCTATGGGTTGTTCCGGAATCCATTGCCGAAGCAGTGCTGCCTTTTGCTGAATTTTTTGCAGTTCCCGCTCTTTTACTTCCTCAATATAAAGCTCCGGAATGTGGAGCGAGCGTACCAGCTCTTCGTTCAGGACGACATCTCCATCCTGGGAAACTGCACCGATCGCTAATTCTGGGTTCCCAGGGGCGCCCAGCTTGCGGGGCAGGACGAAATCCAGATCGGCGTTCAATCGCATTGCAATTTCGATGGCAACCGGAATGCCGCCCCGGGGAATGGCGATGACAACCGGGCGGTGGAACATTTCCCGCTGCAACGCCTCTGTAAGGAGACGACCGGCGTGCGCACGGTTCTGAAAAATCAAGCTTTCGTCTTCCGATAAAATGGTTACCCGTCCCACGTTTCTCTCCGCAGGTAGTGTTCAAACCACAAAGCCGCCTGCTCTGCTACCTGTTCTAAGGTGCCTGGCTCTTCGAACAAATGAGAAGCGCCGGGAATGACGACCAGCTTTTTGACCGGCGCTGCAAGATCGTTCAATGCTAAGCGATTGATGTCCAGCACCACTTTATCAAGCTCTCCCACGATCAACAGCACCGGACATAGAACCCGGGATAGCGCAGCTCCTGCCAGGTCTACTCGTCCCCCGCGGGATACCACTGCTGCAACGTCTTCCGGGCGTTCGGCTGCTGCAATCAAAGCTGCCGCTGCTCCCGTACTGGCGCCAAAACATCCCAGCGGAACATCAGCAAAATCCTGTTTCGCCCGAATCCAGTCGATACTGGTAATCACACGCTGGCTCAGCAGGGAGATGTTAAAACGATACTCCCGCGTTTGCACATCCACCGCTTCTTCCTCCGGCGTCAGTAAATCGATCAGCAGGGTAGCAAAACCCCGGTGATTCAGGTGCTGGGCAACAAATTGATTCCGTGGACTGTGCCGGCTGCTTCCACTGCCGTGAGCAAAAAGAACCAGCCCGTTCATTCGCTCTGGCTGATGCAGATCCGCAGTGATGAACCCACCAGCCACGGGAATCTGTACTTCAACGGCTTTCATATTGCTACCTTCATTCCATTGCAGAACTACAAAATTACCAAAAATTGCGGTTTTCAGGGGATCAGAAAAACCAATGGACACTGTGTACCGATGGAACTTTTCACATCGCGGTGCTCCGTTTTTTGCAGGTGCTCAATTGAGAGCGTTGGAGCTTTATCGGGTATTGGGACCGCCAGAAGAGGATGCCCCCGATGAGAAGACCTTCGGACATAGGCTGGGAAATCTCAGTAGTGTTCCGAAATTGCAGTCTGGATGCTCGAAGCGCTGCTTTGAAGCAGTAGCCATCACAAAGGAGCATACGTTCTGGATCAGGGCATTGTTGCCGAAAGAGCCGGTAAAAAGTTGTTGCGTATAGAACGCCGTTCCCAAGAACGGATGCATGATTGCCACCGGACAGCGGTGTTATCGCAGGTAGCAGTTATAGTGCTTCTTCCACTGTCCGTTTCAGCGATTTCTATTGGAGAAATCGATCCAGACTATGGTAAAAGAGCCGGGCACCTGTATCGACTCCCTGCGTAAAAGCCTGTTGGTCTGCAATGGTTGCGGCAAGTGCTTCAGCGACGGCAACATGTCGTTCTTCATTGAAGTGCGCTTCAAAATATCGCAGTTGCTCCGGGTTGAAATCGTAATGGTCGATCAATCCCTGATATTTTGTTCGGGATACTTCGGGTTGCTGGACTTCAAAGGCATAGAGTGCACCCAGCATCGCCGCAGGGGACATTGTGTTGATCACAGCGATGGTGTCATCCATTTTGACCGGTGTCTCCGGCTTGTCGAATCCTTCCATCCATTGCTGCCAGAGCGTGATATGGTGGTATTCCTCATCGACTACCCACCGTTCATCGCATCCGAAAGAATGCTGAACCGTTTCCCACCAGTGGGGAATTTGCTGGATGAGGTCGAAGTACGCGTAGGCATATCGAGCTAACTGATCTTTTCGGATTTTACCAGCGTTCCACTGCTGGTAGAAGGGATGATTCAGTAAGAGACAGGGTAATTGGATTGTCAGCATTGAGCACACTCCATTTGTTGAACAAAAGAGACATCATAATCGCAATTCAAAAATACGGCACTTGATCCACATAGCCAGAACCTATTGGCGTGTTTTCGGGAGCACGTGCTGGCAGCGTTCTGCAGGCGTTTCACTTTGTAGCAGCTTGATTCTGAGATTGCAGTCGCTTTTGATAGCGAATATGTTCGGAAAAATTCGTAGTTTGGGACTATTGGAGAAGGATGAACGGTAGGGGAAGGCTGATGGACCGTCGAGATTTTTTGACTGCCCTGTTCCAGAGTGGGCGTCTCCGTCCGAATAGCTTTGCACGTCCGGAGCTATCCGCTGACCAGTCGCTGGCCCCATATCCCCAGCCGCTGACCCTGACAGATGCCTATCACTTATTGCGGCGGCTGAGTTTTGGTCCGACGCACGCAGTGGCGCAACAGTTGGTGGGTAAAACAGCGCAGGAAGCGGTAGATCTCGTTTTGGGTGTTGGACAGTCGGATCCGGCAGTTGATCCGCCCGGTCCGTGGGTAGACCAATCGACCGAAAATCCCTCAGGAGCAGATCCCGATACTCGCCGGGCGATCGAGGCCTGGTGGCGCTCTATTTTCCACGAGCTCCAGCAATGGTGGGTTGAGCGAATGCGGACGGAAACGCTACCAGTGTCTGAGAAAATCATTCTCTTCTGGCACGGACATTTCACAACGGAGTTCACGTATGAAAATGGATACATTCCGCCGCAACTGTTATACCGCCAGTATCTGATGTTCCGGCGCAATCGACTGGGCAGTTTTCCGGCGTTTGTCGAAGATTTTACCCTTGATGGCGCAGAGCTAATTTATCTGGGGGGAGAACTGAATACCAAAGGGATTCCCAACGAAAACTATGCGCGGGAGATGATGGAGTTGTTCACGATGGGGGTCGGATGGTATACCGAGGGGGATGTCAAAGAAGCCGCACGGGTGCTGACCGGCTGGCGGGTTGCGAAGTTCAACGATGAGCCAGCACCAAAGGGGATTTACGAAGTATACTTTGATCCTGCTGCGCACGACACTGGCGCCAAGCAGGTGCTGGGCGTTACCATCCCTGCCCGTGATCCCAATGAAAACACGGAGTATCTGGTGCGTCGGGATGAAGTGCGACGGCTGATTCATATTCTGATGGAAACCCGTCCGCAGCAGGTGTCCCAATTCATTGCGCGCAAGATTTATCGGTTTTTTGTATACAGCAATCCAGATTACGACGCTCCGGTCTTAGCGGCGCTGTCAGAAACGTTTCGCAATGCTGATTTTGAGCTCCTGCCAGTGTTTCGCACCCTTTTTGCCAGCAAACACTTTTTTGATCCTGCTGTTCGGGGCATTCAGATCAAAACGCCGCCGGAGTTTGTAGTCGGGTTGCTTCGTCAACTGGATATTCCGTGGAATGAGGCTGCCAGCATTGTAACCGCTCTTGGGCAGGAGCTGTACGATCCACCGACCGTTGCTGGCTGGGATGGCTATCGCACGTGGATCAATACGGTATCGTATCCTGCTCGGGTGGAGTTTGCCCGACAGATTATTGAGTCGTTGACCGATGCCCATCTGTATCAGTGGGCACAAAAGTTTCCGTCCTTTGCTTCTGATGTCGACAGCTTTGCGACCGAAATCGAGCTGTTCTTTCTCCCACAATCCATCAGTGAGCAGCGCCACCAGTATTACGTGTCGATCCTTCTGCAGGGCGCACCATCGTACGAATGGTCTCAGATTGCCCAGGATCAGCAGGCAGTCGCTTTGCGACTCCGGAATCTCTTGATTGCAATGGCGAAAGCGCCCGATTTCCAACTGTGTTAACGATGTGGAACAGCAGGATACAAAACGAATGAAACGTCGACGGTTTCTTCAAATATCAGGTGGCACCATTGCCGGTGCTGCTGCCACGCACTGGATTGGCAAGTTGCCACTCTACGCTTCATCGCCTTTGCATAAGCTGACCCGCAAAGCGCTGGAACTGGATACCACGCTGGTGGTTATTCAGCTTTTTGGTGGCAACGACGGATTGAATACGATCATCCCGGCGGAAGATCCGCGATATTATCAGTTGCGACCGAACCTGGCAGTGCCGAAGGAAGAAGCGGTGCGCTTCGGAAGTTCCGATGTCTTTTTACATCCCGCTCTGGTGAACGGAGTTTACAAAAATGGACTGTATCGTTTGATCGATAATGGATGGTTAGCCGTGGTGCAGGGGATTGGTTATGATCATCCCAATTTGTCGCACTTCCGCTCTACGGACATCTGGCTGAGCGGGATCAACTCTTCGGATCCCAATGTACGTCTGAATAGCGGGTGGCTGGGACGCTTTTTTACCCACATTTATCCGGATTTTCCACTCTTGCTGCCTGAACATCCGCTCTGCATACAGGTTGGAGGCACGCCTTCGCTGTTGTTCCGCAGTCCTAAGGGCGATGTGGCGATTACCCTGACGGATCCAGAAAAATTTCTGGAATCGGGAAATCTTTCTCCGGATGCCGAGCCGCTTGATGAGGATTCACTTTTTGCGCAGGAGTACAATTACGTTCTGAGCATTGCTCAGGAAGCCAATCAATACGCGGAAGTTATTCAGCAGGCTTTTGACAATGGGCGCAATGTGGTCGAATACGATGGCGGATTCCCACAGCAGCTTCGATTAGTTGCGCGCCTGATTTCGGGCGGACTCAAAACGAAAGTGTATCTGGTGTATCTGAGCAGTTTTGATACCCACGTGCAGCAGCAGGATGAACCCGGCTCTGGAGCGCATCCAGCATTGCTGCGCGCCCTGAGCACGGGCATTTCGCAGTTTATGGATGATCTGGTGCAGCAAGGCATTGCGGACAACGTCATTGGAATGACTATTTCGGAATTTGGTCGGCGTCCGTATGAGAACAACAGTCGAGGTACGGATCACGGTGCTGCTTCAGTGCAACTGGTCTTTGGAACCAGTGTTCGAGGTGGCGTCTATGGAAACAACCCTGATCTGGAGAATCTCAATGAGAATGGCGATCTGGTGTACCAGTACGATTATCGGCGGGTCTATGCAGAAATCCTCCAGACGTGGTTTGGCGGCACACCGGAAGATGTGGAGGCAGTGTTGCAGCAACGCATTCTGCCGTTGAGCATTCTCAATCCGCCGACGTCTTTGCAATTGGATACAGCGGCTGCCTCTGTGCAGCATTTTCGAGTGTTACCACAGCCATCCAATGGTCCGTTTACGGTTGAATTGCACCTCCGTCATCCTGCAACCGTTGATATTGCCATCTATTCTCTGCTGGGCAGGTATGTTACGACGATCACACGCGCAGCGCTGCCAGCCGGAATACACCGATTTCAGGGTTTCCTGCAACACTCAGGGGAATATATCTGCGTTTGCAGACTTAACAACCGGCGAAATTTGACGAAAACGCTTATAATTCAGCGGTGAACAAAATTTCTGGCACAATGCTTCCGGAAGACCGCAGGAAAGCTGGGAAATGGCAGCAACTGGAGGGTTTAACCTTTTTTGATGAATTGGCAGCGGAAGGTGTGCTGGAAGATTTTCTGCTGGAATACTTTCCAGATAGGCTGGAACAGGAAGCAGAATTTCAGGAACGGATGGCAACAATACTCCTTCGCGCAGAAGCGACCGATGCCCTCCTTGTCCATTTCTATCTGCTCCAGCAATTGTCCAACGCTTTTCGTACGTTTCTCCAGGGAGTCGGCGAATGCTCTCAAAAGAAAATCTCATAGAGCAGGTTTCCCACCTGTATGAGACCATTCAGCAGCAGGTGCAACAATATTGCACGGTTTTAGATCAGTTGCAGCAATTATCCTCAGAGCTCCAGCAACAGCAACAGCAGGTACGAACGGCATTGTCCGAACTGGAGGAGACCGTGCGTCGCCATCTGGAGGAGTTTCACCAGACTGCTAAAGCGACCGAAGCGGAGCTCAAGGAGAAGTCCAAAGCGATTCTGCATCTCTATAATGAACTCAGCGACATTGTCCATCTGAAGCACGATTTGAAGCAACTGCAAAAGGAGATAGAAAAACAATTGCAGGATTTTCAAAAGCTGACCCAGTCCCTGGATATTTTTGTGGCAGAACGCACAACGGCATTGCTGGAGAGTTTCGAACGCCGAATGAATTTTCAATTCGACAAACTGGAAAAATCGCTTTCGGCGATAGAAGATCGATTTTTGTCCCTGTATGACCGACTTCGGCGAGAAAACGAGGCGTTACGGAACGACTTAGATGATTTTCGCCACCGGATTCCGGAAACGAAATTTTTAGTTGATGAGGCGATGCAGATCATCAACTCGATTTTGTCTGATACCGAAAAATCACTGGAAAACCGGGTGCAACAGGCTCGGGCTGATATCCAGCGGTTGATCGAAGCAGCAACACCACCCGACGTTGCTTCCATTGAGCAGTTGCAGCACCATCTTGCGGAAGTGGAAGCAACGCTGGCGCAAATACGCAAAGATTACAAAGCGCTGCAACGCAACCAGCAATTCCTCCGAACGCTTCTCTGGGTTTTTGCTGCCGGAACTTTTGCGGCGCTGGGGCTTTCCGTGTTTTTGATTTTGGCAGCGCAATAAAACAGCCGCTTTTCCATCCTTTACCCTTTGTTTTGTTGCCGCTTTGCGGTATGGGAAGTTTCAAAGATGGGGTTTGTGGATGGAGCAAAAAGCGACCAGTATTCACACGCAGGCAGCACCGAAACCAGTGGGGTTATACCCGCACGCTCGACGCGTGGGAAATTTGCTATTTCTTTCTGGCATTGGACCGCGAGATCCGGAGACCAACGAAATCCCCGGAGGAGTAACGCTTGACGAGCAGGGGAATATCATCGACTACGACATTGAAGCGCAAACACACAGCGTCTTCCGCAACGTTCGCACCATTCTGGAAGCAGCCGGATCTCGGTGGGAAAATCTTATTGACGTCACGGTATTTTTGATCAACATTCGCCGGGATTTCGAGACTTTTAACCGGATCTATGCGGAATATTTCCGGGATGTACCGCATCCCCCTGCCCGTACCACGGTGGAGATTTCGCGCCTTCCAACGCCGATTGCCATTGAATTGAAGTGCATCGCGATTGCTGGAGGAGAACAATGAGCATTCGTTCACGCTATCAGGACTATGTGTGGGTGGAACATCTGTCCCGGTATGTTGGCGAAACCGTAACGCTTCGAGGATGGGTGTATCACCGAACCCGCAAGGGGAAACTGGTCTTCCTTCGGTTCCGGGATGGAACCGGCATTTGCCAGTGTGTGGTTTTTAAACCAAACGTTTCGGAAGAAGTCTTCGAGCGCGCACGGTCAGTGACCCAGGAAAGTTCCGTGGTGGTAACGGGAACGGTTCGGGAGGAATCTCGAGCGCCCGGTGGCTATGAGATTGATGTTCAGGATTTCGAGATTCTGCACCTTGCTGTCGATTATCCGATTACGCCAAAGGAGCACGGACCGGACTTTTTACTGAAGCATCGCCATCTCTGGATCCGTTCGCCGCGGCAGGCAGCAATTCTCCGGGTCCGAGCCGGTGTGGAGCGTGCTATCCGGGACTTTCTGGATGGGAATGGCTTCATCGAAGCAGATGCTCCGATTCTGACTCCTTCTGCGTGCGAAGGGACATCCACCCTGTTCGAACTGGAGTATTTCGACTTGGGAAATGCCTATCTCTCCCAGTCTGGACAGCTCTATGCCGAAGCTCTGGCAATGGCATTGGGGAAGGTGTATACGTTTGGTCCCACGTTCCGTGCCGAGCGTTCCAAGACGCGTCGCCATTTGACAGAATTCTGGATGGTTGAACCGGAAGCAGCGTTCTTTACCCTTGAGGATATTATGGATATGGCGGAGGATATGGTCGAGTACATTGTGCAGTATGTGCTGCGCCATCACCGGCGAGAGCTGGAGTTTTTGGGACGCAATCTGGAAAAGCTGGAAAAAGTTCGGCGTCCGTTTTACCGGATGAGCTATACAGAAGCGGTGGAATGGCTGCGACAACACGATGTGAAACTCCATCGCAAAACACCGGATGGAAAGGAAATTCTTGTCGATTTTCCGTGGGGAGAAGACTTCGGCGCACCGCAGGAGGAAGCGCTGATGGAGCAGTTCGATAAGCCGTGCATTGTCCACCGCTATCCGGCAGAAGTTAAAGCGTTTTATATGAAACGCGACCCTGAGGATCCACGGGTCGTGCTGGCAATGGATATGTTAGCACCGGAAAAAGGGGGAGAAATCATCGGTGGCAGCCAGCGCGAGGATGACTACGAGGCGCTGAAGCAGCGTATTCTTGAGCATAACCTGCCGCTGGAGGATTTTCAGTGGTACCTGGATCTGCGAAAGTACGGCAGCGTTCCCCATAGTGGTTTCGGTCTGGGGATCGAGCGAACCGTTCGCTGGATCACTGGCGTGGAGCATATCCGGGAAACGATACCATTTCCACGGATGCTCTATCGGATTGAACCGTAAACAAAATGGCAGGATGCAAATGAGATGGTGGATTGGCTGGATTCTCTGCTGTTTGCTTGCGCTTTCAGTGCAGGCACAGGAAGCACTTCCTACTTTTCCAATCAACGGGATTACCGATAATCGCCCCTCAGTATACGTATTGACCAATGCCCGTATCGTCATTGCGCCAGGGAAAGTGCTGGAGCAGGGGTCATTGCTGATTGCAAAGGGGAAGATCGTCGCTGTTGGTCCATCGGTGACGATCCCACCCGAAGCACACGTCATCGATGTAAGCGGCAAGACCATTTATCCCTCTTTCATCGATCTGGATTCCGATTACGGCGTTCCAAAGCCACCGAAATCAAGTTGGCGGTGGGATGCTGGACCGCAAATGGAGTCGAAACGAAAAGAAGCCTTTGGCTGGAACGATGCGCTCCATCCGGAGCGGCGTGCTGCGGAGCAGTTTGTTGTAGATCCCGACCGGGCACGGCGCTACTGCCAGATGGGCTTTGGCGCAGTGCTCACCTTCCAGCACGATGGAATTGCCCGCGGCATATCAGCACTGGTGGCAACCGGTATTGGCAAAGCGAACAAGATGGTTTTGGTGCCAGAAGTGGCAGCGCATTTTTCGTTTGACAAAGGCAGTTCGCAGCAGGATTATCCCGGCTCCCTGATGGGGGCAATTGCCCTGCTGCGGCAGACGTACTATGATGCTGAGTGGTACCGCTCTGGCGGCTGGAAAGCTGCCTACAACATCACGCTGGATGCCTGGAACCATCTGCTCAAGCTGCCGCAGATTTTTGAAGTTCGGGACAAACTGGATATCCTGCGGGTGGATAAAATCGGCGATGAGTTTGGTATTCAGTACATCATCCGATCAGCCGGCGATGCGTATCAACGACTGGACGAAGTCAAAGCAACACAGGCACCGTTGATTGTTCCGCTGAACTTTCCCCTCCCTTACGATGTGGAAGATCCTTTTGATGCTGCGAAGGCGTCGTTTGTGCAACTGAAACACTGGGAATTAGCGCCCCGCAATCCTGCGCTGTTGCATCAGGCAGGGATTCCTTTTGCATTAACCAGTTCGGGTATTCGGTCGCCGGAGACTTTCTGGCAGAATCTCCGCAAAGCAGTGCGATATGGATTGCCCGAAGAGGCAGCCCTGGCAGCGTTGACCACGGTGCCGGCAAAGCTCATCGGTGTTGATCATTTGCTGGGTACACTGGAGCCGGGCAAGCTGGCAAACTTTTTTATCACCGATGGCGATGTGTTCACCGAAGATGCGACGATTTATGAGCACTGGGTGCTGGGGCAACCGCTTTCCTTTTATCCGTTGACTCAGCCTTCGTTGCTGGGAGTGTATGCATTCCAGATAGACACCTTGCACTGGCAGCTTCGCATTGACGGTTCCATTGCCCATCCGAAAGCCACGGTAATCATTGATTCCGCAACGCAAATTCGGGGGAAAGTTCGCCGCAAGCAGCAACTGCTCACGTTCCGCTTCCGCTTCGATACGGTATGGAACGGCGTAGTGCGCCTCAGTGGATGGTGGCAGGATTCCCTCTTGATCGGTAAAGCGGAACTGCCATCGGGCAAATGGGTGTCGTGGCAGGCACGCTGGCAGGCACCGATTGAGAAAAAGCCGCCAGAAGCTGATACGGTAGACCTTTCGCAACTCGGTCCCATTCTCTACCCCTTTGCGCCGTATGGCTGGGATACGCTGCCGAAGCCGCACACGTATTTAATTCGGAATGCAACGGTCTGGACAAACGAGCCGGAAGGCGTACTGCCCAATACAGATGTGCTGATCCGGGATGGCAAGATCGCAGCCGTTGGGCAAAATCTCTCAGCTCCGCAGGATGCGATCATCATCGATGCTACAGGGAAGCACGTCACGCCCGGCATTGTCGATGAGCACTCTCACATTGCGATCAGCCGCGGTGTCAATGAAGCGACGCAGGCGGTAACTGCCGAAGTCCGGATTGGCGATGTCATCAATTCGGAAGATGTCAACATCTACCGGGCGTTAGCAGGCGGAGTGACGACCGTTCATTTACTCCACGGTTCTGCCAATCCTATCGGCGGGCAGACAGCGCTGATCAAGACGCGCTGGGGATTCCCGCCAGAGCAATTGAAATTCGCCGGCGCGCCGCCGTTTATTAAGTTTGCTCTGGGCGAAAATGTCAAGCAGTCGAACTGGGGCGATAAGTACACGGTTCGGTATCCGCAGACCCGGATGGGTGTTGAGCAGGTGTTCCGGGATGCTTTTACCCGCGCGCTGGAATACGAACAGCGGTGGAAACGGTGGAGAGCAAATGGCAATAGCAATGGAGGAATCCCGCCGCGACGGGATCTGGAGCTGGAAGCACTGCTGGAGATTCTGCACGGCAAGCGGTTTATTACCTGCCATAGCTATGTGCAGTCGGAAATTCTTGCACTGATGCGCGTTGCGGAGGATTTCGGTTTTCGCGTCAACACTTTTACCCATGTGCTGGAAGGCTACAAAGTGGCGAAGGAAATGAAGGTGCACGGCGCTGCTGCTTCGACCTTTTCCGATTGGTGGGCATACAAATACGAAGTGATCGAGGCGATTCCCTATAATGCCGCGATTCTGGATCGCGTTGGGGTGCTGACCGGGATCAATTCTGATAGCCCGGAGACCGGACGCCGGTTAAATCAGGAAGCAGCGAAAGCGGTGAAGTATGGAGGACTCTCTGAAGAGGAAGCATTAAAACTGGTGACGCTCAATCCTGCCCGGATGCTCCACATTGATGATCGAGTCGGCAGCATTCGGGTCGGCAAGGATGCGGATATCGTCATCTGGAGCGACCGTCCTTTGTCGATTTATGCCAGGGCAGAAAAAACCTTTGTGGATGGGATCCTTTTTTACGACCTGGAGCGAGATCAGCAGCTCCGACAGGAGATCGCCGCAGAACGCCAGCGGATTATCCGCAAGATGCTGGAAGAGAAAAAGAAGGGACGTCCGACACAGAAAGGGCACCCGGCAAAAGAACGATGGGATCACTGTCTGGATCGGGAGCCGTGATGATGATCCGAAATGCAACGATTCTGGCAAGCTGGAAAGGGAGCGCAGCAATGAAGTTTGTTCGCCGGATAGTAACGCTCTGGAGTTTCGCTGTGCTGACGGTAGCGCTCTGTGCACAGATCCCGGCGCCGCCGCAGTTTCAGCCGATTTACCTGGTTGGTGGCACGATTCACACCGGCGATGGCAGGGTGATTCCCAATGGAGTGATCGGTTTTCGAGATGGCAAAATTACCGTTGTCACAACGCGTGATGCGTTTCGGGAAGACACGGCACAGGGGAAAATCATCAATGTTGAAGGCAAACATCTGTATCCCGGTCTGATTGCCTTGAACACGACCTTAGGACTTCGGGAGATTGATGCAGTTCGGGCAACGCGGGATGAACGAGAAGTTGGGGAGCTTAATCCCAATGTCCGGGCGATTATTGCGTACAACGTTGACTCGAAAATTATTCCGACCGTTCGCTCCAATGGCATTTTGCTGGCACAGATCGTTCCGCGAGGACCGGTCGTACCGGGATTGTCTTCCGTTGTGCAACTGGATGGCTGGACCTGGGAAGAAGCGGCGTATGCAGTGGACAATGGACTGCACGTGGTTTGGCCCCTCGCCAGCCGGATTCAGCGGCGGGATCACAGTCGATCGCCGCATACGAAACAGCGCAAGGATTGGGCACAGGAGCGCTTTCGGAAAATCAAGAAGTTATTCGACGATGCACGGCTCTACTGCCAGGCGTCGGAACCCCGGCAAATCAATTTGAAGCTGGCAGCAGTGTGCGAGGTGCTGCGCGGCAGGCGGCGATTGTTTGTGCATACCAACGATGCAAAGGGCATTTTGTCAGCCGTCGAATTTTTCAAAGCCTATGGCATTCGTCCCATCATTGTTGGTGGTGCTCAGGCTGATCGCGTGATCGATGTACTGAAGCGAGATTCCATCCCGGTTGTGGTGACTGGCACGCATCGAATGCCGCCGCAGGCAGATGCACCGATCGATCATCCTTACACATTGCCTGCAACGTTGTATCGCCACCAGATTCTGTTTGCGATTGCTGCGGGCGGTACGTGGATGCAGCGGAATTTGCCATTCCACGTTGGAACTGCTATTGCGTATGGATTGCCCTATGAGGAGGGAGTTAAGGCAGTGACCTCCAATGCGGCAAAGATTCTGGGCATTGACGATCGCTGTGGAATGCTGGCACCGGGCTACGATGCGACGCTGATCGTGTGCGCCGGTGATCTGTTTAATCCTGCAACCAGCATTGTGGAAATGGCATTTTTGCAGGGGCGGCAGGTGGATTTGACCGATATGCATAAGCAACTGTACCAGAAGTACCTGATCCGATACGGACTGCAACGGCGGTGAGCCTGACGATCCGACCATATCGTACGGTGGCGGCGTTAGCAGAAGCGATTCAGCAGGGTGATCGGCGGGCGCTTGCAAAAGCGTTGTCTCTGGTTGAAAGCAAGCGTAAACAGGATATTGCCCTGACGGTGGAGTTGCTGGAGCGGCTCTATCCTCGAACCGGCACTGCTTATCGCATTGGCATCAGTGGTATGCCGGGCGTTGGCAAAAGTACTTTTGTGAATGCCTTTGGAATGTATCTCATCGAGCAGCATCGTTACACCATTGCAGTTCTGGCGATTGATCCCAGCAGCGTTCGATCCGGTGGCAGTATCCTTGGAGATAAAACCAGGATGTGGGAGCTGGCGCGCCATCCCGGCGCTTTTATTCGACCATCGCCCAGCTCTGGAATGCTGGGCGGAATTGCACCAGCAACACGCGAGGCAGTGTTGCTATGCGAAGCTGCTGGCTTCGATGTGATTTTTGTAGAAACCGTTGGCGTTGGGCAGACTGATACCGCTATTGCCGATATTGTGGATTTTGTCCTGCTGTTTCTGCTGGCAAATGCCGGAGATGAGCTTCAGGGGATCAAGCGCGGTATTATGGAAATTGCGGATGCGATTATCATTAACAAAGCGGACGGAAAGCTGCGGTCCCTGGCGGAGCAGGCACGTCGCCATCTGGTCTCTGCCCTCCGTCTTTTAGTTCCGCCTACGGCTCCGTGGAAACCACCAGTGTTGCTCTGTAGCGCTGTTGAACACACCGGTTTTGATGAAATCTGGGCAACGATCCATCGCTACTTTACCGATGATGCAACGGCATCATTGCGACAACAGCGGCGCCGGGAACAGCAGCTTCGCTGGTTTCATCAGGCGATTCAGCAGTCGCTCACGCACCTGTTCTATTCTCACCCTGACATTCAGCCGTTGTTGCCAGAATACGAGGAGAAAATCCGATCGCAGCAACTGTTGCCACTGAAAGGAGCGTACGAACTGCTCCAGCGTTTTCAAACTTCCCTGTGAAATTGCAACATCGAAGGATACTCATTACACAACAGTCTGGATCTGGAAATGCAAAGCAGGAAAGCAGGAATTTGCCTGGGAGTGCTGGCGGCTCGTTCCACACGGAATGTTGTCGGTTCTATTGAGATCATCATTGACGAAGTGTTCACCGAGGAAAATTGTTCCGCACCGGATGTTGCCAGTTCTATGCATACACCCGCTTCATTTCCTATTTTTGCACTTTGCAGTGTGTAGCCATCGGGATGTTGGTTCAATAGTGGATTGACCGATGCAGCAGAGATTCTGGATCGGTATAGTGACGCTTCTGTGCGGGCAGGTGATGGCAGCGTATGCTCAGGAGTTGCCGCAACTGGTGTCTCCCATCGATGGAGAGTATGGCAAAGATTTCTTTTTGATTCACTACATCGATCAGGACACCAGCGAAGCAAGTATGGATCCGTTTTGTGGCACCAAGACGTACGATGGGCATCTGGGACACGATTTCCCAATCCGCAGTTTTCGCGAAATGGACTCTGGTGTGACTGTATTGGCGGCACACGATGGAGTGGTGGTCAAAGTGGTGGATGGACTCTTTGATCGGAATAAGGAAGACACGGTGTTTGGTTATGGAAACTATGTGGTAATCCAGCACGAATCTGGGCTGGCGACGGTGTATGCGCATCTCAAGAAACATTCGATCCGGGTCAAATTCGGAGACTATGTCTATGCTGGGGAACCTATTGCTCAGGTAGGAAGCTCAGGACGTTCCAGCGATCCGCATCTCCACTTTGAGCTCTGGTACGACGATATGTTGTGGTGGCAATATTCACTGGTCAATCCCTTTGCTGGACCGTGCTCGCAGGGCGAGAATTTGTGGGCAGATCCTTTTCCGTATGATACCAGCCTGATCATTATCGGCACGGGATTGCTGGATCATATCCCGACCTTAGCGGAGTTGAAGGAGCATCCGGAGACCCAGACCATTTTCCGGCATACGGATACCGCCATCTGTTTCTGGATTCATCTGCACGGGGTTCGTCAGGGAGATTCGCTGCGGCTGGTGTGGATTGCTCCGTATGACATCACCTGGTTTACCTATACCACGTATGTGGATTCCGACAGGTGGTACTACTACTGGTGGAGCCATATGCCCGTTCCGTCTTCGGGAACAGAAGGGATCTGGACAGTCCGCTTCTACCGCAATGATGCATTGGTGTACGAACGGCCCTTCCGGATCGCAAAAACCGTCAGTGGCATAACGCCAGAAGCGTCTTCACCCCGTCTGAGAGCAGTGCGAATTACTCCGGCGCACACGATTTTGCAACTGGATGGCTGTACGCCAGCGACAACGTATCAGATTTACGATGTCGGTGGCAGAGTCGTTGCGCAGGGCACCTGTTCTGCTGATGGAGTGATTACGATTGCGCCGCTGGCGTCGGGCAGATACTGGCTGGCTTTGCCAGAGGGCACTTTCCCGTTCGTTGTCCAGAGGTAATGGTACAGAGCGGATGCGAGCAGTGTTGCAGCGAGTTTCACACGCCGCCGTTGAAGTTGAGGGACAGACGGTCGCCCGGATTGGTGCCGGCTTGCTGGCGCTGGTTGCTTTTACTGCAACCGATACCGAGCGGGAATTGCTCTGGATGGCGGATAAAATTCGGACGATCCGGATCTTTCCGGACGCAGCGGGGAAAATGAATCGGTCGG
>JALWUI010000141.1 GCA_027082775.1 Candidatus Kapaibacterium sp.
CTATTATCCAGCGGGCAGTCGAGCATTTACTCCTGATGATTCGGGTTATTCGGGAAAAATACTTTCAAGATGTGTCTACGGTAATGGTGAGTTTTCTGGGCGGCATTGCTGAGGCAGACACGGTGCTGACCCGCCAGTTGAAGGCTGGACTTTCGACTATAGCCGGTGCTGTCTTTCGCCAGCCAGCCGGTGGAGCGCTCGATGGGGCTATTGCACTGGGCAAGCAGCTTTTTCAGCAACAGCAGCGCGCAGCTTCTGATGGCGAAGATGAAACTGACTGATTTTGCATTGTTAGTCGCTGTTTGTGCTGTTATCTGTCAATCAGTTGGACAAGTGTATGGACAAATGAAGGCTGGAACGGATGCTCCGATTGCTGATGTTCTTCCGCAGATTTTCCTGCCAGAATATCAGCAGTTTGAGTTGAGCAATGGCATCAAGGTGTACTATGTGGAAAATCCATCGCTTCAGTTGCTGCGGGTTCGGATGGTCAGTCGAAGCGGAGCTGATCAGGAGTCAATTCCTGGATTGGCACGGCTGACAATGGGGGTTATGACGAAAGGAACTGCTTCGCGCTCTGCCCAGCAGATTGCAGAAGAGCTAGAGTTTCTTGGGGCTTCGTTGGGGAGTTCTGCAAGCTGGGATCAGTGTGCGGTTTCCTTACTGGTCCTGCCGGAGTTTGGAGATGCAGCATTGTCCGTTCTGGCAGATGTAATACAGCATCCGACGTTCCCGGAGGAAGAAATTGATCGGTTGCGGAAACAATTGCTCTCAGATTTGCTTCAGTCAAAATTTGACCCCGGCTATCAGGCTTCCTTTGCACTTGCTCAGGTGTTGTTTGAGCCGCAGCATCCTTATCGTCATTCTCTCAATGGGACGCTCCAGAGCTTGCAGCAGATTGGCCGAGATGACTGCCAGCAGTTTTATGCACGAACGTTCTTTCCGAACAATGTATTTGTTGTGGCCGCTGGTCCCTATCCTGCAGCAGTGTTTCGTAAGCTGGTGGAGCGATACTTTGGAAGCTGGAGCTACTCGCCGGCGACAAACGAAACACTGGAAGTTCCTCCGGTTCACTTTCCATCGGAGAATCGATTAGGCATTGTCGATAATCCTCAGGCGGTCCAGGCAGAATTGATGCTCACGCTTCCTGCGCCTGCTTACACGGATTCGTTGTATCCAGCCTTTGTACTGACTCAAACGATGCTGAGTGGGTATTTTCTGGCGCGGCTGAACCGTGTCTTGCGGGAGGAGAGAGGGTATACCTATGGTATTTTTGGCTCGGTTACCCATCGCCGTTTTCTGCATATGCTGGTGATTCGCACGGGGATTGGGAATGAGGTGCTACCCGAAGCGGTCCAGACGTTATACAACGAATTGCAGCGGTTTGGTGAACAGCCAGTCGATTCTGGGGAACAGGAATTAGCCCGGCGGTATTTGTTGGGACAAATTGCGGTTCGTCTGGAGTCCGTCAACACGATTTTAGCCTTGCTGGCGACGCAGGAGTTGTATCATTTACCGCCGAAGTTTTATCAGCATCTTTACCAGCAGTTGCGGACGGTTGGCGAGCAGCAGGTGGCAGAAGTACAGCGTCGATTTTTTCAAAACCTTCACGTAGCAATTGGTGTGTCGGGAAGTCCGGTCGTGGTTGAAAAAGCATTTACTGCGTTTCCCGATCTGCACATACAGCATTTTCCAATGGAAGCAGTGGTTGGAGCAATCAATGGAGATACGGCGAAATGACACCCGATCGTGCACAAAATGATGTTGAAAGTGTGGAGCGTTTAGCGCAGGGCTTTGAGCATATTCAGAAAGAAATTGGCAAGGTCATTATTGGGCAAAAAGCCATCATTGAGAATCTCCTGATTTCGCTTTTTTCCCGCGGTCATTGCCTGATTGTTGGCGTGCCGGGATTGGCAAAAACCCTGTTGATCAAAGTGTTAGCACAGGTACTGCAGCTAAGGTTCAGTCGTATTCAGTTTACCCCGGATTTGATGCCCAGTGATATTACCGGCACTGAGATTATCGAGGAAATCAGCGGCACGGGTAAGAAGCATTTTCGCTTTGTGAAAGGACCAATCTTTGCGAATGTGGTGCTGGCGGATGAGATTAATCGAACGCCGCCAAAGACACAGGCAGCGTTGCTGGAAGCGATGCAAGAGCACAGCGTGACGGTGGCAGGACAAACGTATGTTCTGGAAGAGCCGTTCTTTGTTTTAGCAACGCAAAATCCGATTGAGCAGGAAGGAACGTATCCGCTGCCGGAAGCGCAACTGGATCGATTTATGTTTAACCTGTGGATAGACTATCCCTCTTTTGAAGAAGAGGTGGAAATTGTGCAGAGTACAACGGGTGAAATCGAACCTCAACTGGAAGCTGTGATGAGTGCTGAAGAAATCCTGCATTTTCAGCAATTGGTTCGGCGGGTACCAGTGCCAGACAATGTAGTGCGTTATGCAGTACAGTTGGTCAGAGCAACCAGACCGGGACCGGAGAGTCCGAATTTCATTCGGGATTATCTGCGGTATGGGGCAGGTCCCCGGGCGTCGCAATATCTGGTATTGGGCGCAAAAGCCCGAGCAGCGCTCTATGGCAAATATGCGCCGGATGTGGAAGATATTCAAGCAGTTGCTTTGCCCGTACTTCGGCATCGGATCATTTTAAATTTCAATGCTGAGGCAGAAAATATCACGCCTGAAATGGTGGTCGAGCGGTTGTTGCAGCACGTTGCTGTATGATGCATCGCTGATTGATCGTTTTCTTCCTTCTGCTTGTGCTGGCTATCAGCACAAATATTACTAACTTTGCAGTTTGTTTTGTGGAGTCAAACCGAACGACGGGAGGACGAGCAGCCTATGGCAACGATGGAGCGGATTCGACAAATGTCGCCGTACCTGCTGGCGGCATTTGCGATTCTATTCGTGTTGTTTATGGTCATTTCGGATATGAATTTGAGAACGGTTATTTCTTCAATCCGCCGCAATGAACCTATTGGGGAAGTCAATGGAGTGGCAATTTCGTATCAAGAGTTTGAACGTCGAGTTCAGGAACAGGTGGATCGCCAGCGGCGGCAGCAGGGAGAGCAGGCTGAGATCAACTATGATGCGATCCGAGAGGCGGTATGGAATCAGATGGTAGAAGAGATTCTGCTCCAGCAGGTAGCGGAGGAAATGGGCATTGAGATTACCGATGATGAAATTCGCGATATTATGCTGGATAATCCTCCGGAGTATCTTCGGCGTATAGCAACCGATAGTGCGGGGAATTTCAATCGTCAGTTGTATGTGCAGATTATGACTGATCCGGAAGGATTCCTTCGACAGCGCAACGTTGCGCCGCAGCAAATTCAGGAATTTCTGAACTACTTGCTGGAGGTCGAAGATTTTCTCCGGAAAACCAAGCTGAAGGAGCGCATCCAGAGTGTTGTGACCGCCAGTTATGCGCTGGCAAGTCCAACTTTTTTGAAAACGAAGTATTTCGTGGATCAAGCCAGTGCAGTTGTGCGCTTCATTGCTTTCCCCATCAACACCGTGCCTGATGATGAGGTGACGGTATCAGAGCAAGAAATGCGTGTTTACTACAATCGCTACAAATCTACTTTCACCCAGCGTCCGATGCGGAAATTGAAGTACGTAACTTTTCCCTTAGTTCCCAGTGATTTAGACACGCAGCGGGCACGGCGAAAGATTCAGCGGATAACGAATGCCCTGCAACAGGCAAAGACGCTGAAAGCGCAGGATTCCATATTTTCGGTTTTTATGGCAGAGTATGGGGGAACGAAGCACGACTATACCAATGTTTCTTCGATCCCGCCAGATCGGCTGGAGATTTTACGTCCCTTGAAAGTAGGGGAAGTTCGCGGTCCTGTCGAATTGTATGATGGAACGTACTTTTTCCGCTTAGATGGACGCCGTCAGGGGACAGATACCGTGGTGCGAGCCCGGCATATTTTGATCAAGGCAGGACCGTCACAGCAGAGCAAGGATAGTGCGCGGAAAGTGGCGCTGGAGCTTTTGCGGCGTATTCGGAAAGGCGAAGATTTTGCTGCGCTGGCAATGCAGTATTCTAAAGATCCGGGATCTGCTCCTCGAGGTGGGGATCTGGGATACTTTGGACGTGGACGGATGGTTCCGGAATTTGAGAAAGCAGCCTTTAAGGCAAAAGTTGGACAGGTAGTCGGACCGATCGAGACGCAATTTGGTTTCCATCTCATCAAGGTGGAGGATAAAGTCTGGGAAGAAATTGCTTACAGCGAAATCCATATAGCACCAACAGTGAGCCCTGCAACCCGGAATGCTATTATGCGCAAAGCGTATACGTTGCGACAGTGGGCAGAAGAAGAAGGCATTCCATTTGATACGGCTGCAAAGCGGCTGGGGGTAACACCATCAGAAACGGGCTTTTTCCCCCAAACAACCCCGATTTTTGGCTCCAGAACTTTGACATCCTTTGCTTTCAACGAAAACTTGGGCGCTGTGTCACCACCGGTTGAGGTGCAAAATATGGGCATTGTGGTGGCACAAATCATCGGCATTCGAACCAAAGGCATTCGCCCTTTTGAAGATGTCAAAGAAGAAATCCGGCGTCGACTGGTTCATCAGAAAAAGTTGAATATTGTAGGGAAAAAAGCGCAGGACGTTTATCAAAAGCTGAAGGGGATTCCAGAACTTACACAGGAAGCAGTCAGTGCTATCGATCCTCAATTGGTTGTCCACGAAGCAGGATCCATTCACGATAATGGCTCTGTACCGAATATTGGACAGGATTTTGGGTTTACTGCTGCGGTGTTTCAGGTACCGGTGAACAAGGTAGCAGGACCAATCCGGGGTGAAAATGGGTATTATATTTTGCAGGTGCTTTCCCGTGCGCTGCCGGATACCACGAAGTTTCCTTTGAATTCTTATCTGGAGCAGGAACGCAAACGGTTGAAAACGACAATTTTTTATGAGTGGTTTACCAAGTTGAAGAACAACGCTGATATCCGGGATTACCGGTATCGATTCTACCAGTAAAAGTCGGGCGCATCCATCGCCATTCTGAATCTAATAGGATGGATGGCGCAGATTTGCGGCGAGCTCCCATTGCTGCAAGCGGCAGCTTCCGGTGTATGAAGTGATGGGAGACTTTGTTCTTCCGCAATAAGCATACGCTGAACTTACCGTTTGCAGAAACGTTTTCAGTGGCAAGCGGTGCCAGTGTGTCAGCATATGCAACACATTACGAGATGCCAGCGCTCCTGGTTCCTATCTACCGGCAGTCTTTATTGAACTCACAATTTTCCTCGCACCAAACCGTGAAATTGGACAACCGGGATGCAATAAACACAGTGATTCCAGCCTTCGGCGGGCACGGGTGATGGTAAAGGAACAATGGACAGAGGACTTTTTTCAGCGCATTGAAGAGCTGGGATTTTTTGATCAGGTCGAGGAGGATTTGCCCCCAGAGTTTACACTGGTTTACGAAATCGCCCGGATCTTAGAAGATCCCGATCATCCATTAGCCCGGTCCTTAGCGCCAGCGCTGGAATTAACGCCGGTTGAAACACCACTGCCGGAAACGGAAGCGGTTCAGCACTATTATGTTCCGATCATCCGGGATACCGTCGATTATGAGCCGAACCGGATGCGATTTTACCACGAGATCCAGCGTATCTTTCCCTATCAATTTTTAGCACCGCCAGAAGTGTTTGATCGGCGACTTGCAGAGCGAAGCTTCTTTGTGCCGCGGACGGCAACACCCAAAGTGCGAGGTTTTCAAAGCGAAGCTGATCAGTATGCTCCGGATCCCCGCAAGCAGAAAGTGTATTTGTTGCTGGATACTTCGGCATCGATGCGCGCACATTACCGGTTCTTTTTAGCGAAAGCGATTGCCTATATTTTTCTGCGACGCAATATGCGCGAGCTGGGTGAGATCTATTTCCGCAATTTCGACATCGAAGTTGGTCCCCTGTTTGTTGCCCGGGACCAGCGGTCTTTTCGCGAATTGCTGAGCCGAATTGTTCGGTGGCAAAAGTTGGGGCGGGGCACACTGCTGGCAAAAGCACTGCGTATAGCGTGTGAGGATATTCACAAAAAACCTGCCATCGCTGGAGCCGAGATTCTGGTGATTACGGATGGTGCGGTACATCTGGATCCTGAGGAAGTCCAGCAGTGGTTGGGCGACGATATTGTCCTCAATACGATTAAAATTGGTCGAGCACACATTGAATTAACGGAAGCACATCTGCAGGATTTAGCGTTGACGGATAACACCGAGGAAGCGAGGTTGCTGCGCAAGCTGCAGGATCGGATTCGCGACCTGGAAATCCAGTTACGCACCGTGTCCAGTGATCAACGGCGGCGGCAACTCCAGCGGCAGTTGCAAAGTGCCCGACGGCAGTTGTCTTCGCATCTGGAGCGGCTGCGCCAGAAACTGGCTGAGACTTACGGCAGAGAAATTGAACAGTTGTCCGCCGTGTTTGTCGAAGTGGATGATATAGATCCACAGAAAATTTTTCGACTCACACCAGAGCGCATTGCTGCGTTGCGGCAAACGGTTGCACTGCTGCAGCAGCGTATTGCAGAGTTCACGGATGCAGAACTATTAAAGCAGGCGGCGTTGCTCTACGATCATCTGTTGTTTCTGATGCCGTTCAATGAAGAGCATCAACAGGCGCTGGCACAGGTGGCGCAGCAGTTGGAGGAGCAACTGCAAGTTTATCTTAATCCCGCTACCGGCATTGCCGAGGAACGAATGGCGCAATTTCAGTGGTGGGAGCAAAAGCAGTTAAAGCAATTGCTCAAGCCCGTGTGGGGAGTGATGCGGAAAATTTCGCTCGGAATGGTTGTACGATTTTGGTGGGCGAAATTGAAGCGATTTTGGCGCTTGGTTCGACAGCGATGGAAACTGAAATGACCACTCAATACGGGGATTTCCAGCAGTTGTACCATCGCCACTGGTTGCTGCCCGATTTTTCTGAAGATCAGCGGCAGCGTCTTAGTGCAGTCCGTGTTGTTGTCGTAGGAACTGGGGGCCTGGGACTACCGGCACTGCTAACGCTGGCAATGGCAGGTGTTGGGACCGTTGGCATAGTCGATGGTGATGTGGTCGAAGTAACCAATCTGCATCGGCAGTGGCTGTATACCCTTGAAGATGTGGGGCAGAACAAAGCCGTTGTTGCAGAGCGGCATTTGCGCGAGCGCAATCCCTTCATTGCGTATCATTCGCATCCGGAGTTCTTAACGCCGCAAAATGCGGAGCAGATCCTGCAGGGATATGACTGCATTGTGGATGCGACCGATAGCCTGGCTGCTCGTTACCTGATCAATGATGTTGCCTATATGCTCGGTAAACCAGTAGCATATGCAGCGGTGTACCAGTATGAAGGAGAATATGGACTGCTCAATGTTCCCCTTGGCGCGCAGGAGTTCTCGCCGAATTATCGAGATCTCTATCCTTCTCTACCAGCAGCGTCGTTGGTACCATCCTGCCGGGAAATCGGCGTGTGGGGACCATTGCCAAACATCGTTGGGGCGCTTCAGGCAACGGAACTGGTCAAGTGGATTGCCCGGATCGGGACGCCGCTGGTTGGTGCTATCGTCCGAATCGATCTTCGGCAACAGCGGTGGGAGCGATTTCAGCTTGCGAAGAATCCTGAGAATCCGCTATATCAGCCGGGATGGAGGTTCGATCCGGCGCAGTATCAGCCTGTTTGTTGTGATATTCCAGAAGTTGGATGGGAGGAGGTATGGAACAACGAGGGTGAGTTGATCGATATTCGAGAGTGGTGGGAACGACAGCAGTGCTCAGCGGGAGGGCGACATCTGCCATTGTCGCAGATGCAGTGGGAGCAGATACCTCGCGATCGTCCCGTGTATATTTATTGTGCCTCCGGCAATCGCAGTGCTCGGCTGGTTATGTTGCTCCGACAGCGAGGCTGGCACAATGTCTGGAATGTTCGGGGGGGAATAGCAGCGTTGAAGTGGGATCAAATGGGAGAAAACTCAAATGACAAAGTATGAGCTGGCAAAAGAATGGTTGCCGCGGTACACAGGAACACCCGTCGATGAATTTGGGGATTACATTTTGCTGACCAATTTTTTTGATTATCTGGAGCGGTTTGCTCAGCAGTTTCATTGCGAGATTCGGGGCATTGGGCGTCCAATGCAGACGGCAACCAACACCGCCGGACTGACTATTGTGAACTACGGGATGGGATCAGCAAATGCTGCAACGATTATGGATTTGCTGGTTGCTCGATCTCCGAAAGGAGTGCTATTTCTGGGAAAGTGCGGCGGGTTGAAGCGGTCTACCGAGATTGGACATTTCATCCTGCCTATTGCAGCAATTCGGGGAGAAGGAACCAGCAATGATTATATGCCGCCGGAAGTACCGGCTCTGCCGTCGTTTAAGCTGCACAAATTCGTGTCGGACAAAATTCTCAAGTATGGGCACGATTATCGAACCGGGGTGGTTTATACAACCAATCGGCGAGTCTGGGAGTGGGATGATGAGTTCAAACGGTACTTGCGACGCGTCTCAGCGATCGGTATTGATATGGAAAC
This sequence comes from Candidatus Kapaibacterium sp., assembly GCA_027082775.1. Classification (GTDB taxonomy): domain Bacteria; phylum Bacteroidota; class Ignavibacteria; order Kapaibacteriales; family WFXC01; genus WFXC01. The sequence goes on from JALWUI010000141.1 coordinate 8,538, forward strand.
AGCGACGATCTTCATCGTTGGGCACGTGAACTCCATTCCTCGAGGAGCATTGCTGCTGGTGTCTGATCTCCCGATGGTCCCGGAGGGAGTTAAGACCGAAGAATCGGATCGGCAGGTGACGGAACAATATGCCGATTTGCATCTTCAGATTGGCATCGAAGCAATGATGGAGATTGGAGAAAAGGGAGAACCGATTAAGCACTTTCGGTACGAAGGGTAGCAGGCTGTGCCTATTCCCATAATGGGTAGCTACTGGAATCAGAACACTCTCCTGTCATTTGGGTTCTGCTGCGGGTCGCTGTCTCTGCGTTGAGCAGCGCGAGTGTGTGGAATGGCTCTGCGCTGTATGCCGGTGATCCTGGCGTTGAACAGCCGGAGCGATCGCTCTCAATGCAGGGAGCCTGCCAGAATTTCACTGTACCGCGCTGGGGAATGGAGGATAGCAGTAGCAGCCCGGAGATCTGGATCTTCTGCAAGACTTCGTTCGATGCGAATGCGCTTTGGGTAAAGCCGCAGCGCAAACTCGCGCTGGAGTTGTTTTTGGATGATGGCCTGGTTGATGGTAACCAGTCGGCGCAGTTCTGCCTGCGCTAAGCGGCGGGCTGTATTGAGGAGTGTAAGGAGCGAGTCCGAATATTTTTCCTCTTCCGCAACGTGTCGTGCCTGGCTGAGCATTGCTGGTAAGGACTGTTTGTCGAAAAAGCGTTCCTGCATCAGGAATTGGGTAAAAGCCTGAAGCGTGGTGGCGTTCACAGGATGAGCGGAATCGATGGAATGGGTGGCAAGGTAAAAATTTGCGAAGCGGAAAAACATCTGGTGTTTGCGAAGTGCCTGGACAAACTGTGGGAACTGCGGGCGCGGTACTACAGAGTCCGGGAGAATGCCGTTGGATTCTTCAACCGGCCGTCCGTGATGGGTATAGAAAATTTTGCGCAAAGAATCAGCTTTTTTCAAGATGTGCATTCGTTTTGCTGAGTAGTCAATTTTCTGGATGCAGCGACCCGACGGGGTGTAATAACGCGCGGTGGTCATCTTGAGCGTTCCCTCGTAGGGCAGGGAAAAAATGCTCTGGACCAGTCCCTTACCAAAGGAGCGGCGTCCAACGATCACAGCACGGTCTAAATCCTGCAATGCCCCCGCCACGATTTCGCTGGCACTGGCACTCTGCTCGTTGATCAATACGACCAATGGCAGTGTGGTATCCAGCGGAGTGGAGTCAGAAATGTATACCCGACGCTCGCTACTATCGCGTCCAATGGTCGAAACAATGGTGCTGCCCAGAGGAACAAAAAATTCCGTGATAGCCACGGCTGATTCCAGCAAACCACCGGGATTATTCCGCAGATCCAGGATAAGTCCCCGCAAAGAATCCTGCGCCTTCAACTGCTCCAGCGCTTCTTTGACTTCACGTGGCGCTTTCTGAGAGAAACGCTCCAGCCGGATATAACCGATCCCCGTATCGACCATTCCGAAATACGACACATTTTCCAGATGGATTTCTTCTCGGCGCACGCGGAAGGTTAAGGTATCCGGACGTGGACCTCGGAGCACGACGACCGTTGCCTCTGTCCCTGGTTTACCGTAAGTATAACTTCGGAGCTTGCCGGGAGGCAGATGCAGCACGATTACAGAGTCGACTTTATACAGAAAGTCCCCGCGTTGCAGTCCCGCTTTGTCTGCACCGTATCCTTCCATCACATTGAGAATGACCAGCATACTGTCCAGACGACCCACGGAAATCCCAAAACCTCCATAGCGCCCGGTTGTTAGCATATCGATAGTGCCGCTTTCATCTTCGGTAACGTACTGCGTGTAAGGATCCAGATAGTTCAGCATTTCCTCCAGCCCCACCTGGATGAATTTTTCCGGATCGATCTCGTCCACGTAGTAGAGAGAGACCAATCGGAAGACCTCACCAAAAATGGTCAGCGATTTGTTGATGGCAAACAGTAATTCAGGGTGGCGAACCATCATAAAACCGGTGCTTAGCAGCAAGATGCTGAGTATTGCAAGCGCTTTTTTCGAGAATCGCCGCATCGTTGATCTGGTCATTTGAGTTGACTTACGCTGTATTCGACGGAATAAAACGAACAGGATGAACTGTTCCGTTCTCAATTGTAAATTCTGCGGCTGCCACAAGGGTTGCTGAGCCAGCCAGTGCTGGGATCATTGTATGGTTCTGCATCTGCAAATCCACGATCAGTGGATCCCCGGAAGGAGGAATCACTGTATAACGTTTTTCTTTGCGCTCACCGTTCTGGGAGGCTGTTACAGCAGCGGCAGCAATAGCACCGGTTCCACAGGCGGCGGTTTCTGCATTGACTCCGCGTTCGAAAGTTCTGATCCGCAGCGTTGTGGCGTCCAGCGGTAGCACAAGATTGACGTTGACTTTCCGCTCCTGAAAAAGCGGATGAGCCCAAATAGGAGGAACGAGTTGATCAAGAGGGAAAGTTTCGAAGGATGCAGCCTGCGGAAAGAGTGGCGCAACATCCGGATACCACAGAACCAGGTGCTCCGATCCGTTGTCCACAAAACCTGCTGGTACGGAGTGACCCAAAAGCGGCAGAGGCAATGGATACTGGAGTTGGGTGATCGGGGGAAATTGAAGGCGAAAAGTGTTGGTTGCCAGTCGCTCGATCGGATAAGAAATTTGATTAACCTGCAAAGTGAATTGCGACTGTGCAGAGGGAAGCAGTTGCTGGTGGATAGCAAACAGCGCGGCGCAGCGACCGCCATTACCGCACATCATACCGGTTGATCCATCGGGATTCCAGAAATCCATCACAAGATGCGAATCATCTACAGCGTCAACGACGATTACTCCTTCAGCGGGAGGATCCCAGAGGTGGCAAAGGGAGGGTGCCAGCAGGGGAATCTGGTCGAGCCACGGGACAATCGCTGAGCGTTCCAGAACGATGAAGCGATTTCCAGCACCATCCAGCAGCCATCCTGTAAGCTGCCGTGCTTTTGGTGGGTTGTGGGCGAAGTTGCTCATTTATTCTGGCTGCGATTCTTATCTGCTTTGTTCCGATGGAACAACGTCGGCTGGCGTGTTCAATTGTAGCTATCCTCTTGCGTCAAATGAAGATTCTGCCGAATCCATAGACAAAGCGAAAAGTTTTTCAATGCGACAGCCTCTGGATATTTTGCCGATAGCACTGGTGGTATTGGGAATCGGGCTGCTGTGGGGGTGCAATGCTTCCGAAGCAGTGATTGAGCGGGATTTAGGACCGGCAGCATTGCTGGAACGGGGCAAAGCTGCCTTGGCTGATGAGGATTATCCAACTGCTCAGCGGTATTTCGATATTATCCGGCTCCAGTATCCTGCCAGCGAATATGCCGATGATGCGCAGTTTTATCTTGGCGAGACGTACTTTGCCAAAGAGGAGTACATTATGGCAGCATACAACTATCAGGTGGTTGTTCGGAACTATCCGCAGAGTCCGTGGGTGCGGTTATCAGCGTATAAAGCGGCGTTGTGTTATTATCGCCTCTCGCCAGAGTATTATCGGGATCAACGATATACGCTCGAAGCAATTCGGGCATTTAACGAATTTGTGGCTTTTTATCCTGATGATTCGCTGGCAGATTCTGCCCGTACGTACATTGCCCGGCTGCGAGAGAAGCTGGCAGAAAAGGATTATGAAACTGCCGAGCTCTATCTCAAAATGGCAGATCCTCAGGCGGCGTTGATTTATTTCGATCAGGTTATCCGCCGGTATCCAGATACGCGTTTTGCAGCATTAGCTGCCCGCCGAACCTTAGAAGTACTGGTGGAGCAACAACGGTATGCAGAAGCCTTTGAGAAATTGCAATTGTTTCAGCAACGGTTTCCTGACCAGAGTAAAACGTTTGAAGCAATCAGGCACGAGATTGAGCAATGGAGAAATCAGCACAGTCAGCGCAAGCCGTAGGCAAGCCGCCATCAGCATCGACGGTCGTTGTCACTCAACTGGTGCAGCCGAACCATACCAATTACCTGGGCAATCTTTATGGAGGCGAATTGATGAAGTGGATCGATATGGCTGCGGCGATGGCAGCGATGAAGCATAGCGGACGGGTATGTGTCACTGTCTCGGTCGATGAACTCAGCTTTCTGGCGCCCGTTAAGCTGGGGCAGATCGTAACCCTGTACGCAACGGTGAATCGAGCATTCCGAACCTCGATGGAAGTTGGCGTTCGGGCAGAGCGCTTTGATCCATTGAGCCAGGAAACGGTTCATACCAACAGCGCCTATCTGACATTTGTTGCCATTGATGAAAATGGGAAACCGATCGAAGTGCCACCCATCATTCCGCAGACAGCGATTGAACAGCGCCGCTATCAGGAAGCGGAAATCCGAAGACGACACCGATTGGAAAAGCGGAAACAAATAGAGTCCTTACGAAAGCGAGGATAGGGATGGACGGAAATTTTATTGACAAACAGCATATGCACGATGAGATCGCTTTGCATCAGCATCGGCTGGTAGGGAAATGGGGCGAGTATCTTCCTGAATTTGTCTATGGTGCGATCGATGGAAGTGTCACTACCTTTGCTGTTATCGCCGGTTCTGCCGGGGCACAATTAGAGCCATCGGTGGTGCTCATTCTGGGCTTTGCAAATTTGTTCGCTGATGGATTGTCGATGTCTATCGGCAACTATTTGTCGACTAAAAGCGAAATCGAAAATTATGAGAAAAATCGCCGGATTGAGCGGTGGGAAGTGGAACATCTGCCAGAGTTTGAGAAAGAAGAAATCCGGCAGATTTACCGGGCCAAAGGATTTGAAGGAGAATTGCTGGAAAAGATTGTCGAAGTGATTACCTCCGATAAAGAGCGGTGGGTGGATGTGATGATGAAAGAAGAGCTGGAAATGGCACCACCGTCCCGTTCGCCGTTAAGTACGGCAATTACAACGTTTTTGTCTTTTGTATTCGTGGGATTTGTGCCCCTGTTTGTGTACGTGTTGTACTATTTGATCCCGATCGAGCGCTCAGCATTGTTTCCGATTTCTTCAGTCGTGACGGCTGCTGCTTTTGCGGGCATTGGCTTGTTGAAAGGTTATGTAACACAGACGCCGAAGCTGCGGAGCTCGCTGGAAACCCTGGCGCTTGGCGGGATCGCTGCTATTGTTGCCTACTACGTCGGCGTCGTACTGGAAGGAATCATCGGAGGCTGATGCTGCTGTACGAAGTGCAATTACAAATCCCGGAAGCAATTTTCCCGGAGTGGCAACGCTGGATGGAATCGGTTCATATCCCGGATGTGCTGGCAACAGGGTGTTTTGCCGGATTTGTGATGGCTGAGTCCTTGGATGCTGCTGAGGGATTCAGAGCGTGTACGATATGGTATGCGCTCCCGTCACCTGCGGCGTGGGAACGGTATCAGCAGAAGTTTGCACCAGCATTGCAACAAGACCATCGCCAGCGATTCCCGCAGGTGCAGGCGTCCCGCCGGATGTTGCGCGTGGTAGCGGGCACGATCCAATGGAATGATGCGGGAGAGTGATGCGGTCGTTTCACTTTGTCAAAGCGGGTTTGCTGCTGGCAACGCTGGCATTTCTTGGGGGACTGCTTGTCCAACAGTGGGTAGCGTATCACAGCGAGCAGCTTTACGCACAGTTGTTCTGGCAGGAGACCACCGCTGCGCCTTCGTCTGGAACGGAACCGGTGCAGTCAGCAGATCCTGTGTTGTTGTGGAAGCAAATTCAGGAATTTCCGTTGCACGTCATCGTCCTGGCAATTGGAGCGTGGTTAATGATCCTGTTGCTCATAGTGCTCAACCCGCACGTACGGCAGGTGCAACTGGGAGCGTGGTGCGCCGGCGGTGGTGCTTTTCTGTATTTGCTTGCCAATCTCACGTTGCTGTACTATGCCGGACCGGCAATGCCCTTAGCGGCTATTAAAGCGAAAGTGGATTGGTTCGCACTTCCTGCTGTTACCTGTTACGCCGTTGGCATCCTGTTGTGCCTTAAATCCATTTTGTTCTATCGCGAAGACGAATAGTCCCAATGGCAACTGAGCACTATCCGTGCCCCCACTGTGCACTGCCCATTACGCCTGCCGAACGATGTCCCCATTGTGGTGCTGAGTTGATCCACGCAGCGGAATGGCTGCACATCTACACAGTTGCGACGGAATGGGAAGCAACACTGCTGCAGGGGATGCTGGAAGCCCACGGCATTCCGGTCGTCGTGCTTTCGCAGCGGGATTCCTCGCGGCAATTGACCGTTGGACATCTGGCGCTGGTGCGATTGTATGTGCCGATCCCCTTTGCCATTGAGGCATTTCGGTTGTTGACCGATTATGAAGGAGGGCAGCAATCAGGGTCGGGAACTGGAGGAGAAACGCAGGATTGAAAACGACCGATGGGTTATGTCCCGAAGATCCGCCGATTGCCGTGGCACCGTGTGGCACAATACCGTATTCCAAGTAACGTCACAAAATTCCCTTAGTTGGGAGTCGGTTCCACAAAGGAGTAGTGCCTATGCGCATTACGAAACAGTATACCAACCGCGAAAGCCAATCCTTAGACAAGTACCTCCAGGAAATCGGTCGTCTGGAGCTCCTCACGCCGGAAGAAGAGATCGAGCTGGCACGGAAGATTAAGCAGGGTGGCGAGGAAGGAGAAAAAGCGCTCAAGCGCCTGGTGGAGGCAAATCTCCGCTTTGTGGTCAGTGTGGCGAAGCAGTATCAGAATCAGGGACTTTCCCTGGGCGATCTGATCAATGAAGGCAACATTGGACTGATCAAAGCGGCAAAGCGTTTCGATGAAACACGAGGATTCAAATTTATTTCTTACGCTGTGTGGTGGATTCGACAGTCCATTCTGCAAGCACTGGCAGAGCAGTCCCGAATCATTCGGCTTCCTTTGAATCGGATTGGGGCGCTGAATCGAATTAGCAAAAAGTTCAACGAGCTGGAACAAAAGCTGGAGCGGGAACCGACTTCTGAGGAATTGGCAGAGGCGCTGGGGATGCCGGT
>JALWUI010000142.1 GCA_027082775.1 Candidatus Kapaibacterium sp.
TTCACAAAGAGTTTCGCACGTTCAATCGGCAGGGGAAATTGATCAACGACAATGTGTTTGCGTTTGAGAACAGTGCAGGAAGTGGGACGTGGGTACAGTTTACGCCGACTATCGGAAATCCGGCGTACGCGTTTCTGGATCATAGTGGCAACGTGCCACCGCGCACATATACGCGTGGGACGTGGGTCCCGATGATTCGACCGTATTTTGGGGAGCGGAGTTATGCAACGCCGCCGGTGTATGAGGACACGACGCAGTGTACGATCGTGCCGGTGGAGTTGATGACCTTCCGGGGGATGGCAAAGCCAGAGGGGATTGTGCTATGGTGGGAGACAGCATCGGAGATCAACAATGCGGGCTTTTACGTGCAGCGGCGGGTGATTGATGGGGATGAGAACTGTGATTGTCAGGGCTGGGAGGACATTGGCTTTGTGCCGGGAGCGGGCAACAGCAGTCAGGTGCGGCGGTATGAGTATGTGGATCGGGAAGTGGTCAGTGGCACGACGTATGAGTATCGGTTGCGGCAGGTAGATTTCGATGGATCGCAGTCGTATTCGAACAAGGTGGAGATCACGTATCAATACACGGGGTTGGCGATCCTGTCGCCGTTGCAGCCGAATCCGTTTTCGGACAACACGATTGTGAAGTTCACGGTACCGGAGCAGCAGCGGGTGAGGATCGAGATTGTGGACAGTTACGGGAAGGTGGTGAAGCGGTTGGTGGATGAGGTACGGGAAGCGGGGAGTGAGCAGATGGTGATCTGGGATGGACGGGATGAGCAGGGACAGTTAGTAGCCAGCGGGTTGTATTTCTGCAAGATGACGCTGGAGAATCGGGAAACCTTAGTGCAGCCGGTGCACGTGGTGCGATAAGGAAACAGTATCTTGCATTTCTCTTCCTTCTCCCCGGTGCTCCAGCGGCACCGGGGAGTTTTTTTGTTGGGTAATATAAAGGTGTGGGGCGAACAAAAGTAGAGGAGAGGAGGATGGATCAGGAAACCATTTTCTTGCGGATTATTCGGCGGGAAATTCCAGCAGAAATTGAGTACGAAGATGATGAAATCATTGCGATCAAAGACATTAATCCACAGGCGCCGGTGCACATTTTGATCATTCCGAAGAAACACATTCGAACGCTCAATGATTTGAGCGAAGAAGATATCCCATTGATTGGGAAAATGACCTTGGTGGCGAAGCAATTGGCGGCGCAGAAGGGAATCGCTGATTCGGGCTATCGTTTGGTGTGGAATTGCAATCGGGATGCCGGGCAAACGGTATTCCATATCCATCTGCATTTGCTTGGCGGGCGCGTGTTCTCCTGGCCCCCCGGTTGATCGTCTGAAATGCTGAAATTTCTTGCTGCATTGATCGTTCCCTAAGTTTTCATTGAGAATTGAGATTGTGAAGGAGGCAGAACAACAAGCGATGGCAAGGCAGAGATTGAAAAAGAAAATTCCATTTGTAGCACGGGATGCTGCAGAGGCGAAGCAGGTAGTCCGGTTAAATCGTTATCTGGCGATGGCAGGCGTTTGTTCCCGCCGTAAAGCCGATGAGCTTATTCGCTCTGGGGTTGTGAAGGTGAATGGAGAGGTGGTAACTGAGCTGGGAACAAAGATCCATATCAGCGACCACGTTACAGTGAATGGTCGTCCCGTCAGCGCCATCGCTCAACGGTATGTCTACATCCTGCTCCATAAGCCAAAGGATACCATTACGACGATGAAAGATGAGAAGCAGCGGACAACCGTGGTGGAACTGGTGCGGAGTAAATATCGTGTTTTTCCAGTTGGGCGATTGGATCGGAACACCACCGGTGCACTTCTCCTCACCAACGATGGAGAATTGGCATATCGATTAACGCATCCAAAATATCAAGTTCCCAAGCTCTATAGTGTTACCTTAGATCGCCCGATTCGGAGTGAGGATGTACAGAGAATTGCCCGCGGAGTGCAACTCAAAGATGGGAAAACAGCACCAGCGGATGTTGCTGTTGATCCACAAGATCCGAAGCATTTATGGCTTCAAATGGTCGAAGGAAAAAATCGAGAAATTAAGCGAATGTTCCGGAAACTGGGTTATACGGTAAAGAAACTCCATCGAAAGGCTTTTGCCAACTTGACAGTTCAGGGGTTGAAACGAGGTGAGTACCGGTATTTGAGTCGTGCAGAAGTGCGAGCGCTGGAGCAATTGGTGGGCTTAGAGAATCGGTATGGAACAAAGTAATCGGAGTAAACTTTCGGTTTCCTTTCTTGCCTGTCTTTGATCGATTGTCCCGATGTAAAGTTTTTTGAAAGTGACAGAAGTAGCACTTCTCATCAATTTGCCCTCCTACTGAGGGTGTAAACAGAATGTGTCCGGGTACGGAAAGCTGTTGAATCTTTTGTTGTCGGGCAGACAGGGAAATCTGAAAAGCGGACAGCGAAGTCTATGACACAATAGAGCTGTTCGGTCGGTGTCTTTCCACTTTTGTTAAGAACCATCCGGAACAACGAAGGAACTGCACTGAATGAAGCGGGTATCTGTAATCGCCATTTTCGTTGGTGTTCTCACCGGGGTTTTAACGGCACTGTGGATCCAGCCGGTTTTGACTGATAGTAGCGTTGCTTTCCAGCTTCGCAAATATGGACAGGTTTTTTCAACGGCTGTACGGAACTATGTAGAGGAAGTTGATCCAGTGAAGCTGACCGAGGCAGCCATTCGTGGGATGCTGGGCGAATTAGATGTGCATTCCGTTTACATCCCGCCGAAAGAGAAGAAAAAGGTCGACGAAGATTTCCAGGGGAGTTTTGAAGGCATAGGCATCCAGTTCGACATTATTAACGACACTATCACGGTCGTGACACCGATTGTTGGAGGTCCCAGCGAGAAGGTTGGCATTATGGCGGGGGACAAAATTGTCAAGATTGATGGAGAAAATGCCGTGGGGCTGAGTATTGAAGAAGTGCCCAAGAAGCTAAAAGGTCCGAAAGGAACGAAGGTGACTGTTCATATTAAGCGGGCAGGGGTACCGGAACTGCTGGAATTTACCATTATACGAGACAAAATCCCGCTGTACAGCGTGGATGCAGCATTTATCATTGAGGGGACCGACATTGGATATATCCGGATTAACCGCTTTGCTGCCACGACGCTGCGAGAATTTCTAGATGCAGTTCACCGATTGAGGCAGCAGGGAATGAAAAAAATCCTGCTTGATTTGCGGTGGAATCCCGGCGGTTATCTCCAGCAGGCGTTTGCTATTGCCGATCAGTTCATTGCGGAAGGGAATCGCATTGTTTATACCCGGGGTCGGCGTCCTGAGTTTAATCAGGACTTTTTTGCAACGGCTGAGGGAGATGTCGAAGATATTCCCGTGGTCGTTTTAATTAATGCAGGCAGTGCTTCTGCCAGTGAGATTGTTTCTGGAGCCATTCAGGATCTGGATCGTGGGCTAATCGTTGGCGAGACTTCTTTTGGGAAAGGTCTGGTACAGCAGCAGTACGAACTGCCTGATGGATCGGCTTTTCGTATTACCACGGCGAAATACTATACCCCTTCGGGCAGACTGATCCAGAGACCGTACTATAAAGACAAAAAGGAGTATTACCAGTTGAAAGGACGGCCGGAGTTGAAGGAGGGGGAAAATATTGAGCATACTGGGGAGGAAGATACAACGAGACCCCGTTACAAAACTTTGCGTTTGGGAAGAACGGTTTATGGTGGTGGTGGCATTGTCCCGGATTACGTGGTAAAGTCAGATACGATCACACCGCTGTATCGCCAATTGCGGAACAAGCGGATCATTCGGCTCTTTGTGGATGCGTATATGCAGGCGGAAGGCCAGCACTTGCGGCAGCAGTATAAAGACAACTTCCGGAAGTTTTACAAGGACTTTCAGATCACAGACAAAATGTGGAAATCAATTCGAGAGCGGGCGGAAAAGAAAGAAATCGAGTGGGATGAAGAGCAATTCCAGAGGGATAAAAAGTTCATTGCTGCCGAGGTCAAAGCAATGATTGCCCGAATGATCTGGCACATGAATGAATCGGTAGCGATTCAGATTACGGTAGATCGGCAGGTGCAGAAGGCACTGACGCTGTTTGACGAAGCAG
>JALWUI010000143.1 GCA_027082775.1 Candidatus Kapaibacterium sp.
ATGCTGGACCGACCGGCGGCGCCATCGTTGCCTGTCCTGCCGGAATCAGCAACTTAAATGTTCCTGCAACTTCACGTGCCATCGCGTTCAAAATCTTTTATTTCTTCTACGGACGTTCAATCTCAATTTGCGTAAAATCCAACTCGACCGGCGTTTTCCGCCCCAAGATACCAACTTCAACCTTTACCTTCTGCTTCTCGTTGTTTACTTCTTTGACGACTCCTGAAAACCCGGTAAAGGGTCCATCTATGATGCGAACTGGATCACCCACCTCAAAACTGGCTTCAATGGTTGCAATATCCCGCCGCTCTTCCATCCGTCCCAGAATGCGTTCCACTTCGTGGGGTTTCAGTGGAATCGGTTCGCTTTTAGTACCCACAAACTGCACCCCTGCCATATTGTTGATTAAATCCCGGACATAATTGTCCAGCTTGGCGTGAATCAGGATATATCCAGGCAGAAAATTTTTCACTTTCGTCCGCTTTTTCCCACCCCGCACTTCAAACACCGTTTCCTGCGGCACCAGCACCTCATCAATGCGATCTTCCAGTCCCAGGCGCCGAATTTCTGTTTCCAGCAAAAGCTTTACCTTTTCTTCCTGCCCTGTCAAAGTCCGAAGAGCATACCATTGTTTCTCGTTATTCGGAGTCTCCATAGACGTTTAGCCCTTGCTTAAGCGAACAATCCTGCCACCAATGTGGAGATGAGCCAATCCAGCAGCCCGATAAAGGCGGTAATTACCAGACAGATCGCAATTACCACTTGGGTTGATTCCCACACTTCTTCTCGGGAGGGCCACGAAACCTTTCGCATCTCGCGAGAGACTTCGTTCAAAAACTGCCGTAACTTCTCAAACATTGCTACCCTGCTTTTCCATACCTGCTGCACGAGCGGAGGGACTCGAACCCCCAACCTGCGGTTTTGGAGACCGCTGCTCTACCAATTGAGCTACGCTCGTACCTGAAGAGCTGATGGCCGGAGTCGAACCGGCGACCTCTTCCTTACCAAGGAAGCGCTCTAACCGCCTGAGCTACATCAGCTTTTGCCAGAGCGGGAGACGGGAATCGAACCCGCGACCCTCAGCTTGGAAGGCTGATGCTCTGCCAACTGAGCTACTCCCGCCTGTAACCGTTCATCGTTCAGTCAAAACAACCTCAAAGAGCGTTTGTGGAGCGGGAGACGGGAATCGAACCCGCGACCCTCAGCTTGGGAAGCTGATGCTCTGCCAACTGAGCTACTCCCGCTTTCCTATCGTGGGTGGGGGAGGATTCGAACCTCCGAAGGCATGTGCCAGCAGATTTACAGTCTGCCCCGTTTGACCGCTTCGGTACCCACCCAGAATTGTAAGATCACTACTTTCCCAATACTACCGAGCACCGTCTTCGGTAGTCAAACGGGAATTAACGAGTTTCTCAATGCAATAGTGCATAGCGTTCACTTTTTCCCATCGCTATCCGTCGATGGAATCTGCCCAATGAAGCAAGCATAAAAACGAATAATGTCTTTTGCTATTCGATTTATTGCTCGACGTTATCTCCGCAGTCGCCATCAGTTCCGATTTATTTCGCTGCTTACTCTTCTGGCTTTTACTGGCATTACCATTGGCGTTACGGCTTTGATTATTGTGCTCTCGATTTTCAACGGATTTCGGGAGCTGATCCAGCATCAACTGCTTCGTTTCGATCCGCATCTTGAGATAACCTTCCCCTCTTCTTTTCCACCGGATTCCCTGAATTTCTATCAGCAACGTATTCGATACCTTCCCGGAATTCAATCGGTTATTCCTGCTGTTTCTGGCAAAGCTCTGCTACTTTCCGGTCAGCGCTTTCAAATGATCCGCCTCATTGGCATTGTGCCCGACTCCACCACTTTCAAGATCCTTGATTCCACCCTCGTGGCTGGTTCCGCCCATCTGCCGCCCTTTCCCCAAAACCGTCTGCTGATTGGTATCAGTTTAGCAAATGCGCTTTCTCTGCTACCGAAAGATTCCGCAACTATTCTCGCTGCTACTGCTTTTGAAGAATTCCTGTTCACCTTCCCTGCTTACCAGCAGCTTGCCTTTCGCATTCAGGGAGTTTTCCGGGCACAGGACCAGCGATATGATGCCCTTGCTGCCTTTACACACTTCACCTCGGCTCTCCGCATCTTGCCTCCATCTATGCGCAGACTCCATCTCCGCATTCGGTGCACGCAGATGGAGGAACTCGAAGCAGTCAAAGCACAACTTCAGCCTTTGCTCCCCGCCGGGACGAAACTCCGCGAATGGAAAGAACTCAATCGCAACTTGTACAACGTTATGCAACTGGAACGAACAGTGGCGTTTGGCATTATCTCGCTGATTGTCTTCGTCGCCATTTTCAGCTTGACCGCTGTGCTCTTTATGTTGCTGCACGTTAAAAAACCAGAAATCGCCATTCTGAAAACGATCGGTGCCACATCCAGTCATATTCAGCAAATTTTTCTTCTAATCAGCATCTTTCTGGGCGCTGGCGCGACCCTGAGTGGGAGCCTTCTGGGCAGCGCTTTTGTTCTGAGTCAGCAAATTTGGGGATGGATCCCTCTGGATCCGCAGCGGTATATCGTATCCGCATTGCCAATGGCTTTGCATCTGCAGGATGTTGCGCTGGTTGCGGGTGTTACTTTCATCCTGACCCTGATTGCTGGAAGCCTCCCCGCGCGACGCGCTGCCGCCCTTCGATCTGTCTATGGACTTTTGTACGAAGAACGAATCTCATAAAACCTGCAACATAGCGCGCGCCCGTGGTGTGTAAGGACTGGCTGGAAACTGCGTCACCAGTTGCTGATAAAATTTTTTCGCCTTCGGAATATCCTTCATCCGCAGTGCCGCTTCGGCACTGAGAAAGAGCGCATCATCCATCTTCGCAATGAGCCGGGCTTCCAACACCCTCTGAAATTCTTCGATTGCTTGCTGATACCGCTGCTGCGCAAATGCTATTTCTCCCAGCCAGTAGTGCACATACGCCCGAACTACAGGATGAAGATGCGTCTGCTTAAGCAGCGCTGTAAACAACCGCTGTGCCTGGGCATACTCCTTACGAACCAGCGCTCGCAATGCTTCGTGATAACTATCGGGAAAAACAATACCCTGATGCTGAAAGTCCGCGCTGTCTCGGTGCGTGTCGACAATATGCAAAACGGAATCCTCCGGTACTGCTGGTGCTTCCTCCGCCACTGACGCAGATTTCTCTCTGTCATCATAGATCACCGTATCGGGAAGCAGGACGGTCGTTGCTGTATCGTGTTCTCGCGCAGCATTCGCTGCTTCCGAATGCACCAGAGATTGATGCACACTGGTATCAGTGGGAATCGATGGAGCTGCGGTATCTGCCGTATACTTTGGCTGTGCCTTCAGCAGCGCTTTTAATGCGCTGATCTCAAGACGCAAAGCCTGCACCTGCTGCACCAGGCTATCCAGACGCGTTTCGATTCGCTTCTGGGATTCGACAATACGCTGCATTTGTTCTCGAAGGGTCGGTAGGCGCCGGGGCGTCGGTCGAGGTGTCCCTGCCGTCACTTCTGTATCTGCTACTACTGGCGATGCCTCTGCTCTGCCTCCCGCCCGACTCGTATCAGCCGGTGCTGCTTCAGTCCCCAGCACGGCATTCCACACACTGCATCCGGCAATACCCAGCGCTACAATGCTCAATGTGAATACCTGAACAATCCACCTGCTGCACATTCACTTCATAACATCGCTTTTGAACCAAAAATTCGTATTTTCGAAATTACGAAGTTTAGGGGAACAAATCAGTAAGCTCTGAATGCAGATTGAACGTTTCTGGCTATGGATTGGGAGCCTGTGCCTCACCGCTGGCGTGATTGCCAGTTGCGATAGTCAGTTACCACCGAACCAGTTCAGCCAGGCAGATGCAGAAGAGATTGCGCTCCGAATCGTTCCGGGATCAACGCTCCTGCAATCATACGATTCCAGCTATCGCCGCACTGCTGCGTGGTATCTCATCGTTTCCCCGCCCAACGGCAGTCAGGTTGTCGTTGTGCTCCAGAAAACAACCGGCGAACTACTCCGTATCTTTGGCAACGTGCCACCTTTTGATTACGAGGTAGAACCGGGATTGCTCCTGCTGCCGTACTCTATCACTCGCGATACGGCCCTCCGTCTCCGTCCTGGCACCCTTCATCGGTGGGAGCTCCAACGACCGCCGCTCATCCCGCGCTGGGAGTACGATTTCATCATTGATGTTCCAGACACCGTCCATCAAGACAGCCTGCGCCGCTGGCTGGTTGCCATCGATGCAGAAACAGGATTCCCTATCTCCCTGACACAGCTTCCTTAAAACCATCGGCAACAATCCGACACTTCCTGTTCCCTGCCGATCATTTCCAGAAAAACCTGTACATTTGTAGTTTGCTTTTGAAGCACTCAAGGAGTCTGCTGAAGAAACGAAGGGGTGAGCAAATGAATATCCTGGTCTGTGTTTCCCGGGTGCCAGACACAGCAACAAAGGTTAAAGTTGCTGATGATGGCAAAAGCATTGCAACGCAAAATGTCAAATTCATTCTCAATCCTTACGATGAGTTCGCAGTGGAAGAGGGTCTGCGACTCCGGGAGCAACACGGCGGAAGCGTTACGGTGTTAACCGTGGGCGGGCAAGAGTCAACCGATATTCTCCGAACGGCTTTAGCAATGGGCGCAGACAAAGCAGCACTGATTCAGCTTGTCAATCCTGATTCTTACCAGGTAGCGGTCAATATCGCTCAGTATGCTCGCAATCATTCTTTCGATCTCATCTTATTCGGTCGTCAAAGCATCGACTTTGACTCTTTCCAGGTTCCTCCGATGGTTGCGCAACTGTTAGATCTCCCCTGCCTGACCATCGTTTCTCAATGGAGCGTCACAAATGGGACTGTCAAAGCCGAGCGTGACATTGAAGGAGGCAAAGAAGAATTTGAAACCGCGCTTCCATTAGTAGCATCGGTACAAAAAGGCATCAACGAGCCCCGATATCCAAAACTGCCCGACATCATCAAAGCCAAGTCAAAGCCCATTGAAACCATCGAGCCGGTAGCAGTGGAACCACAACTGGAAATTCTTTCGATGGAAATTCCGCAGACCGAGCGCCGACACGTTATCTTAGGCGATTCCGACGAAGATCTGGAAAAACTCATCCAGTTGCTTCGGGAAGAAGCGAAGGTTATCTAAACAACGGTGAGTTCAACAGAGAAGGACGGAGTGTGCAACAATGAAGATCGCAGCATTCTTACCAAAGCTGGGTGATAAATTACACAAAACCGCATACGAAGCGATTACGGCTGCCCATCAGGTACAAGCGCTTATTGGAGGCGATGTTGTTGGACTTGCTATTGACGTCGATCAGCAACAGTTAGAAAGAACAGCTCACTATGGACTTACCCGACTTATCGTCGCTGAACACCCATTATTAGCGAACACGTATTCTCCGTCTGCTTTTGCCAAAGTCCTGCATCAACTTGCCAGCTCTCAAGGAATCGACATTCTCATTCTCCCAAACATTACCTATGGCAAGGAACTGGGTCCTCGCGTAGCGGTCACCTTCGAAGCTGGCTATATCGCCGATGTCATTGGCATTGAAAGCCAAAATGGGGAACTCATTTTCCGTAAGCCGGTTTATGCTGGAAAAGCCATTATTGCTGCTCAACTCAAAACAGCGAAGAAGGTTTTTACCATTCGCCCCAATATCTTTACAGCAAAAGCAGCAGAGACGGCAGCCTCCCTCAACATCGAAACGTTCACGCCCGAACTTTCTGAAGCTGATTTCAGGGAAAAACGTCTGAGTATCACCCGCAGCACCGGGAAATTGGACGTTGCTGAAGCCGATATTGTGGTTTCAGGCGGCAGAGGGTTGAAAGCACCGGAAAACTTTAAGCTCATTGAGGAATTAGCGGAAGTTCTGGGCGCTGCCGTCGGGGCATCCCGCGCTGTGGTTGATGCCGGCTGGCGTCCTCACAGCGAACAGGTAGGGCAAACCGGGAAAACCATTTCGCCTAATCTCTATATTGCCGTTGGCATTTCCGGAGCTGTCCAGCATCTGGCTGGAATGTCTTCCTCGAAGGTCATTGTAGCAATCAATAAAGACAAAGATGCTCCCATTTTCCAGGTAGCCGACTACGGCATTGTGGGCGATGCTCTGGATGTCCTGCCGCGGCTGACAGCAAAGCTGAAAGAGGTTCTGCACAAATCATAGAGTCAGAACCCGGACAAAATGATCCCAGAAATAGAATCGTCTTAGAACGCCGAGGTGTCGCAAAAACAGCAAAAGGTTGAGAGCAGTGGATAAAGTTCAGGTCGAGATCTTAGGGTTGTCCACCAGTTCCTTCAGCAGCGGAGCTTATGCTTTAATTCTGCAGGAAATAAATCCGCCTCAGCGGCGGCTGCCAATTATCATCGGAGCTTTCGAAGCGCAGGCGATCGCGATGGAATTAGAAAAAGTGAAACCGCCACGTCCCCAAACTCACGATCTTTTGAAGTCGCTTTTAGAAGCCTTTGATGTCACTGTCCAGGAAGTGATTATCCACGACCTTCAGGATGGCACTTTTTACGCACACATCGTTCTGGACGATGGCACCGTCATCGACTCACGTCCCAGCGATGCCATCGCACTGGCTGTTCGCACCCACTCGCCAATCTACGTGATGGATCACGTGCTGGAAGAAGCTGGGTTTTTGCCGGAAAGTGAAGAGGAGCTGGAAGAAGAAGAGGAAGATGAGTTCTACTCGCTCCGCAGTGAAGCGGAAGCTATCTATGAAGAGGAAAAAGAACCAGAGTCGGAATTGGAACGGCTGCGACGGAAATTGCAAAAAGCCATCGAAGAAGAGGACTATGAGCTGGCTGCCCAACTGCGGGATCAGATTAAACGTTTAGAAGAGGACCAATCCTCGTCGGAACAAAGCAATTGAGCGGCAACGCTATTCGTCAAAAAATGGTGATAAACTCGAAGTGCCGGGATAGCTCAGTTGGTAGAGCAGCGGAATCATAATCCGTTGGTCGGGGGTTCAAATCCCTCTCCCGGTACAAACAGTTTGGTTATTTGCAGAAAGATTCGTAATTTTGTAATTGAGTTGAGCGGCAGCTTCTCCCCTCGCTGTCGCGCCAGATGCTCATACCTGGTGACACCTCCTCACCGGGTATTTTTTTATATACTGAACCGTGCTTTTCTCTCCTTCTCTCGCGCCTCCCCGTAGTACCTGACACCTACGCTGTTATGAGGATCCTGCCGATCGAACGCCATAATCTCTCATTTCGCCTGCTTACGACCTCCTCAAAAACTATCGTTACGACCAGTGCCCATCATCCGTGCAACCACAAAGTACTTGCTACTCACACCGCCTGGAAAGTTCTGACCTGTCAGCAAAAAGGAGAAATTTGAAAATGGGTGAGCCCCAATAATCTGGTGCTTCACACGAAAAAATGGCAGAGAAGTGCTCAACGCTATGCCAGCAGTGCGATGGAACTTACAGAAGAGCAAAAACAGATTATTGAAAGCATAACAGGACCTTTGCTCATCTTTGCTCCAGCCGGCACCGGCAAAACCTCCATAATGGCACTGCGTGCTCAGCGCGCTCTGGACGAAGGCATTGCGCCAGAACGTATTCTCTGCATTACCTTCACCAACCGCGCTGCCAGGGAAATACGTAATCGAATGCGTCAGCGCCAGGTCGAAAAACTGGACACGCTAATGGTGTCCACTATTCATTCACTCTGTGCTTTTATGCTCCGATCTTACAGCAAATCTCTGGGAATCCCCAAAAACTTTCTCATCGCGGACGAAGTGGACACCGAAGAGATCCTGCGCATCGCCGTTGATCGGGCTACAAAGAACGCGTACGTCCGGACCACTGCTGCGGTTTTCCAACACGCTGCGGAATTGATCGCCTGCAAAGCGAATATTCACCCAGATGACCTGAAGCTAACCCCTTATCCACCGCTTGTGAACGCTTCCTACTATTGGTGTCCACCGGAAACCGCCGCTTTTCTTGAGACAGGGAAGACACGCGTGCGTAAACTGCTGGCGCAAATCCTTGAAGAATATCATCGCCTGCTGCGGGAATCAATGCTTCTGGATTTTGGAGATCTCATCTACTATACCCGATCGCTCCTGCATTACGACCCCGAATTCCGGGAATACTGGGAACACTTTTTCGGCTGGATCCAGGTGGACGAAGTCCAGGACATCACGCAGGCAGAATTTGAAATTCTTGTTGCACTTGCCCGCCGGCACCAGAATCTTGCCCTTTTCGGTGATCCAGATCAGACCATTTACGAATGGCGCGGCTCTTCGCCCTTTAAGGTCATTGAACAATTCAAACAAACCTTCCCGAAATATCGAGAATTTCAACTTACCTGGAATTTCCGGTCGACGAAACAACTCATAGCAGCAGCCGACGCTGTTGCCCGGAATTTCCAGCAACGCTATACCCGACTTCGGGCTGCTCATCACCTTCCTGAGGGAAAGCCACCTCTAATTCACTCCCTCAATACCGCATCCCAGGAAGCTCTCTGGATCGGCGTTCTCATTCAACACATCCTCAATGAGCACCCACAAGCCTCCATTGCTGTATTGACCCGCACCAATGCTTACGCCGAAGCGCTGGCTCCCCTCCTGGAATCGCAGGGATTAAAACCCGTTCTGGCAACCCGTCTTGCTAAGTTTCGCTCTCCCGTTGCCAAATACGTAACCGCACTTCTCCGACTCCTTGTAAACCCGTACGATCAGTTTGCTGCCCGAACTTTGCTCCAATCCTATGGGTATCAACTGTTAGAGGGAACCAACTCGCTCAAACCGTTGCTGGCAGTCGACATCCAGCCCTCAAACTTTTTATATGATCGCCTGATTGAATCCCCATCGCTGTTCCAGCAATTTTTCAATGCCTTAGCTGAAAATCGCGTTTTCGTCATCGATATTGAAACTACCTCTCTACAGCCCCACACTGCTGAAATTGTCGAAATAGTGCTCCTTCAGATAGATGCCCAACTGCGTATTCGGAAACACTTCCACCGATACGTTTTGCCAGACCAATTGCCAAAGAGCAAATACACGACTCACGGTCTGACTTCCCGATTCTTGGAACAATACGGGCACGATAAAGAGCAGGTGCTGCTGGAATTGCTCCATTTCGTAGCCCCTCAACCCTTTTTCGTTGGCTACAATGTGATGTTCGACCTGAACATTCTGCGAAAGGAGCTGGAGCACCATCAGTTGAGCCATATTACCTTTCCCGCTCTGGATCTGCTGCCTATTGTTCAGCAACAACTCGATCTGGAACGATATTCCCTGCAACACGTTGCTGAGCACCTTTCGTTATCGCCTTATCCGACCCATACCGCTATTGCAGATGCAAAAACAATTGTAGCACTGCTTCATCTCCTGTTGCCCATCATCGAATCGCTGGCACAACAGGATCTGCTGGCGTCCCTGCCACCGCAGTTGCAACATTTCTGCCGGATGGCGGCTGGCAAGCTGAGCGAATGGCGGGAAATCAGCACGACCTATCCCCTGCAGCAACTACTCCAGTTGATTTTCTCCACCAAAACTTTCCCGGGCATTGTCCCGATCGTCCGGGATCCATCCATTTTTCTGCCAGTTGCAGACGCTCTGTTGAACCTCGCAAAAGATCTGGATCAGCAAGTTCCCAATCCGTTTCTTCGCCTCCAGCACTTCCTCGGATCCTTAGCGCTGAGCCGCTCGATCGATGACTACCGTTCCCAGGGCAATTGCTTGCTCACAACGGTGCATCAAAGTAAAGGGATGGAATTTGATGTGGTTTTTCTTGCCGGTGCTAACGCACAGGAATTTCCGAAAATCGTGTTTGCTGATGAAAGGAACATAGCTCAGATCATTGAGGAAGAAAAACGCCTCTTTTATGTCGCTGTTACGCGAGCAAAACGCGCCCTTTTGATTACCTGGGCTCAACAGGATTTCAGTCACTACCGAAATCTTGGTGGCAGCCCTTTTCTGAATTTTCTTTTGTAACTTTCCTCCCATCGTGAATTTGGAGGAAAAAGAAAAATCCGCACTTTTGCAGCAAGCTACCGACAACCCCAATTGCGCTTCGTATCCCGCAAACTATCATCTTACGTTCTACACGCTACAATCGAATGCGGCGAATGCCCTGATCAGGAATCGCAAAGAGCGTGGTATCATACTCGCCGCCACACTGCAACTGCTGGATGGCAATGTCTGCCTGAATGGAGCGTTCTGGCAAATACAGCCGCAGTTTCTGAGGATACAGCAGCGTATCCGCTATCCGAAATGCGTGATACCGAACACCAAAGGTTTGCCGGCTCCGGTGTTCCCGCCACTGATACTCTCGCGGTAACCCCGTTGTGTCCATAATCAAACGTTCCACAACCGAGGCATGCAATCGATAAAGGGTATCTACCGAACCACGGTAGGAACGCCATTGTTGAAGATCAAAGCATCCGATCAAAATGCGAATATATGCAGCCGCATTTTGTGGCGCTGCTGCGAAAACAGTTGCAATCTTCTGTAGTGAATCCGTCTCGTACAGCGTTTGTGCCAGGACATCATAATACTGAAATCGGTTAGAATCTCCTACAACGACAGCAAGCGGAATACCCAGCGGACCCCGGAGGAGCAGTTGAAAAGCCGACGGCTTTTGAATAGCGCAGACAAAACTCCCTTGCAGCGTCTGATGAGCAGACGACACTACCAGCGAACCTGACAGTAAAGGAGCGTCGTTAACCCAGGCACACGGAGGAAGCAGTTTTGACGGTCGTATTTCCCGAAACTTCTTTTCTATCTGTTCTGGCGACTGACACTGCCACACACTTACCCCCACCAGCATACCGAGCAGTATCGCAGCAATCCGCAAAACCATCACCTATCTTCCAGCTTCTTGCAGCAGTCGATCAACGTTTTCCAATCGCTCTTTGATGGAGGCTTTCTCCGGGTCCAACTGCAATGCCTGTTCCCACATCTGGCGCGCAAGGCGATATCGTCCCAACTGGAAATAAACATCACCCAGATGCTCCAGAATCACTGCCGATGGCTCTCCCGCAGCCCTGGCTTTTTCTAACCATTGCACAGCCCTGTCGTATTGCCCAAGCTTGAAGTACACCCATCCGATCGTATCCAGAAAGGAGGCATTGGTGGAATCTGCTGCTATTGCTCGCCGTGCCAGCCGAAGCGCAACATCCAGGTGGATACCCTGCTCTGCATAGGAATACGCCAGATTATTCGCCGCTACAGCATCAGAAGAATCCAGCGCCAGTGCCCGAGCATAAGCAGCGTCAGCGGAATCTCGCTGTTCCATCGCTCCGTAGACAATTCCCAATTGGGTCCACGATGCTGCATCCGTCGAATCAATGCTCACCGCTTGCTTCGCGTACATCAGAGCAGAATCGTACTGCTTCAATTGAACATAATGAGCAGCGATGAAAGCAGGGAACCGAACATCCTGTGGATAGCAGCGCATATAGCGCCGTAAAATCGCAATTGCCGGGAGGTATCGATGATGGTCAAAGAGCAAAGCAGCGACCTGCAAGGGCCGGGTTGCTGGTGTATCGGCTGCAACCAGTGCCTGTTCCAGAAATGGAAGTCCTACGCTATCCGCATCCGTTGCAATCGCTAATGCGCCACACAGGTACTGCACATTCCAATCCTCAGGATAATAGCGTGCTAACTGCCACAGCCGGGGCAATACCGAACGATCTACTGTATCCGCATCTAACCAGTGATAGCAGACGTATGCAAAGTGAGAGAGAAACTGTTCTCGAGACAGAAAGAATTCTTCGTCAACCAGTTGCTGATACGCATCGCGAAATCGGCGATGTTGCACTGCCAGTTCAATGGCGGCTGTTGCCATTGGAAAAGAGGTAGGATTATTTTCCAGAAATCGTCGAAGATAGTGCCAGGCGTGCTCATAGTCATTACGCTGCACATATAGCCGCACCAATCGCCGAATCACTTCCGAATGATCTTCCCGTTGCAGCAATCGCTCATACAACGCAATCGCAGAGTCAGGAGAGCGATACTCGTACAACCGACCCAGAAGGTAGCCATACTGAAGAGAGTGAGGCTTTCGCTGATAGAGCACTCGATACACCTGCAGGGCACTGTCCAACTGACCATTAGCGATAAACAATTCCCCAAGAAGTGCTAACGCTGGTTCAAACTGAGGATCCAGCCGCAGTGCCTGCCGTACCGCCGTCAGCGCTTGCGATGTTTTATCAATATCAGCATAGTTTTGTGCTAACAGGTAATACAGTTCCGCCGATCGCTGATACTGGAGTGCCTCCTGCAAATCCACAATGGCGCGGTGATAACGTTGATGCAATCGATTAATAGCAGCACTAATCGCTGCATCCCACATCCGCCGATCGGCATAGATATTGGTTGTCGACCGCTTTGGCTGTTTGTTCTGGATCTGAACGCTCTGACACCCCGCTATTCCTCCCAACAAAACCAGGCTTCCAGCAAAAACCGCAATCCGTACTGCCCACATTAACATCTGTCCATCCTTTGCTGCTTTGCAGCCAAGACGCCCACGCTCTGCAATGAGTGTGAAAAGGGAACCCGATCACCTCCCTTGACCATCATCCACACTGGTGAGCTATCAATCCTGCTCTTGCCACCCGCAGGTAATAAGGAATTTTCGGGAAACGCAATGCCTCCAGATCTCACGCAGGTCTTAAATCAACTTCTTCTGGAGTTTTTTCTCCAACTGCCGAATAAGCTCCGTCTCTCCTCGCTTCTTCAAGTCTTTCACCATCCCGTAAAACCCTTTCTTATCCAGGGTCCGCAGTGCTCGGGTAGAAATCCGTAGTCGGATCCACTTTCGCTCTTCGGGAATCCAGATCCGCTTGTACTGGAGATTGGGGAGAAAGCGCCGCTTTGTGCGATTGTTGGCATGCGAAACATTATGCCCTACCTGAGGCTTTTTCCCTGTCAGTTGACACCGTCGAGCCATTCGTGTAATCCTTTTTTATTCTTCGACCTCTGTTTTGCAAAGTTGTATTGACGGAAAAGCTGGAAAAAATTGCGCAAGACTGCTATCCCCTGGAGGGATTGATATAAACTGCTTCCGCATCACCGTCGCAACGTCCTCCCGTTTATTTGTTCAAAGGCTGCAAATTTTGATAGATTTCCCAAAAGGTTGCTGCTGCCTTTTCCTATATCCCGAAAATTTTGTAATTTGCGATGCAGCTTGATAGACACGGGTCGGAAAAATTCTCTTATTGAGGCGCACTGTTCTCTGAGCCTGGCTCAAGGTAAGCGAGAACAGAGGCGCTTACTGTGTACAAAGCAAGATACGGAAAAAGTTTCTCATAAACAGGGGTGAAGCAGATGAAAATTGAACGGCGTTTTACGCAACCGGGGACCAGTCCATTTAAGATGTTTGAGTACACTCGCCGATCCTCTGTGTTACGGAACCCCGATGGATCGGTGGTGTTTGAAATGGACAACATTGAAGTGCCAAAGCATTGGTCGCAAATGGCGACCGATATCCTGGCACAGAAGTACTTTCGCAAAACGGGTGTTCCACAATACGATGAGGATGGCAATCCAATTCTTGATGAAGAAGGAAATCCCGTATTAGGTCCGGAACGCTCCATTAAGCAAGTGGTTCACCGCTTAGCGGGTTGCTGGCGCTGGTGGGGAGAACAATATGGGTATTTTGACTCACCGGAAGATGCGCAGGCATTCTATGACGAAATCGCCTATATGCTGCTCCGGCAAATGGCTGCTCCGAATTCCCCACAATGGTTCAACACTGGCTTAGCCTTTGCTTACGGTATTACGGGGAAACCGCAAGGACATTACTACGTAGATCCTGAAACGAAAGAGCTGAAAGCTTCCGAAGATGCTTATACCCGTGCTCAGGTTCACGCCTGCTTTATCCAGTCGATCAAAGATGATCTGGTGAACGAAGGAGGAATTTTTGACTTATTGATGCGAGAAGCCCGGATCTTCAAATACGGGTCTGGAACCGGAACCAATTTTTCACCGCTGCGGGCAGCCGGGGAACCGCTGTCTGGTGGTGGGGTCTCTTCAGGATTGATGAGTTTCCTCAAGATCTTCGATCGTGCTGCTGGAGCGATCAAGTCGGGCGGTACAACCCGCCGCGCTGCAAAAATGGTGATCGTGGATATTGACCATCCGGACATTGAAGAGTTCATCGAATGGAAAGCAAAGGAAGAGGACAAAGTCGCTGCTTTAGTTACCGGCTCAAAGGTTATGCGGCAATACCTGCAACCCATTTTAGATGAAGCATTGGCAAGAGGAACCGACTACCGGCAAAATCCACAACTGGCAAAGCTCATTCGGCGAGCAATCAATGCGGGGATTGTTCCTGCGTATATCTTCCAGGTACTGTCGCTGGTCGATCAGGGATTCACCTCCTTACAATTTGAAGAATTTGACACCCATTACGAATCCGAAGCCTATATCACGGTCAGTGGACAGAATTCCAACAATTCTGTCCGTGTATCCAATGCATTTATGCAGGCAGTGCTCAACGATGACCTCTGGGAACTGAAATGGCGAACCAATGGCGAAACGGCTCGAGTAGTACGCGCCAGAGATTTATGGAACAAAATTGCCCTGTCTGCGTGGCGCAGTGCTGATCCCGGACTGCAATTTGATACAACGATCAATGAATGGCATACCTGTCTGAACGACGGGCGAATTAACGCCAGCAATCCCTGCTCCGAATATATGTTCCTGGACGACACCGCTTGTAATCTGGCAAGTCTAAATCTTATGCACTTCTACGATGAGAACTCCGGGCAATTCAAGGTGGATGACTTTCGCCACGCCGTACGGCTCTGGACCATTGTGCTGGAAATTTCCGTGCTGATGGCGCACTATCCCTCGAAAGCGATTGCGCTCCGCAGCTACCAATACCGAACACTGGGACTGGGGTTTGCTAACCTGGGTGCGCTGTTGATGACAATGGCAATCCCCTACGATTCACCGCAAGCACTGGCAATCGCCGGCGCAATCTCTGCGCTGATGACCGGCGAAGCGTATGCAACATCGGCTGAACTGGCAAAAGAACTGGGACCCTTTGAACGCTTTGAAGCGAATCGGGACGTGATGTTGCGGGTGATCCGGAATCATCGGCGCGCTGCGTACAACGCACCTGCTGAGGAGTACGAATCTCTTACGATCAAACCGTTGGGCTTGCAAGCGGATCTGTGTCCCGACAAACAACTGGTGCAGGCAGCTCGCGAAGCCTGGGATCGAGCCCTTGCTCTCGGTGAAAAATACGGCTATCGTAATGCACAGGTAACCGTCATCGCTCCGACGGGAACCATTGGGTTAGTGATGGACTGCGACACTACCGGCATTGAACCGGATTTCGCATTGGTAAAATACAAAAAATTAGCCGGTGGACGATACTCTAAAATTGTGCACCAGCCAGTGCCAACAGCCTCA
>JALWUI010000144.1:0-5242 GCA_027082775.1 Candidatus Kapaibacterium sp.
GGGCGTCTGGTATGCGATTGTTTTGGGGATGTCTAAGGTATAAACATAAGCAGGAGGAAACAGCCAGGTGCGGAGATTGCGGTCGTATCCGCCAAGGCGAAAGCCGGCGGTGCTGATCTGATGACGGAATTGTTGATCAGTAGCAAGAGCGCCCTGGATGCCAAAACCATTGGCAATGCTAAGCTGGATACCCATCTGGAACTGCTGCTGCGCATCCCAGGAGCCAAAAAAGCGCAATCCGTCCAGAGGTTCCGTGATCAGGCCAACCTGCCAATAGCCGTCGCGCAGACGCTGGCTGGTGTTCAGGCTGTAGTTGCTGAAGAGCGCCAGAGTTGGATCACCAAAGGGACGAATGGCAATTTCAACGTTCCCACTGCCTGCATTGGTATTGAGTGCCTGGGTATAAGCGATGCTTGTAGAAAGCTCAGGAATCGGGCGAAAGAGTAATCCAGCCGTCACTGCTGTGTACGGGGAACGAGGAGTTGCGCTCCCACTGGACCACCGATAGCTGAGCCCAGCAGCAATTTCTGCATTACCCCAGGCAGCACTCACCGCATAATCACTCACAATAGCAGAGTCATATCGGGTTTGCACTTTGGTAAAGCTGGTGTGTGCTGACACGAGACTGATTGCCCATTGCCGGAATCGAGAGTCCCCCGGACGGTAGCTCAGCGAACCCAGAAATTCGAGCCCGGGATGGGTCGCGATCACTGCAGGATTTTGCCAGCCGCCAAATCCGTAGCGGAAAGCAGATTCGCCAATTGGTAAAAACCATTGTTCCTGGCGGGGGAGGAATGGTTGAGCGGTTAGAGAGACGATCGTGAGACTATACACAACTGCTGTGAAGAAGCTGTGCGCTTTTTTCATTGCACAACCCTTTCTTTGTGTTCCCAACGCTCGTTGTTGCCCCCTATAACGTGTCACCGCAGGGAAAGGTTGCGCTGCAGAAGGATATCGCTGAGTTTCAGTTCGAGGTAGCAGAAGAAACACGCTGCTTTCTCTAATCCCTGGAGTCGGGAGAATGAAAAAGTTTATTGCAGTAGGAATCCTGGGTAAAAACTTTCCCCTCTTTGATCTGGAGAGACAGCGGAAGAGGGATCAACTGCGTCCCTTCCGCTGTCTTTTGATCAGGCTGTTATACTTCCAGCCCCATTGCTTTGCGTTGTTCTTTAAAGAGCTTGAATTGCTTTTCCATTTGTTCCATTAAGGATGTCAGTTCCTTGCCAGACTGTTGAATGGATTGGCCAAAGGATTTGAGAAGCAGGAAGATGAAGCCCAAAGCCCGCTGGACGTCCGGATCGCCTAACATTCGGATGAGTCCGCTGAGCCCGACCCGTGGAGGATCCTTGAAGACTTCCGGCGTAAGATTCTGAGAGAGTGCTTTGTTGAAATTGTCGAACATCACCGTGATCATTGTAGGATCTAAGAGCTCTAACAAATGGAGCAGGAAAGAGATGTTTGCTCCAATTTTGAGGATTCGGGGATCGGTGAGATAGGACAGCAGTTCCGGCGTCAGATGGGAAATTTGCTCCAGAAAATCCAGAACGCCGTTTTTGTGCAAGGCGTGGGCAACATCGATCACGCGTTGCAATGCTTCGTCGTGCTCGTTGAGATTGTTCGTTGTCATGAGTCTATCCTTTCCTTAGTGACACAACCTTGGTTATCGAGTAAGGTATAATGAGAACCAGAGTGCTTCAAATCCTGCTTTCACCAGGCGAATTTCTTTGCCGCGTCCCAGTACACCACAACTGGGTGGACCGGAAAGGTCAATATAGGTTTTGGAAAATTCGCACATTGGCAACACTGCGTCGTCTCCAAAGTCCATAATGCACATTGCCACTGGGGAGAAGCTTTCGCCAATATAACCACCTTTCAGTTCCGCTGTAATCTGGTCAGCAACGAATTCTGCCTGGAAGTGAGCTACGACTCCAGCAGGGGGGAGGTTGATCAACGGATTGACAACATCGCCAATGATGAAAACATTATCAAATTTCTGGGAACGAAACGTCTTGGGATCAATCAGCGGGAATTTGGGTCCTGACAGTTCACTTTTGGCTACCACAGGATTCACTTTGTGGAAGGGAGTCATAATTAAGAGGTCATAGTGGAGTTCACGACCATCCTTTGCTATGACCTTTTTACGGTCTTTGTCGATGCGATCTAATTCAAACGACCCTTCGAAGCGAACCCCTTTGCTCTGGAGAATCTCGGCGATAACCCGGCTAATCGCTGGACCCATATTGGATAAGGGACCGGGGGTCAGGTGGAAGACGGTAATCGTTGATTGATCACGCAAGCGTTTAGCTTTCAGCAAGAAATCTAACTGCCCCGCGATTTCAAACGGTGCGGGCGGACATCGATAATATTGTCCTGCAATACCGATCACAACGTCCCCGCCTTTGAAGTTATGGATCGCTTCTCGTAGCTGCAGAGCCCCCTGTAATGTCCAGGGGTGGTAGGCTTCGGTTGCAAAGTTTTCTATAGCGTTTTCATCAATGGTTGCACCCAGGGAGACGATGAGGAAATCATAATCGAAACTGTCATTTTCCGTTTTGACTGTTTGTTGTGATGGTAAAATTTCGGTAATTGTATCCTGGACGACCCGAACACCTTTTTTCTCTAAGAGCTTAAGGGGACGCCGGATTTGGTCAGGCTCTTTAAATCCAAAAGCAACCCAGGGATAACTTGGCATAAACTCGTGATAGGGATTTCGATCGATTAAGGTAATTTCTCCAGATCCATTTAATGTCCGTGCTAAGGCATTAGCGGCAACCAATCCACCGCTTCCACCGCCCAAGATCAAAATTTTTGCTGCCATTTTTCCGACTCCCGTTTAGGTTACAAAAACCGATAAACTCAATTACAAATATACAAAATCAGATCAAAAGATCAAAAACTGAGATGAAAGGACGATGAAAAATTGTTCATCTGGCCTGAATAAACTTGCATTTAATAGTTTCAATTCTTAAATTTGCAATTGAGTTAATCAAAGGAAGAGGATAAAATGTTCTCAAAAGCAACGCTTTATGCCATTCAGATGCTGGCATATATGGCAAGTCAAAAGCAGAATGGGCAGTATTTTCCGGTTCGTAAAATTGGGGCAGAGCTGGGATTACCGGTATATTTTCTTTCGAAAATTGTGAAGCGCTTAGTGCGGAGCGGAATTGTAGATACTTCTCGCGGAATTAAAGGCGGTATGCGTTTTCGGAAACCCCCAACGCAGATTTCTCTTTACGATATTATTCAGGCTTTTGAGGGTGATAAGCGGTTTGTAGATTGCATTCTGGGATTACCTCAGTGTGAAGAATTTGAGGGATGTACATTTCATCGGCGGTATTTGAAGATTCGTGATCAACTGATTGGGTTGTTTCAGAAAACAAGTATTGCAGAGATAGCGAAACAATGGAAACGTGGAGCAGTTCAAACAAAAGAGGAGAAAGTCCAATGAGTCGATTTGTTGTATTCGTTGTTTTATTGGTTTTGGGAGGTATTGGGTGGGGTGGATGCGGTAGCGATGCCACACCAGCAGCGGAGAAAGCAACAAAATCCAGAGCGACGAAGCAGATTTCGCAGGAGAGCAATCAATCAGCTACAGAGAATACCGGAGGATTATCAGAGTTTGAATTGAAGCACGGCATTGGACCCATTAAGAAAAAACTTACCTTAGGGAAAATCGATTCGAAGCTGGTGGGAAAGGGAAAGAAGATTTTTGAGTTAAAGTGTAGTGCGTGTCACGAGTTGGATAGCCGACGAGTAGGACCACCACTGCGAGATGTGCTGGGACATCGAACACCGGAGTTTGTAATGAATATGATGCTGAATCCGGATGAAATGATTAAGCGGCATCCAGAAGTCAAGAAGTTGCTGGCAGAGTATCTTACGGTGATGACATTTCAGAACCTTAGTGTTGAAGATGCACGAGCGGTTCTGGAATACTTACGATGGGCACATCAGCAAGGAAAGAAATAAAAGGCCCCGTCTTCGGGGAAATAGATTGTATGTTTAACAAGTTCAGTGGGGTGTCCCAATGAAACGTTCCTTCCGTATCCTGATAGGGCTTGGCGTTGTCGCCGCGCTGATTGGTGGACTCAGCTATTGTTCCCAGCAGCAGCAAGTGACGAAGAGTTCCAGCGATGTCGCTTCGCGCGTCTATGTACCGCCTGGTCAGTATGATGAGTTTTACGCGTTCCTTTCCGGAGGGTACAGTGGCCAGGTTTCAGTCTATGGTTTGCCGTCTGGTCGCCTGTTTAAGATTATCCCGGTGTTTTCCCAGTATCCAGAAAATGGATATGGGTATTCTGAGGAAACCAAGCCAATGTTGATGACCTCTCACGGATTTGTTCCCTGGGATGATTCGCACCACCCGGAACTCTCTCAGACCGATGGGGTACCAGATGGACGATGGCTTTTCATCAATGCTAACAATACGCCGCGGGTCGCTCGAATCGATCTCCGAACTTTTGAAACTGTGGAAATTATTGAGTTGCCGAACTCAGCAGGAAATCACGCTTCGCCGTTTGTGACCCAAAACACAGAGTATGTGGTTGCGTCCACCCGTTTTGCCGTTCCGATTCCCCAACGGGACGTTCCAATTTCAGAGTATAAGAAATACTTTGGTGCCAGCATCAGCTTTATCTCGGTTGATCCAAACACTGGTGATATGGATTTAGCCTTCCAGATCCGGGTGCCGGGTTATGATTACGATCTGGCGCACGCTGGAAAAGGACCATCCCACGGGTGGGTCTTCTTCACGTCCTATAACACCGAGCAAGCGCACTCCTTGCTGGAGATCAATGCTTCGCGGAAAGACAAAGACTTTATTGCCGCAGTGAACTGGAAGAAAGCGGAAGAGTACATCAAGCAAGGGAAGTATGTGGAAGAAGAAGTTGTGTACTACAACAACGAGTATGACGACAAGACGCACACAGCAACGGCGCATAAGCGGACCAAAGTTAAGGTTCTGTATCCCAAGGACTGCCCGGGATTGATTTATTACCTGCCTACACCAAAGTCGCCGCACGGCGTGGATGTTGATCCAACCGGTGAATACATCGTTGCTGGTGGGAAGTTAGCAACGGTGATCCCGGTGCACTCCTTCTCGAAGATGCTGAAAGCAATTGAAAACAAGGAATTTGAAGGTGAAATCGACGGTATCCCGGTGCTGAAATATGAAGCAGTAGTGGCAGGTGAAGTTCAGAATCCCGGTTTAGGACCACTGCACACCGAGTTTGATGGGCAAGGA
>JALWUI010000144.1:5252-15334 GCA_027082775.1 Candidatus Kapaibacterium sp.
GGATACGCCTATACAACAGCGTTTATTTCTTCCGAAATTGTGAAGTGGAAGCTGGGGACCTGGGAAGTGGTGGATCGTATTCCGGTCTACTATTCCGTTGGTCACCTGTGCATCCCCGGTGGCGATAGCCGGAAACCGTGGGGGAAATATCTGATTGCTCTGAATAAGATTACAAAAGATCGCTATCTGCCCACAGGACCGGAACTCTGCCACGCTGCACAGTTGATTGACATTACCGGCGACAAGATGAAAATGCTGCTGGACTTCCCCACCGTGGGTGAACCACACTATGCCCAGGCAATTCCAGCGGAAATCCTGATGAAGAGATCTGCAAAGATCTTTAAGCTGGAAGAAAACCAGCATCCGTATGCAACAAAGAGTGAGAAGGAAGCCCGGGTCGAGCGGAAGGGGAACGAAGTGCACATTTATATGACTGCTATCCGTAGCCACTTTACTCCTGACAATATCGAAGGAGTGAAGGTGGGTGATAAGGTGTATTTCCACGTAACCAATCTGGAGCAGGATTGGGATATCCCGCACGGGTTTGCGATCATTGGTGCGGATAACGCTGAACTCCTGGTTATGCCAGGACAGACAAAGACATTGTTGTGGAAGCCAGAGAAACCGGGTGTGTATCCGTTCTACTGCACCGATTTCTGCTCTGCGCTGCACCAGGAAATGCAAGGGTATATCCGGGTCTCGCCGCGGAACGCGAATGTCAAAATTTCATATGGGACCTATAAGGAAGGCGAATCGGGGCAGTAAGCCCGTAAATTCGGGGGTGTCGCCTGCAGCGGCACCCCTTTGTTTTTGAAAGTATGAATGTGTGTTGATCGAAAGAAAGGACAGAGCGATGGCAGGACAACGAAAAATGGGAATAGGAAGTCGAATTCTGGTAGCTGTTGGGGCGTTGTTGTATCTTGGAGTATTCATATTGCCCATCTGGAAAATCAGCCTGGATGCCCCGCAGTATCCTGAAGGATTGGGAATGTATATCTGGATCAATCATATTACGGGAGAAAGACCAAATGATCTGGAAAATATCAACACGCTGAATCACTACATTGGGATGGATAAAATTGATCCTCATGCAATTCCGGAATTTGATATTATGCCCTGGATTGTCGTAGCATTAGTCGTTCTGGGACTCATAGCGGCAATTGTTGGCAATCGGAAGCTGGTAGTGACCTGGATCGGTTTGACACTGATTGCTGCGATTTTAGGCATCTATGACTTCTGGAAATGGGAGTATGATTACGGGCATAATTTGAATCCACATGCACCCATCAAGATTCCGGGAATGAGTTACCAGCCGCCACTGCTTGGCACCAAACAATTGCTCAATATTACTGCTACGTCGCTGCCATATTGGGGTACCTATTTGATCATCGCTGGTATACTCCTTGGGGTGCTCGCATTGCTTATTGATCGAAAGCGTGCAGCGGCAACGGCGAGAGTAACCCGGAATCTTCAAACGCAGCGTTCAGCAGCGACAGCAAAAGTGGCGTGAGGCAATGATGAGGGCATCCAGGCTATATAGTTTTATGGTCTTAGTGTTACTGCTTGCTGGCTGTGGTGCTCATAAGCCGCGCCCGCTCCAATTGGGACAGGATCAGTGTGCCTATTGTTCAATGGTGGTGAGCGATCCCAAGTTTGGGGCCGAGCTCATTACCACAAAAGGGAAAATTTATCCTTTTGATGCCATTGAATGTCTGGCGGCGTTTGTCTATACCAACAAAATTCCCAAAGATCAGATCCAATCAATGTGGGTAGTGGATTTTGAGGACATTGAAAAATTTATCCCAGCAGAAAGTGCATTTTATCTCCATTCGCCGCAGATTCGAAGTCCAATGGGAATGTCACTCTTAGCGGTATCGACAGAAGCACAGGCATTGCGACTGCAAAAACAATATGATGGGGAAATTCTCCAGTGGCCCCAGGTCGTTGCATTGGTCGCAGAACAATGGAAGTTGGGACAACAGTGAAGAGGTGGCTTTTCTCCATAGCGTTGTTAATCGCCTTAGTGCCAGAAAGTGCACAGGCTACCCGACGAGTAGTAGGTGAAGAGTATTCCAGTATCAAAGCTGCTATCGCAGCAGCGACAGCCGGAGATACGATCCTTATTACCGCTGGTCATTACAGTGAGGGTCCTATCCACGTAAAGAAGCGATTAACCATCCTCGGGCAGGGTAATCCTGTGGTCGACGGTGCAGGGCAAACAGAGGTGTTTGTCATTGAGGCCGACTCTGTGGTGATCCGGAAGATTGTGGTGCAGCGTGCTGGAGTGAGTTTTATGCAGGATAATGCTGGCATTCGGCTGGAGAAGGTGCAACATTGCGTTGTGGATTCTTGCATTTTGCTGGATAATTTCTTCGGGATCTATGCCGCAGAGTCGGCTTTCTGTATTATTCAGAACAATACGCTGATTGCGCATAGTGTGCGAGAAGCGGTTTCTGGGAATGGAATTCACCTTTGGTATTGTAAAGGGATGCTCATTCGGAATAATCGTATCCGGGGGCATCGAGATGGTATTTATTTCGAGTTCGTGCAGAGTTCCCTTATCGAACATAACCTCAGCGAGGATAACTTGCGGTATGGATTGCATTTTATGTTTTCAGATTCCTGCCAGTACCGGTGGAATACCTTTCGGCGCAATGGTGCTGGCGTTGCTGTAATGTATACCCGCCGGGTCTTAATGGAGCGGAATGTGTTTGAGTATAACTGGGGATCGTCTTCGTATGGACTGTTGCTCAAGGAAATTTCTGATAGTCATATTCGCTTCAATCGCTTTATTCGGAACAGCGAAGGTATCCATAGCGAAGGATCGTCCCGCATAGAAATTGATAGCAATCTCTTTCAGCAAAATGGCTGGGCAATGATTGTGATGGCGAATTCGGAGGATTTGTACATTCACCATAATTCCTTCATCGGTAATAGTTTTGACGTGAGTACAAACAGCCGGCATAATTTTAATCGCTTTGCGTATAACTTCTGGGATCAGTACAAGGGGTATGATTTAGACCGAGATGGCATTGGCGATGTTCCGTATCATCCCGTCCGCCTGTTTTCGCTACTGGTGCAGCAGAATCCACCGCTGCTGATCCTGCTTCGCAGTTTTTTGATTGATCTTCTGGAAATTGCTGAGCAGGTGTTCCCCGTCTTAACCCCTGAGACGCTGGTGGATCAGTATCCATTGTTGCACGAAGTGGAGTTCTGATGATTCAGTTTCGGAACATAAGCAAACGGTATGGGCAGCTACAGGTGTTAAAGGACGTTACGGTCTCAATTGAGGCAGGACGGATTACGGCAATCCTGGGACCCAATGGATCTGGTAAGACAACCCTGTTAAAGTGCTTGCTGGGATTGGTACATCCAGATGCTGGAGAAATTCTGCTTGTAGATCATCGAATAAACGCTCATCCAGAGTATCGGCAGCGAATAGGATATATGCCCCAAATTGCTCAGTTCCCGGAGCATCTTACTGTTGGGGAGATCATCCGAATGATGAAAGATATTCGCTCCGATGTGACCCATTACGATGAAGAGTTGTTCGAGCGATTTCACCTGGACCGGGAATTAACAAAAAAGAGCAAGGAATTGTCCGGGGGAACGCGCCAGAAGCTGAATGCCTATCTGGCGTTCTTATTTCAACCGCAAATTTATGTTCTGGATGAACCAACCGTCGGGCTGGATCCGGTTGCCAGTTTGATTTTGAAAGAGAAAATCCGAAAAGAAAAACAGCAGGGTAAAACAATCATTTTTACTTCTCATATTTTGCCGGAAATTGCTGCTTTAGCCGACGATGTGATTTTCTTGCTGGATGGAAAATTGTTGTTCAAGGAAGCAAAACAGGTGTTGATCGATCGCACCGAGACGAAGAATCTGGAAGAAGCTATTGCCGAGGTGTTGCAATATAGTGGCGTAGAGGAATGAGCAATACATTAAAAATTGCCAAATATCAATTTTTCAATGTTTTGCGAACTCGATGGGTGTTTGTGGTCTTTGCGTTGTTCTTCTTCCTGACTGCTGCATTGTTTTATTTTGGGGAAAGTGAAGCGAAGGTTCTGGTCAGCTTGCTCAACGTCACATTGATATTTCTCCCTCTCCTCAGTGTGTTGTTTGGGGTGTTTTATGTGTATAATTCCACTTCCTTCATCGAACTGATGCTGACCCAGCCGATCTATCGATCAGAGCTGTATGGGGGGATGTGGCTGGGCATTGTAACTCCCTTTGTCGGATCTTTTGTGCTGGGTGTACTTTTACCCTTCCTTGTCTTTGGCAGTTGGATGGGCTATGCCGGCGCTTTTGGAACGTTGTTTATCGTTGGAACAGCGCTGATCCTGATCTTTTTGTCGCTGGGGATGATGTTCGCTATTTTCGCTGAAGAGCGAACAGTTGGGATGAGCCTGGCATTGCTGCTGTGGCTGGTGCTAACCGTTGTCTATGATGCGGTGGTGCTTTACTTAGCAACGGTTTTTCGGGATTATCCACTGGAACAACCGCTCATTGCTGCAATGTTTTTGAATCCTGTGGATCTGGGTCGGGTTGCTTTGTTGCTCCAACTGGATGTGTCAGCGTTAATGGGGTATACCGGTGCAGTATTTCGGGAATTTTTTGGAACGTCACTGGGCATCAGTCTGGCTTTAGTCGCTTTGTTGTTGTGGGTCAGCATTCCTGTTTTTGTGGGATTGAAACGATTTGCCCATCGGGATTTTTAAATGGGACGCCACTTGCTCCATAGTGCTATCTTAGTGAATGTGGCGGTGTACTTGCTGGCGCCATCGTTGGGATGGGTTGCCTATTGGGTGTGGGAAGATCAGATTGCCCGGACCTATTGTGTAAATACTGTTAAAGATCCCAGTTGCCACGGCAAATGTTTTGTGCGGAAAATTACACAGCCGCCGGATCCTGTGGATACACAGTCGAGAACCGTTGTCCATTTCCTCCAGAATCTGGAGCAGATCATCGCTATAGTGGAGCAGTTGAAGGCGTTCCAACCGCTTCTGCAGACAGTGGTAGCGATGCTGTTTGCCAAAGTATATGCCCTCCTTGAGGGACACCCCCCGGGAATCGACCGTCCTCCAAATTTCTAAAAAGGCCCACTGCCAGAGCAAAATTGTCCACTGATACTCTCAGCAGCATTTAAGCGCTACCCTTTATAGGGCACTGACAAAAGAGCACTGACAAAGTGCGGCAGCGCAATAATGCGCTGGAAGAAGAGAGCCTGAAGGTGTATATGCAGGGCTTCAGGATGGAGCAGTGTTCTGTCCTGAAGTACCGGTAGCAGCAGAATTCTTAACGATGAGAATTCTCAAAAATCCTGAATAGTAAGAGAAAGTTCCACAAAATCTGGAGAAAGCAACAATGAAATATACGATTTCCCTCCTGGCAATCTTTGCGTTGTTGATCCAGAGTGGGTGTGAGACCTCTAATCCCACAACGCCGGATGATCAGAATAACCAGGGACAATCTTTTTCGCTGGTGGTGGCTCGCCAGCAGACAGCATGGGGTGAAGTAACCATCTATGCTCACGACACGCTGCGCGCTGGATATGCGGAATTGCTAATCACAGTCAAGCACAACGGGCAATATGTTCAGATTTCGAATTTGCAGTTTGAGCCTGAAATGGCGATGCAAGGTGGGATGACGCATTCCACACCCATTGATACGCTATTCTGGGATGCTCAGCTCCGGGGATATCAGGTACACCTTGTATGGGTTATGGCGACGTACAGTCCGGTCGGCGATAAAATGGGTGATTGGACAGTCCATCTCAGTGGAATTGTTGGGCAGGGTACGCTGGACCTGACGCTGCCGATAGAAGTGTATTATGCCGAACGGGTCAAAGCTTTTATTTCTGCCCTGGACAGTGC
Organism: Candidatus Kapaibacterium sp.; assembly: GCA_027082775.1. Lineage (GTDB taxonomy): Bacteria > Bacteroidota > Ignavibacteria > Kapaibacteriales > WFXC01 > WFXC01. The sequence goes on from JALWUI010000144.1 coordinate 11,126, forward strand.
GAAAATTATCGCTGCATTACATATACCCAATCCAGAAGTAGGGTTGAATGATTTCGATCTGTTTGTATACCAAAAGGTGATGCACCATTTTGAGCCTATGATGGACCTGTCCATCGAAATTGAGCCAGAGATGCCTTCGATGGGGCATGGGTCGCCGAATAATCAGAACCCGGTCCATATCCGGAAAGGGCGATATCAGGGCAAGGTCAACTTTACAATGACCGGCGATTGGGTGATTCACACGACATTTTATCGGGATAGTATTCGCATTGGCAAAGTCGATTTTCCTGTGACCTTTTAGTGGAAAGGTTAAGGGCTGCCCCCTGTCGGTACCTGGCAGGGCAGTTCTCGGAAGAAGGCAGATAGTTTCAAATGCGGAGGGAAAGAATGATGCGAAAAGTTGGGATAATAATAACGGTGATTAGCGTGGTATTATCGGTTACATCGTCGGCTCAGCAAATTGCCATTGTGTGGCAGGTTCAGGACGCTGAGACGCAACGACCGGTTCCCGGCGCTATTTGTTCCGTTGATTCTATTGCGGTTGGGGTGACGGATAGCCAGGGAAAGCTAATAGTTCGTTATACGCCCCGACGACCGCAGCTCTTGCTCGCTGTGCGGAAACTGGGATACCGTTCGTGGCAATCGCAGGTGACGGTCACTGGAGATACGCTTTTGGTGCCGGTATCTCTGGTGAGTCAACCGCTGTTATTGCAAAACATAGTAATCAGCAGCTACCGCTCCGCCCGAGAGCAATACGCGCAAAACCTGCTTCGTTTCGGTCCTCGCTCTATCGATCAATATCTGGCATTTCTGCCACAGATTTCCATTCAGCGGCGAGCTGCAATGGCCGGTGAACCGCTGGTTCAGGGAATGGGAATGAAGCAGTATGAATTTCGCATCGCGGATGTGCCAGTGTTGCCCGCCTGTACGGATCATATGGATCCAGCCAATACGTATATCGAGCCAGAGGCGCTTCAGAATGTTGCTGTGCAGTTTGCACAGTCTGGGGGAGGATTTGCGATGGTTCACTTTGTTCCAGATTCTCCACGGATGGGACCGAAGCAGACGATGTGGACAGGGCAATTGTCGTATGGGAGTGTTAACCGCGAGGTGCGAGCGTACGTTCGGTCGCAATATCAGTCGCCGACACTGGGTTTCATTATCGATGGAACCTATCGCAGGGCAGCGAATTATCGCGCCGGTGGGGGAGAATTGATCGATCCCTCAGGATTCCGCAAGTGGAATTACCGCATTCACGGTATTGCACAACTGAATCCACAGTTCAGACTGTCCGGCGTTTTCATCGGAGATGACGGCTATGATATTGGATTTGCAGCGTTGCCAATGGATACCCGGTACGACCGATTACGTCTGGGAAATCTTGCTTTGCGGTACAAGCCTGTCCACCAGACCTGGCTTCGGGAAGCAGTTTTCCAGGTATTTGGGAGCCGGGTCGATCATTATATGGATGATTGGAAGCGTCCGGTGCCTGTGCATATGGATATGCCGGGGCATACCCGGGTGCTTGGTGGTAAATTGACCCTTCATTCAGCCGTCGCCGGAGTCCCGACAAAGGTTGCGACCGAATACCGGTCGGAATACGTGCACGCTGAAATGGTAATGTACGCTCCGGAGGCTACACCGATGTGGATGCCAACGTGGCCCGAGATGTCGCGTTCTGTCTGGAATGTGGTGGGGCAATCCTACGTGCCCATTGCTGGCTGGGGAACATTCATTCCCCACGCAGAAATTTCAGTGGCACAAACTCGGTTGCAGCGAGCAGATGAAATCGCAGTGTTGCAGGGATTGGTCGGGGATTTTTCGCCAGAGCGTTTCCAGTATGCCTGGAGCGGAGGCATGGCGCTGGAAGGTAAAATCCTCGATGCTGTCGAGACTTCATTGCAATTGCTCTATCAGCAACGCTTATTGCATCAGAGCGAGTTGTACGGCTTCTATCTGTTTCAATCGCAGGACGGATACGACTATCTGGGGAATCCGCGGCTACAGCCGGAACGTCGGTGGCATGCGAGTGTTCAGGTTTCCTACAATTACGGATCGGGTATGCTGCTTGCTGCTGTCTATGGTAACTGGTTTGAGCGCTACGTGGCTGCTCAATCGGTTGATCTCCCTTCAATGACCATCGGTTCTCACGGGGTGAAGCAGTATCGAAATGCGGGGAAAGCGTGGAATCTTGGTCTGAACCTTGCTGGCTGGATTGAGCTGCTGTCGCATTTTACCGCAGGGTTTATCCTGAAAGGAGAAACGGGACGACGCAGCGATGGGATGCCTTTGCCAGGGATGGCGCCGTGGACATTACAAATGATCGCTCGCTATCAGCCAGAGAATTGGTGGATAGAGGTTCAGGGGGAAATCGTTGCAGCCAATGAGAATGTTGCTCGATGGGCAGGAGAAACTCCGGATCCCGGCTATATGGTGTGGAATGCCGAAATTGGCTGGCAGGTGTTTCCAACAGTACGAATCATTTTGGGATGTGAAAATGTTTTTGACCAACAGTATCATCGATTTTCAGACTGGAATGATCTTCTAGCTCCCGGTCGGAACGTTTATCTGGGAATTCAGGGACGATTGCAGTTCCCAGCACCATAGTTTTGAGCGTGCTCCATAGGGTATTGTGCAGATGCAAACAAAAAAGCGGTGTGGGGATTTCCACACCGCTTTCTCAAAGTCAGAGGTGGAGCGCTCAAAGAGGGATTATTCCGGATTGTGGGTGAAGCGGAGCGTGAGGGGTGGCATACCCTGATTAACCCAGGCTTTAATTTTCAGGATCGAGCAGTTATCCAGTTGCCCGCCAGGAGGCATTGGCTTGTACCCAGATAAATGGGCAACGGCACCATAAAGGCGTCCACTGCTGGCAACACTTTTAACACTGTTGTAGTTGTCCAGAACAACACCGCCAGCAGGGGCAGCAGAGGAGTGGCAGCCGACACAATTGGTTGAGAGAATGGGCTGAATATCCTGTGCATAGCTCATGTTCAATGTATCGCAGCCGCTGCCGCCGCCGCTACCACCACCATTACCGCCGCTACCGCCGCTGCCGCCAGTGGAGTCACATTGCGTGTTTTGTGCTCCTTCGGCAATCCATTGATAAATGAGATCAATTTTCTCCTGAGGTAACGGTGGATACGGGGGTGGAGGCATTCGTTTGCTGTCGTCACCGCCATTGCCACCATCATCTCCGCCACCATCACCGCCGTCACCACCGTCACCGTCATCACCGCCGTCACCGTCGTCACCGCCATCGCCATCATCTCCATCATCGTCATCATCGCCGTCTCTTCGGAGCGTAAGCAGTGGTGCTACGCCGATCGTACTCCCGCCTTTCCCAATGAGTACCTTGTAGATTTTGCTTTGGTTGGGTTGATACGGGACAATTCCCTTTGCCGTAATAGTTTCATAACTGGTAAGCACGTATCCTCCGCGATGACTCTGAGCGTCATGGCAGCCACTCATTGCACAGTTGGACAAAAAGATAGGAAGGATATCCCGTTGAAAGCAGATTGTTGTGTCACCTGCTCCGCCGGATCCCCCAGAACCGCCAGAACCGCCAGATCCTCCGGACCCACCGGATCCTGTGCTGTCACGATGATCAATGGTGTCAACAGGATTCAGATCGACAACGACAGGAGGACGGGTGTCACAGGCCGTCACAAAAATCAGAGCTCCAACAATGCTGAAGACAAAGAACCACGATGAGAAACGTCGCATCGCTCATCCTTCCTTTTTAGTGAAACTTCCGTTCGCAAATGCAACTGTAATAATGCAAGGGAAACGGAAGTGTTACAAGCCTCTCGGGAAAATTATCAGCGTACTGATAGATTTCAGAGATGCAAGAAAAGAAGAATACCTTCAATGGCAGGATGCAAAAATAGGTTGATCCCCACAAAGGCGATGTGGTATGATCGGATGTAGAAAAGCGTTTTAACCCTCAAAAATTCCCTCTGTTGACAAACGGAGGATCTTACTCAGGGTTTACTTTTGTTCCTCCAATTCCTCTGGCGGATGGATGCGATCAATACCATCCGGTGGACATTTTTTGTGAATTTTGTAGGAAGCCGAGAGCGTTGTGATGGGAACAGCAAGGAGCCGTTCCTTTGCGATAAGGATGCCGCAGACGCGGCAAATCCCATACGTTTTATTTTTGATGCGTTCCAGCGCCTCGTCTAATTTTTTCAGGTAGTCGCTGAGTCG
>JALWUI010000145.1:0-38300 GCA_027082775.1 Candidatus Kapaibacterium sp.
AATCATCAAAGCTGCCTCTGTTTTCGCTTCTTCTACCATTGAGTCCAGCAAATACTTCTTTGCATCTTCCCGCGACATCCCGGTAATGCGCTCCAGGCGGATCAGTTGCTCTTCCCGCAACTGCTCTACTTCTTCCATCCGCTGCTGTACCTGTTGTTGCTGCTGCTGGAGCGACTGTTCCAGACTCTGCAACTGCTTTTCCTTATTGCTCAGCAGTTCCAGCTTCCGGGTGATCCGATCTTCTCGCTCTTTGATCTCCTTCTCATATGCTCGCAGCTTTTCGTGCCGATCCTGCATAATCTGATCAAATTCCCGCTTTTTCCGATCCCACTCCGCCTTGACTTCCAGCAGCTTTTCTTTTTTGAGAATCTCTCCCTCTTTTTCGGCATCCCGCAGAATGACTTTGGCACGTTCTTCCGCATCCCTGATTTTCATTTTCAAGGAACGCTGGACCAGCCAATAGCCAACTCCTCCTCCCAGCAAGAAGCCAAGAATTGTCAACCCAACAATCCACCACTCCATTGTTTTCTCCTTTCCGACTTGCTGTTCGACATCATCAATAAAAAAGCCGCATCATTCTGTCTGCGCTTGTAATGAAGCGGATAGCTGGTAAGAACCCTTACCGGACACAGTGGGTGCTTGCCTGATTACCTTTTGCTTCCCCCGAACCCTGGGAACATCCGCCTGGATGTTCACGGTGGATGACAGCGGGCCATCCACACGCAGGGTTACTGCTATGATAGCAGTTGGGGCCTGCAATCAGCAACCAGAGCCAAGCTCCCTTTTCGTTGAAACTGTCGGTTCTTACCTTCGCTATAACGATCCGACAGAATGATGCGGCAAAGAAGCTTTGGCACTGTTACTGCCTGCTCAAGCTTCTATGGAAAAGATCACCCATCTTCAGCAGTAGCATCCGCAAGCCGCTGCTGAAGAAACCCGGTCATTTTCTCAATTTCCTGTTCATAAAGTTTTATCTGCAATGCCATTTGCTCGCAGCGAACATCATATTCCTCTAACAGATTCAAAGCTGCTAAAACGGTGACGACTAAGGTTGAAACTCGATCCTGCCGCTGCTTCATTTGCCGCATCATTTCGTCAAACCGGTGAGCCAGTCGCCGTACCCGTTCCGGATCCTCACAACGCAGCGTATACGTTTGCTCACCAATTTGCACCTGGACTGTTTCCATTCAGATAATTCAAACTTTTCCAATCTTGCCTGCAAAGCCCATTTTTATGAACGTATGCCCATTGCGGTTATTGATCCGCTGGATAGCTTGCCAGAATCTGATCCAAGCGCTGGAGCACTGTCACAATGCGTTGCTCCAATCGCTGTTTCGCCTGCCGCTGCTCCTCTGACAATCCCCGTTGAGATGACCGTTTTACTGCTGCCAGCTCACTCTGCAACGCATCAATACGGAAGCGGTAGACCTCCAATTGCTCTTTGTATGCCTGCGCTTCCTGGTACCGTGCTTCCAGTTGCTCCAACTGGAGCTGGAGCCGGGCGTTCTCTTCCGCTAAACGTTCCACTTCTTTCCGTAATTGCTTTGCTTCCAGTTGGAGCTGCTGTTCCGCTAAGGCATCTTCCAGCTGCTGCAGTTGCTTGTGCAACTTATGCAGCTCCTCATTTTTCCGCACGATCTCTTTCTGCGCTAATCGATACTCATACTGCACCTGCTGCACCTGTTCCTCCAGTTGCTGAAGCGTTTGCTGCAACCGCTCGTACTCTGTACGATAATGTTCGAGTTGCTGTTTGGACTCCTCCTGCTGGTGCTGCCACTGCTGACGATCCTGCTCCCACTGCTGACGTTGCTGGCGAAGCTGCTCCAATTCCTCTCGCAGGTTCTGTTGCTGTGCACGCTGTGCCCGCTCCCGTTCCAACTGCTCCTGCAACACTCTATGATGATGCTGCTCTAAGGCTGCCCGCGTTTTCCACTGATATAACTCCTGCTCCAATTGCCGAATGCGTTCCTCCTTTTCCTCCACTGCCGCTGCCAGCAGGCGGTACGTTTCCAGCTCTTCAACCTGGCGCCGCAGTCGGGCATTTTCTTCTCTCAACGCTGCGCACGTATCTGCCAGCCGCGGCAACTGCTCTCCAACTTGCTGAATAACGGTCCACAACGCTTGCAGCCGATCATCCATTCGTCCGATACTCCCACCTTATTTGCAATCTCAGGAGTGTAAAGTTACGAAAAATCAGGTAGACACGTGCACCGATCTTCCCGGTTTGCTGCTTTCCTCAGAGTGGTTGCATTGCTGCTTCCGGACTATGCGGGAACTGATGACGAAGGCGTTCCAGCAGCGCCTGAAATGCCGGGAGATTATGATGCTGCAAATAATGTGCGATACCCTGCCAGTACAGCAAGGTAGCGCTCCGGGGATTGTCAGGATATTGTTCGACAGTCGCCGCTAACAACTGCTCGGCTTCATCAAATTTGCCTCGCGTCAGCAGCAAGCGCGCACGCGCAAGGCGCAGCACCAGCCGCAGGTCTTCGGCTGAGAGCACTCCGTGCACCGCTTCAACCAGCGCTCCCCGACGATCCAGAAAAAACATCGACGGGGTCCATATTGCCTGATACTGCCGCCGCAATGTGGCTTCCCGATAAATATCCGCTTTGAGCAGCACAAACCACTGCTCCAACTCCTCCATCACCTCCGTCACCGTATAGGTCTGGCTATAGAGTTTCTGACATCCCAGGCATCCCTGTTTCTCAAATTGCAGAAAAATGCCCCGGCGCGTTCTGGTCGCCAACTGCTGTGCCTGTGCAAAATCCGTCTGCCAGCGACTCCAATCAACCATTCCCCTGAGATCCTGTTGTTGCACTTGCTGACTTGGATGCTGACGGCGAAGCAGGAATTCCCCCCATCAGAACCGCCAGCGGTTTGAGTGGCGGAACATTTTCGCAAATAATTTTCAGGGTTGCAATCATCGGCACAGACAACACCATCCCAATCAATCCCCACAGCCATCCCCAAAAGATCAAAGCAACCAGCACCAGTAAGGGGCTGAGGTCTAAACTCTCCCCCATAATTTTGGGCTCAATGACATTCCCAATCACCATTTGCATCCCTGTCAGAATACCGCCCAGCAATAATGCCAGTCCCAGATCTCCGAACTGAATCAAAGAAAACAGGGACGGCAACAGGGTAGCAACGATAGATCCAAAGTTGGGAATGTAATTGAGAAGAAAAGTCAGCACCCCCCACAGGAGGGCAAAATCAACGCCAAAGAGTGCCAGAATAAGGGTGGCAATGCTGCCGGTTGCCAGACTGATCAAAGTTTTTGTAAAAATGTACTGTCGCACCTGATGGTCAATATTCCGAACAATGTGCTCCAGTCGTTCCGCATACTGCGGATAAAAGGCTTTCCGCAGCTTTTTTCCCACATCGCCGGTACCGGCAAGGATAAACATCATAAAAAACAGCACCAGGAAAAAATTTGTCAGAAAGGCAAAGATGGATCCCAGGCTGGAGGTCAAAACAGTGGAAAGCGCTGAAATGTCGATCAGTTCCTGCCAGGAAATGTCAGCAACCAGATCCCGAAGCTGCGACCGCTGGATAGTTTCCCAGAAGGACTGAATGAGAAAATCAATCCGCTGCTGGTAGCGGGGTAGCGCCGCAACGAAAGCATCAACGGTGGAATACACACCCAATGCAAACAGCGTCACAATGGCAGCAACCGCAATAAGCACAATTGCAATGGTAATGGGCATTGGAATGCCTCGCCGCTGCGACAGCGATGCTACCAGCGGCTTAAAGAGGTAAGAAAGGAAGATAGCAATCACAAACGGAATCAGGATCGAGCGCAACTGGTAAAATACAAATCCAACGGCGACGGTAGCCAGAATGATCAGTGGAATACCCAGAAGCCGAATTTCCCGAATGAGAGGATCGCGCCCATCCATAAAAACATCACCAACTGTATCGATACAACACTTTGATTTCGTATTCACGTTGCTGACTGAGCAAAGATTGTGTTTGAACCACGCTCCGCCGAATCTGGACGACCAGACCACGAAGCGCTTCAACATTGGTCAAACTCCCCAGAGGAAAGTTAATTTCAAACGTTGCACGACTGATGTCTCCCACTTCCCCTCCATACTGCCACAATACTCCCAGGGGGGCGATTTCGCCACGCAGCCGAATTTCCGCCTGCGTCAGGTCCCAATCCCCAAAAGTTTCCGACTGTCGGAGCACAATGTCGGCACTGCGAATAATGCCAGTGCTTTGCAGCACTTCTGTGATAAATTTCGATAACCCGGAGGAAATGCCCGACGAAAAGATGCTTGCCAACTGCGGATCGCTGCTTCCCTGCTGAAATTCTGCTTTTGTTTTACCGAACAAAATCAAAAAAATGCTATTTGCCTGCACCTCCTGTGGATCCCCTGTCTGTTCCTCCCCGTTAATGTAGTAAGCAAAGCGTAATTTCGGCGCTTTTTTCGTGCCCTGAATGTAGATGATCACCCGATACGTTTGCACCTCCTGGTCTACAAAACGGCGACCGCGCAATTCTGCTACCAGATCCAGCTCAGGGTTATCAATGCCGGTGCGAAAAGAAATCCGCCCTTCAGCAGAAAAAATCCGATAAAACTTGTACGTTGATCCCTTGCGGACAATTAACTCACCATAGAACTCCGGCTTGCCCGTAAGTGGATTGGTCATATAATACAACGGCTCCGGAGCTTCCAATTCCGCCACCAGTTGCTCGAAAGGACTGAAGTCCATTGTCACCAGAACGGATGTTCGAAAGTGAATGGTCAGGAAATAGTGCAGTCGATCTAAAAATGAAGGGTGCAAATTCGGTAGCTCTGCTACCGGTTTCGCCGCTGTATCTCCCACCGTCTGGTACAGTTCATCGGGGCAGTTGCGATCCAATCGCAGCCGCTTGCCATTCTGATACACAATCCGCTCGTAGCAATACGGTTGCTGAAAGTTTTCCATATCCTGCTGTTCGGGGAAAAACAGCACCGCTTTCAGCACATCAATTTCTCCGCTCAACGATGGCAGCTCTAAGGAACCGGATAATCGCAGTGGAGTGCGAGTTCGGAGGACAAGAGTACCATAGAGTGCCGGGTTGACTGCCTGCGTTGCCCGGCTCATTACCAGTAATTTTGCTGTGTGTAACTGGAGATCGAACTGCTTGAGCGAAAAGCTGGGGAGAAAAACAAAACCTCGAAGCTCTGCTCTGCCATCGGACAGATCCTCTGGCATATTCTGCACATTCAGCGAGCGAATAAAAAGAGTATCCTTGCGAAACGTAATTCTTCCCTCGACGCGGTATCGAATATTCGTAGCCGGGACGACGAACTGTCCCCGATCAATGTTTGCTTCCCCCCGATACACCAATCGATCCGGCAGATATCCACTAAGCTGAAGCTGGAGCTGCCAGACCCCCGTGAGATCCGCCACAAAGGGGAGAAAAGACTGGAGCAGTGCCAGCGGCATACGCTCAGCAACGACACTTGCATACAGCGGGCGCGTTGTATCAACGGCAAACTGCCAGTCCTGAAAATTGATCTGGAGTGGCAATTGCTGCAACACCAATTGCAGCCGTGGCTTTGCGCGATCCGTCAATACTGCCTCTCCCTGCCAGACCTGGTATTGGTACCGCAGTGTACCGGCAAAAATTCCCAGCCTCTGACGCTGGAAAAAGAGAGTATCTGTTGCCCATTCAATATAAATCTCCGGTTCTGCCAGCGCGCCCTGCACGACCATCTCACACCGGCGAACCGTGCCCTGCAAGGTACTGAGTAAAGCGGTACTATCCAGTCCAAGGATCTGGTGGAACACAGGATGAAATGCCTCATTGGTCACTGTCAGCGTCAGATCAGCCCAATCAGCAAACCGCCAGATTCCCCGAACACGAATGCTGTCTCCGTAAATACCGGCAAATTCCACCTGTTCGAATGTTATGGCTGCCGGCGTCAGATACGCCCATACAGGGCGCGTCGCCCCCCACTGAAGCTGGCGATACCGAATGCTTGCAGTATCTAACTGCACCTGAAGTCGGGCATTCCCCGTAATCACTGTTCCTGCCAGTGCCAGCCGCATAGAATCAGAGGCAAAAGCCACCGTACCTTCAATGCGAACACTGTCTCCCCGACGGTGAAAAACCGCACTTCCCTGCCAGATATCCAGTTGATTTACGCGCAATCCGTAAGGTAAACGTGCAACGATGTGAACCTGATCCCGCTCAGGCTCCGGGAACAATTGCTGCTGAATGCTTCCCGTTATGGCAAAAATCTGGATGGTATCGCTGGCTGTGTGGAGATCGAAATTCACAAGCTGGAGTGAATCAATGTGCAGCATGCTCGCCTGTTCAGGATACTGAATCACCCGTCCTGTCAAGGTCCCCTGAAACCAGAGGGCAAAATCTGGCAGCAACGGCTGCAAGTAGGCAGCATTAAGCAAATGGAGGGAAAAGCGGCAATCCACAGAATCCTGAAACATCCGCTCTGGCTTTGCAGTGGTATCCGCAAAGAGCCGGACCGACTGAACAAAGTATGCTGCAAGCTCCGTGGAATGGTGCACCAGACTGTGCACCAGAGCTGCCCATCGAAATGTTCCATCCAGACGAACGGTTGCAAAATCAGAGCGCAACGCTACCGATCGCCCCGCAGAACTTCGATCCGACAGCAATTGCAGGGTAAACGGCAGAAAACTCCGGTCTTTCCAATCGACGCGATCCACCTGCGCCGTTAATTGCCCGACAAAATCATCTACCGTTGCGCCCTGACCGGCTAAACGCACCTGTGCGGTCACCCGAAAAGGCAATGAAGGCAAGAGTTGCTGCAACGCCAGTTGATCCATCTGGAGCGCAACATCATACCGGGGCGTTGCGGTATCCACGTAGACCCATCCCTGCACCCGTAAGTTGCGTTGCAACGCAGCATCGTGATAAAAGACCAGAGAATCCAGAGACAGCCGTTGATCCCGATAGCGGGCAGCGAGCAGCAGTTTCCCAATCTGTCCGGATTCCACAGTGGAATGGCGAAGCGTTAACGCCAGCGTTGCCTGGCTATTTTCCAGAGTCGTTCCCTGCAAACAGCCCTCAATGGTACCGGTAAGCCGGGTAGACGGAAACAGCCGCTGACTGAACTGCTGCAAATTCAGCTGCCGGAATTGGAGTCGCACACAGTATCGATGTTTTGCAAGGTCATACTGCACTTGCCCCTGCACCGGAGCCGCATCGGCGAGTGCCTGCACTTCGACCGTCGCCCTGACAGGGGTACCGTCGAACTGCAATTGCCGAATGCGCAGTGAATCCAGATCCTGAAGCATCGGGGGAAGCGCTACAGGGAAAATTCGGCGAAGATCCGAACGAAAGACGACCGCTGATGCCGCCGCCGTGGTAAAGCGAGACTGCTCCAGCGATGTTGCCAGTGTTCCGGCACCCCGGAGCTGGAGGAAACTGTTGCCAGCAGCAAGCCTGAACCGCCGAATCGCTATACGCCGATTCTGAAGGTCGCCCACTGCCTGAAGATATACCGAACCTTCACCGGGTGGCAGTTGGGGTAGAAACAGCCGGAACTCTTCCATCCGGAGGGAGTCTGCTTCCACTGACCACCGAGCAGCAAGTGCATCCTGATCGCCTGCAATGAAAGCCTGGAGGCTATCAGTCTGGATATTCAGCCGGACCGACGAGCCAGCGCTTTGCACCATCGCGTTGAAAATTTCCAGTGCATCCCCGGCTTTGCGAACGGTTCCCGTCGCATTGCGAAGTCGAAAAGAAGAGAATCGATCAATGAAAGCAAGCTGTTTGAGAAACACCGTGATCATTGTACCATCGGTGCTGCCAGCCAGTTGTGCTTGCAATGCCAGACTATCCAGTTGCAACCGATCTACTAAGAACCGATCAGCAGGAGCGTGTAACCGGCGTTCGTCGATGTGCACCAATTGACCGCTGCGGATTTCCAGTTGGTCGATCCGGTAAGACCAGGGAGTAGCCGTCGATACAGTCGTATCCGGTCGCACAAGGCGCTGATAATTCCACCACTGCTTCTCCCGACGGCGGTAGAGATACACTTTTGGCTGATCGATCAGCAGTTTCGAGATCTCAAGGTGACGCCGAAGCACCGTCTCGATATTGTAGTCAATGCGGATCCGAGGAATAAAGGCAAGCGTATCCCCATCGACGACCAGCAGGACATTCTCCAGGCTCAATGTATTCCACAATGTACCGCCAACGTCTCCGATGTGGAAAGTCGCACCGGGCAGGAGCATCCGGTTAATCGAGCTTTCGATTGTGCGCAGCACCAGGGAGCGGACCGGAGGAAGCTGAAACAATCCGATCACGCCTACCGGGAACAGCAGCAGAAGCAATACGATACCCCCAACAATTCGTCGGAATGACCATCGAGATCGCCGGCTGCCCGGTGATGGCTGTGCTGATGCTGGGGACTGCTGTTCCGACATCCAGACCGTTACCCTGCTACTTTCTGCCCATCAGGGCTCAGTGACGCATAGCTGCCACCTGTGTTACAACTGCAACGCCGAAGAATTTTCCAGAAACAGGGTCATCAAAGCAATGGCTGCTTCAATGTCTTCTTGATGCGCTGTTTCCACGGCACTGTGGGTGTAGCGAGTTGGGATCGAAATAGTACAAACTGGAATCCCTTCCCGACTGCGCTGCATACCACCGGCATCCGTTCCACCGCGGGGCAACACTTCCATCTGGTAAGGAATGTTGTTTTCCTCCGCCAGTTGGCGGAAGAAATGCACCAGCCGCTGATCAGAGATCGAATAGGAATCCAGCACTTTAATAGCAACGCCTTCACCCAGCCGCGTGCAATAATCTTTTTCCTCCATCCCGGGAATATCCGCCGCAATGGTAATATCGATCGCTATCCCAATGTCAGGTTCCAGTCCAAAGGCAGCCGTTTGCGCGCCCCGTAGTCCTACTTCTTCCTGAACAGTCGCTACCGCATAAATATCATCTTCGGACGCCTGAAAACGCCGGAATGCTTCGATCATCACATACAAACCGACACGATCATCTAAGGTTTTGGAAGTCACACACTGCCCTAAGGGGATAAACTCCCGCTCCAGCGTAATCATATCCCCAACCTGCACCAACTGCCGCACTTCTTCACCGGGCAAGCCGACATCGATAAACAAATCAGACAGGGGGATCACTTTATTGCGCTCCTCCGGTGTCGTAAGATGCGTCGGCTTAATGCCAATCACGCCATCCAGCACTTCCCGGCCATAGACTTTCACCCGCTGAGCAACTAAGGTACGCGGATCGAATCCACCAACGGGATGGAAATAAATAAACCCCTCTTTGGAAATGTAGCGTACCACAAATCCAATCTCGTCCATATGGGCGGCAATCATAATGGTGCGAGGACTGGGACCACTGCCTTTCCGAACAGCGAACAGATTCCCCATCTGGTCTTCGAAAAAGTCCTCTGCATACGCACTCAGCTCCTGGCGAATCAACTGCCGCATCTGCTCTTCCCGTCCCGGAATGCCGGGAGTGCGGCATAATCTGGCTAACAATTCCAAAGACATTGTGCACAATCCAGATTTATGATACAGCGAATTTTTCCAGTTCAGCAGCGGTAAAGAGTGCTCGCAGGCGCAAATGCGCCTTTCCAAGATGCTCAATCGCCACCGCTCCACCCCGGTTGATAACGCACAGCACCACTTCGACCGATGCGCCTGCTTCTCGAAGTGCCGAAACACTTTCCACCACCTGGCCCCCGGTGGTCACAACATCCTCCAGCACAACGACGTTTTTGCCTGCCACTGCCGCTCCTTCGGCGATGCGCTGCGTTCCATACGGCTTTGGCTGCTTTCGCACAAATGCAGCCGGGATGCCGGTATACAGCGACAGCGCCGTCGCCAAAGGGATCCCTCCCATTTCCAGTCCAGCAATAACTTCCGCTCCTGCGGGCAGGAGTGCCGCCAGATGTTCGGCAATCGCTGCTAACAACACGGGCTGGCTTTCAAACTGATACTTGTCAAAATATTCCCGGCTGATTTGACCCGAACGCAGTTTGAATTGGCCAGTCAAATGCGCAACACGATAAATGGCGCGTGCTAAATCCGTTCGGTGCATCGAATCCTCAGCGGCTTCCTTCGTTTCCAAAACTGCAAATATACAGTTTTCCTCTTCGATCTACGTTTGCGTGCTTCGGTGAGATGAAGGGAACACAGCGCAAAATGAAAATTTGCACGTACAACGTAAACTCTATTCGCGCACGCTCCGAGCTGGTAACGCGATGGTTAGAAAAACGCAACGCCGATCTGGACGTCCTCTGTTTGCAGGAACTGAAAGTAGTCGATGAACTTTTCCCTCATTCTCTGTTCCAGCCGGCTGGTTACCACTGCTACCCGTTCGGTCAGAAAACGTACAACGGGGTTGCCATCTGTACCCGACATTCTTTAACGACCGTTCACTATGGGTTTGGAGACCCCCGGTGGGATGAGCAAAAACGGTTAATGTGGGGTGCAACCGAAATGGTCACCATCGTCAATGTGTACGCACCACACGGCGACGTTCGAGGAACGGAAAAATACTTCTACAAACTCCGATGGTATGAGCGATTTCGGGACTTTTTGAACACCACCTTCAATCCGGATCAACCGCTGGTCGTCGTCGGTGACTTCAATGTTGCTCTGGAGGACAAAGATGTGTATGATCCGGAGGCGCTTCGAGACACTATTGGCACAATGCCAGAAGAGCGAGAAGCGCTGCGCTCCATTCTGGAGTGGGGCTTGACCGACACTTTCCGTTTTCTTTATCCCGATCAACAGCAATTCACCTGGTGGGATTACATTGGCGGCGCGATCTGGAAGAATGCAGGGATGCGAATCGACTACATCTTCTGCACCCGACCGCTGCTGCCCGCCCTCCAGGACGTTGAGGTGGATTTATGGGCACGGCGGCGGCGCAAGCCAACGCCGTCAGACCACGCCCCGGTGATTGCAACTTTTGACTTATCACAAATAAAGATGGAGAAGCCATAATGCGGCAATGCTACTTCTGGATAATCGCAGCATTCTTTGTTGTATTCCCGGCAACCGGATGGTCTCAACCGCCGTCCGCAGTGTACCGGTGGGAAACAGCGCATATCTTCCAGCCGGCAGCGCCATTAAGTGTCTATCAGCAGCGGCGGCAGCGCTTGCTGGAGCAACTGCCCGATTCCGCTTTTGCCCTTGTGTTCTCTGCCGACATCCGCAATCGTCAGAACGATGTCGATTACGAATACCGACAGAACAGCAATATGCTCTATCTGACCGGCATTCCGCAGCCCAATGTCACGCTCCTGCTGGTGCCTGGCGGTATTGTTATTGACACGGCGAGCAACTTGCGGGTCTCTGCCGTTGTCTTTGCGCCCCCCCGCAAGCCGCACGCAGAGTTATGGACAGGTGTCAGGCTGGGTCCGGAGGAAATCTCGGAGATCTATGGGATTCCAGCCCTGCCGGACTCCCTGTACAGTCCTGTGATTCGGCGACTACTGCAAGAACGCACGGCAGTATACCTTGATAAATCGCCAACGCCCTTTCTAAATGATCCTCTGTTTCAGCGCCGCATTTACCTGCGACGGGAGTGGCGGAAAATTCTGAAAAAGCGGTATCCCCATATCCGCCTTCGTTCCCTCCATCCGCTGCTGGCAGCAATGCGGCAAATCAAGGATTCTGTGGAAATTGCGCTGCTCCGACGTGCCGTTGCGATCACAATCGAAGGACACCGGGCAGCAATGCGAGCTGCTGCTCCCGGCATTTACGAATACCAACTGGAAAACGTGATGGAATGCACGTTCCGCGACCTGGGTGCGGAAGCGGTGGGATATCCTTCGATCGTGGGGTCTGGGCCCAACACCTGCATCCTGCACTACAGCACCAACCGTCGCAAAACACAGGACGGCGATCTGGTGTTAATGGACTGTGGCGCAGAGTATCGGGGCTATACGGCAGACATCACCCGTACCTTTCCGGTGAATGGCAGGTTCTCGCCAGCGCAGCGGGCACTCTATCAGTTAGTCGTTCGTGCCCAGGATTCTGCTTTTGCCCACTGCCAGCCGGGTAAGCCTTTTTCCGCTCCGCACGAAGCCGCACGGCGGGTTATCACGCAGGGACTTTTAGACCTGGGCATCATCACCGATCCAGAGCAGGTTCGGTGGTATTTCCCTCACTATACCTCGCACTTCCTGGGACTGGACGTCCACGATGTGAGCACTTCACGAACTCTGCAACCCGGAATGGTCATCACGGTCGAGCCCGGCATCTATATTCCCGAAGGTAGCCCGTGTGATCCGAAATGGTGGAACATCGGCATCCGCATTGAGGAGGACGTCCTGATTACCGAATCTGGCTACGAAATCCTTTCTGCTGGCTTAGAGCGGACCGTCGAAGAAATCGAAACACTGATGAGCAAAGAGGCAAAAAACACCGATTAATCCTGCAAATTGCTGTAATTTTGCAGTCCTGTTCACAAAGCAATGGATACAATGATGCAGAAATGGTGGTTTTTCATAAGCCTATGGCTGCTCACCACGCCGTTTATAGCAGCGCAGATCTATAGTGCATCGGTATGCATCGAAAATCCCCGCATCGAAGCAGGGTATTTGAAGTTTGACATTACAGTGCAAAACACTGGCATTCAACCCCTGTATCTGGCAGAGTGTGACTTTGTATGGAAATTCAACCAGCAGTATTTCCAGCCTGTTGGCGGACTGGTATTTCGCGTGCAAAAAGCAGAACGGTATGCGGAGTATCACTTTCTGCCGGAGAACCCACAATACAACATCTTAGCACTGGCAATTTCCGCTCCAACGCCGGCTGGTTCTCAGGATCTGGGCGATTTGATCCCCCCCATTCCGCCCCGTGGCAGTTCTATCATTGGCACAGCGGTTGTCGGACCCATCTCCGATGTTACGGGGAAAGCCGGGCTGCAGTGGAGCACCATTGAACCATTCCAGACGCTGCTTTCCACCTTCCGTGAAGATCAGCCCGACCAGATCGAGTTTATCCAGGATGATGCCTTAGAACCCTGCCCTATTCCGGAGATTCGGTTGGAAGGCGGTGGTGGAAGAGGAAATGAAGCAATACAGCCGAGCATCAAAGTTTCTCCGAACCCGGTCACCGGTCGCTTCAAAATTGAAACTCCCAAAGAAATGGAACTGACTTTTACGGGTCCCTTCACCGTGTATCTGTACTCCCTCAAAGGGGGCGAAGTACACCGGTGGGAAAATCAGGAAACCAACGGGCTGGGAGAAATCCATTTAAACTTACCTCCCACCGTTGCAACGGGAACGTATTTGCTGGAGCTGTGGAAAGACAACAAGCTCATCGGATCGGTCCCGATCGTGGTCAAACGTTGATATGGAAGCGCTGAAGGCAGTAACAATCCGGGTTTACGGTCGAGTGCAGGGCGTTGGCTTCCGTTACTTCATTCTGCGCAATGCTCGAGCGCTGGGTCTGCGTGGCTATGTTCGCAATGAGCCCTCTGGCAACGAAGTGTTTATCTACGCCGAAGGTGAACCGGAAGCAATTGATCGGCTGATCGCCCTTGCCCGCAAAGGACCACTGGCAGCAAGAGTTGATCGAGTAGAAATCGACGAAGTTCCTCCATCTCACCAGTGGCAGGATTTCCAGGTGGTGTTCTGAGAATTTGCGCAGGACGCTAAACGAGGACTCCGGCACTGGCAACAGTAAACGAAGTAGCGAATCTCCCATTCGTTGATCGATGGGATTTGAAAAGCGGAACGTTGTAGCAGATGCTACCGGTCAATGTCTCTTTTGAACTGGCAAGGGGACAAAGGCGGTGGGATCCACAAATGTCGCTCCAGATCGACTCGATTTTCCTCGATAAACCGCACACCTTCCCGGCGCAGCATCGTTTCCATCCACGCTGGCGTCGGGAAATACCGCCGTCCAGACAATTCCCCCCGTCGGTTCACTACCCGGTGACACGGCAAATCCCATCGTTGCTGTCGGGCTAAGGCGTTGAGTGCATACCCGACCATCCGGGCAGCAGAGCCGACGCCCAGCGCGCGAGCAATATGCCCGTACGTTGTGACCCTGCCCCGCGGAATTTGGGCCACAATTGCGTACACACGATGGAAGAAATCGGATTTTTTTATCAATTCCGCTTGCTCTTGCTGCTCCATTATCGCTGCTTTGTCAATATTTACTCCAGTGCCTCAGGACATTCTCCGTTCAATCAGCCTATCCAGAAATTTCCACCTTTCACCCCATTGATGCAACGGGACGTAGCGTCTATCTGCTGCCCTCCTCCCATTGGACACCGTTCGAGCAGTCCATTGCGCAGCCTCTCAACGCGCATTTTCTTCCGGCGACGCCGTTGTCTTATCTGCCACCGGCTGTGCAGGTAACGCTACGGTAAAGCAACTTCCCCTGCCTTCTTCGCTTTCAACGGCGATCCGACCGCCGCAAAGGGTCACCAGCTTATGGGCAATTGCCAATCCCAGCCCCGTCCCCTCAATAAGCTGCGCATTACGGGCACGATGGAACGGCTGAAAGATGTAGGGTAATTCTGACTTCGGAATGCCAATCCCCTGATCACAGACCGTCAAGGTCAAAACATCGTCGGCATATTGCAGGGTTATCCTCACCTCCGTGCCGGGAGGAGAATACTTCAGAGCGTTGGAAATAAGATTCTGGGCAACGTGACGGAGCACGATTTTATCTAACTTCAGAACAGGAAACGGTTCAGGCTGCAACTGGATGTGGATGATATGATCCGAATGACTGGCAGTAAAGTTGCGGACAATATCTTTCACCACCTGAGCAGCTTCTATGGGCTCCAGCAGCGGTTGGTACTTACCAGTTTCTACTTTCCCCAAGTGGATAATCTCTTCCAGCAACTCGTTGAGATTCTTACTCAAGTTCAAAATATTTTCCAGATGTTTCTGCCGATCTGCTGGTGAGAGTCGATCGAAGTAGCGTAAAAGCAGCTCTGCACTGGAAATAATCCCCGTTAGCGGGGTTCGGAACTCGTGGGAAACCAGCGAAATAAATCGCGATTTCATCACATTGAGCTCCTGCTCTTTGAGCAGTGCTGTTTTCAAACGGTCCAGCGCTGTTTCCAGCTCCGCTGTCCGCTCCTCCACTTTTTCTTCCAGTGCCTGGTTCAACCGCCGAAGTTCGCGTTCCAGCGCTTTCTGCTGGCTAATATCGTAGAACACCACCTGGGATGCCGGTTTACCTTTCCACCGAACCGGCATTGCCATAACGATGACTTCAAAAGCAGAACCGTCAGCACGCAGGAATTTTTCCTCTATTGCTGGAGCAACCTGGTACTTGTGATAAACATTTTCGATCCGTTTGTGAGCTATCCTACGTGACTCTGGATGGATAAATTCATAGGGAGAACGTCCAATGGCATCCTCAGGATCTGAAAGTGCAAATGCTTTCGCTGCTGCCGGATTACAATACACAATTCGACCTTCGCTATGAATCACTATCGGCACCGGCGAATGCTCCACCAGATTCCGAAACCGTTCTTCGCTCTCCTGTAATGCCTGCATCCGCTGCCGTTCTTCGGTAACATCCCGCAATACCAGGACCGTTCCGATCCGATGTTCAGGTTCCAATTCTATGGCAGTACTGTAAAGCGTATAAAAGTGCTCCCCGTCCGGAAAAGAGAGCCTCAATATCTTTTCACAGTCATAAACTCCCTCTGTCGTCGCCCGCTCCAGTGCCCGCTGCAACGGTTGCAATTGTTCCTCGCGCCAATGAGCCTTGCGCAATACCTCGGAAAGCCGCTGCCCGCGTAACGCATCTAAGGATTGTCCCAACAACCGTTCGGCAGCGTGGTTGATCAGCTCGATTTTCTCACCGTCAAAGAGCACCAGCACCGGATCCTGGATAGCCTGCAGAATAGCTTCCAGCTCTCGATTGATACGTTCCAGTTCCCGTTGATATCCAATTTGCTCGGTAAGCTCCACTGCATACCCCACGACCCAGGAAACCTCCTCCTGCTCATCCAGAATGGGAAAGAAGGAGCGAAGGAAGTATCGGATCTGCCCATCCGCTGTCGGAAACTCTTCTACCCACGACACAACCGCTCGGCTATGCAGTGCCTTCTGAAAATATCGTCGTCGTTGCTCAGCGATATGGAGCGGGCGCTGTCGCTCCCGCGCCCAATCGAAGTCTGTTTTCCCCAGGATCCACTGCCGAACCTCCGGATTCGGCACAGCAGTTGGGCTTACGTATCGATAGCGATGCTGCGGGTCAAAAACCACAATATCCAGCGGCAGCAGGTCGAAAATCCGACGAAAGAGGGTCAGTTCGGGCTCCGGGTAAGTTTGCACCTGATGCTGAGGAAAGATCAGCCAGTGGTAATGGTGATCACTCTTAGCAATCACCGCATAACACTGGACACCAGAGGTCAGCGTAAAAGAGAGCATCGCTGGCGATCTCTGGTCCAGTTCTGCTAATATCTGGTCTATCCGATCTTGATCAGTTGGCAAGAGGAATTTTCGGAGATTGACCGCTTCGGAAAATTCCCACCATCGATGATCCCCATAATACTCAACCTGACTTACCACCCCATCTGCATCGGTCAGCACTGCCACAGCTTGCAAGTTGCTGAGGATAATCTCCATACACTAATGCCCAATTAAATATACTGCTCAGGGCTGCACCCAGAGGAATGGTTAGGAACGAACCAAGCAGTTCTGAATTTCGTGTGTTCCAGACTCCATCGTACCACTCTGCAACAAATCACCTGAATAACCGTATTTGTGCCCTGTTTTCGTTTCACAAAAATAGAAAGGACTGATGATGAAAAAGGGCTGGTTGTCCCGGTTGCAACCGTATTTGCTTGTCAGCCTGTGTGTCATTTTGCAACTTCCTGCGCAAAATTTCCATCCCATTGAGTTTACCACCTATACACTTCCCAATGGTCTGGAAGTGATTTTCCACCGTGACACCTCTGCGCCGGTAGTTGCGACCGTGGTATACTACAAAGTTGGATCTCGTGATGAAGATCCGCACCGAACCGGCTTTGCTCACTTTTTTGAACATTTGATGTTCTCCGGTACCAAACATATTCCCCGTGGCAAACTGGATCAGTATGTCCAGGAAGCTGGTGGCGAGCTCAATGCCTTCACCTCCCAGGATGCGACCGTATACCACCTGCGCTTGCCGGCAAATGAGTTAGCCTTAGCGCTCTGGATTGAAGCAGAGCGGATGCGACAGTTGATCATCGATTCCGTCTCCGTTGAAACCCAGCGGAAGGTGGTCAAAGAAGAACGGAAAATGCGATATGAGAACTCCCCGTACGGCGGATGGTTTGAAACGATGTATGCCCACCTCTTTGCTGGCTCACCATACCAATGGACTCCTATCGGCAAATCGCAGCACATTGACAGCGCAAAGATTGAGGAATTCCAGGCATTCTACAACCGTTACTATCAGCCCGGTAACGCTATTTTGGTCATTTCTGGCGATTTTGATCCTCAACAGGCACGCAATCTGATTGATGCTTACTTTGGACAGTACCCAAAAGCAGCGCTTTCTCCTCGAAAACCGGTGACAATCCCGCCGTTACGGCACGGGTACCGCGACACCATTTATGATCCGAAAGCGCAACTGCCCGCCATTTTCATCGGATTTCGGGGACCCAGATCCGGCGATCCCGATGCCTATGCCCTGGAAATGCTGACGACCATTTTAGCCGATGGGGAAAGCTCTCGCTTTTACCGAAATCTGGTCGACAAGCAACTGGCGGTACAGGCAACCAGCTTCCTCAGTGATCGACAGTATGCTGGCCTTCTGGTAATGCTGGGCATCGCTGGACCGGGACAATCGCTGGATACTATCGAGTATGCTTTGTGGCAGGAAATCCGCCGAATTCAGCGCGATGGGATCACCGAAGAAGAATTCCGCAAAGCCCGCAACATTGCGGAAGCCCGCTTTGTTTCGGGCAAGAAACAGGTGTTGAGCAAAGCGCTGAGCCTGGCAACTTACAAAGCCTACTATGACGATCCCGGAAGAATCAACACCGAATTGCAGTATTATCTCAAAGTGACGCCGGCAGATATTCAGCGCGTAGCGCAACAGTACTTTGTCCCTGATAAAGCCGTCGTCCTCCAATACCTGCCAGCAGCAATGCAACAAACCAAACACTCAGAATAAACAAAGGGAGCCGTGAGCAATGCGATGGAACTCTGGATGGAACATGTTAGCCATACTGCTGATTACGTGTGGACTCTACGCCCAGCAGGCTATTGATGTTACGAAAAGACCGGAACCCGGACCACTGACGGCGGTCCGATTCCCTGCTTTCCAGACGTTGACCCTGTCCAACGGTCTTAAAGTATTTGTAGTCGAAGACCACGAACAACCAACGATTGCATTCCGGGTACAAATTAGCGTCGGCTCCATTGCCGATCCACCGGGCAAAGCAGGAGCAATGGAAATGCTGGTCGATATGCTTACCAAAGGGACCAGGACTCGATCGGCGCTGGATATTGCGCAAGCGCTGGATTCTATCGGTGCCTCGCTGACAACGAGCGCCGGCGGTGATGCTATGTACGTGGTAGCATCAGGGCTCAAAAAATACAGCGGGCAGATTCTCTCAGTCCTTGCCGATATTTTGCAACGCCCCACTTTCCCGGAATCCGAGCTTCAGAAATATAAGCAACAGGTGATTGCGGGCTTGCAACACGAAAAAACTCAGCCTTTCACCATTGGGAACAAACTGGCACGCAAGATTATTTACGGCAATGATCACCCGTACGCACAAAGCCCGACGGAGGAAAGTGTCAATGCAATTACGGCTGAGGACCTGCGCGCCTTGCATCAGCAATACCTTGTTCCCAATCTTATCTCGATCGCTGTCGTTGGCGATGCCACGGTGCAGGAAGCGCGGCAGTGGATAGAGCAATTTTTCGGAAACTGGGAACGGCACGCCATCCAGATACCGAAAGTACCGAAACCCCACGTCGCCCCTTCGGGTGTCTATTTCATCGAGCGACCCGGTTCTGTTCAGTCAACGCTTATTGCGACAGCTCCGGCTGTTCCTTATGCCCATCCAGATTATGAGAAACTCCGGTTAGCTTCAGAAATGTTGGGCAGCGGCTTCGGCGGATGGTTCTTTAAGACGCTACGGGAAACGTACGGCTATACCTATACCCCCTTTGCTTTTCTGACCCGTGCGAAGTATGCCAATCGGTTTGTTGGCGCCGCGGACGTGCGGAATCCCGTGACGGATTCCGCTCTGACGGTGATGATCGATCAAATCGTCAAATTAGGCAGTCAGGGACCAACCGCTGAAGAATTGTATCGCATTCAGCGCCATACGGTCGGTTCCTATCTGATGTCCTTTGAGTCCTCCTCATTTGTTGCCTCACTGATCCAGCGGGCTGATCTGTTCGGTGAATCCTTTGAGCACCTGAAGCAATTCCCGCAGCGATATATGAGCTACACCCCCGCGGACGTCCAAACGGTAGCAGCCCGCTACTTAGCGCCGGGCAACCTGCGCTTTGTCATTGTGGGCGACCCTTCGGTACAGGCAAAGCTGGCAAATTTCGGCAATGTCTACCGCTACGATCTGGACTTGCAGCCGATTACCGACACGGCAACGTCGGGCGAGACGATCAGCTTTTCTGTCAACGAAATTTTAGACCGTTACGAAAAAGCGGTGGGGGGGAAAGAGAACATCCAGAAGATTCATACGGTGCGAGCCACCGGTTCTATCACGATGGCAAGCGGTCCGCAACAGTTTTCCGGCTCATTTCTCAAGGAAATTAAGCGTCCCGATCAGGGGCACTACAAACTCAGCCTGCCAACGTTCACACACGAAGTATGGGTTTCCAAAGGGAAAGTGTGGGAACAGGCGATGGGGCAACCGACTCAACAAAAAACCGGGACCGATGCCGAAGAGCTTTCCCGCAATGTTCTGTCTCTGTTCCCGCTTCTGGATCTTGCCGATGCTGGCTACACGCTTGAGGTCGATGGGCTGCGTGGTGGAAAAATTGCTATTAAAGCAACATCGCCCGGTGGCAAAGTCATTCGCTACTTTGTCGATCCGGAGACATACCTGATCACCAAAATTCAGCGAACGATTGAGAATCCACAGGGTGGTACAACGCCGATCACGGAGGAAATCTTAGAGTATATGACCGTCAACGGCGTCCAGCTACCGAAGAAGACCCAAACCCGGGTTGGACCGATTACCATCACAGAAGAGATTCAGCAGTACGAGATCAACATTCCTCTGGAGGACCAGATTTTCCAGCCTTCAGAGTAAGCTTTTGCGGGCTGGCGTGTCGATGGATCATTAGCGCCAGCCCTTTATATGAATTTCATCGTTCAACAAAGACCCAGACGGGATTTGCTATCCACCGCTCGAATAGCATCTGTTCAGCCCGAACGGGATAATACCCCTCCAGTGGAACCGGCAAACCTTCCAGGGCAGCAGCGGTCGTTGACGGGATCTGCCATCCCGGTGCTACCACATAGGCATGCTGCAATCCGCCCAACGCCCCCAGCTTCGCTGACATTATCGAGCGGAGTTGCTGCCACAATGCGGAATGAAAGCGAACGGGATAAAAAGCGAAGCGGTATCGATGCTGCTGAAGTACACCTACAGAATCGGAGGGAAGTACCCGTACCGTTATGCTTCCCGTTGGCGTCTGAAACACCTGACCATCAAAATCCTCTACCTGAAAGAAAAAGTGCACCGGCGCAGCAGCAGTTTTCCACCACACAGGAAAACTTGCTAAGTTCCAATCAACGAACGATGGAGGATCGGAAAATCCCCGGAAGATCCATTTTTGCTCGCCAGCCGTTATGACAATACTCCACCGCTTCACCCCCGCTTCGGCAACCGTTCGCAGATAGAATCGCACTTTCTGAATGTTAGAGATCAACACTGTATCCTGTTCGGAGCGCAGCAGCAAGGAATCCCGGTGGGGCATAAGCAGAAAGATATTGCTGGAAGAATGCGGAAAGGCAACGGAAGGTTGCGAAGGAGCACCGGCTGCTTCGATCTCCGGAATAACAACGCAGGGCAGGCAGCGGGACAGAAACGATGCAAGCCACTGCAATTGCTGGGCAAAGTGCGGAGCGCGCGATGCGGCTGCTATTCCAAACAACGTGAGGGTATCCGATGGCAGCAATCGTTGCAGTAACCACCGAACCGACGCTGTTCGGCGCGTGGTGCGGAAAAACCACTGCCACTGCTGCTGACACGGCTGTGCCACTGGCGGCGGGAATGCCGTATCGGCAATGACAATAGCGGACAGCGGAAAATCGAATCGGTGCTCAATCCCAAGGGTTCCTTCAATACTCAATACGGTATCCTCTTGCCCATCGCGTGTAACCAGTTTTGGAACAATGGTCGCCGTCAGCAGCGAGCGAGGCATCGGAACTTTCCGGATGTACGTCTGACGCACAATGGTTAATGCGACGGCCAAATCCCCAATGGCATAATGTTCGGTCTGCGCCGTTTCCGCTTGAAGCAAGACGGTATCGGCTGCAATCATCACATCGTAGGTTGTGGTTGTATCCCGCTGGTACACCGTATCGCGGAACAGTCTTCGCCGAAGAGGCTGTCCCAGCAAATCGCCGGATAGTTGAACCCCAAGGCTGAAGGTCTGAACGTGCCAGTTAGAGTCCGGGAGCACTGCGCCGATACTTCGCTGGTACCGAAGAAAAGCGGAGGCTCGAAGGGTAGAAGCAATCTTTCCAAAGGTAGCAGCAACCTGGACCCACGGCGCCAGCAAAGGTTGCTGAATTGGCGAGAGAATTCCTTCGGCGCGTAATTGCTGCCTTGTACCATCGAGGAACGTAGCTTCTGCTGGCGATTGGAGTTTTTCCCAGTACTCAAAACTGTGACGAGGAAACCAGTAAAAAAAACATCCGCTGGTAAAAGTTACGTTGGCGATGTGCCACGTCACCACTGGCGACACGCCCAGCGGTGCAATTGCCATCTGCACGCGATGCGCGACGATGCCGGAGACGATGGAATCCCCAGACCGAATGGCTGGAATGCGCTCGGAAGCCTCAAGTTGTGCCGACCAGCTGCTGTACTCAACAACGCCTCCTATGGTCAGCGCTCTGGTGAGTCTATAGCTCACTCCTACGCCGCCGAACCACGTAGGCTGGACTTTATCGAAGCGAAATGGCTCTGCAGCGGGTGGCTTCGAGAACATCGGAAGCTGCGTCAATTCCAATCGATGTTGATACCACGCCACGCCGGTATAAATCTGTACCTGCAACGGCTGTGCCCAGATGCTGCTAACAAAAATGGTGATCCCTGCTAATAAGCCGAGCCACCACTGCTGCTGCGCTGATTCAATCATTCCACAATGAGCAATCGTGAGAGCGAATACCGAC
Organism: Candidatus Kapaibacterium sp.; assembly: GCA_027082775.1. Taxonomy (GTDB): domain Bacteria; phylum Bacteroidota; class Ignavibacteria; order Kapaibacteriales; family WFXC01; genus WFXC01. The sequence goes on from JALWUI010000145.1 coordinate 22,318, forward strand.
TGTACTGGCACACCAGCAGGTAGGCACCAGCGGTAGGGAACCAGGAGCGATCCAGGACAAAGTGGATCGGGGAATGGTGTACAGGAAGCAGCAGATCCACCAACGGTTCACCCGTCAGAAAGTATAGCGCCACGTGCACTGAATCAGCCTGAACATTCCCTTCAATAGTCACCACACTGCGATCCCGCAGCGGTGACGGATCAATCCGAACAGTGAAAGGGGCAGCAAATGGGTTGATCAATCGAGGAAGGTTGTTGCGATACCACACACCCCGCAACTCTACGTACCCCGGTTCTGTATGCTCTGCTATCAACACCGGTTCGTGCTGCTGGTTCTCAATCCACGCACTATCAATCTCTATCCACGTTCCCAGCGCAGCGCCGAGACACACCACAAAAGAAAGTGCTGCTACAGTATCCAGTGCCTGGATCTGCGGTTGTATTGACGCCAGGGGTATCACAAATGTCCCACTTTCCCATTGTCCACGCCGCTGAATCTTTGCTGTTGTATCAGCCGCCCACAACAATGTTGCATCCCAGCGGAGGTGGAGTATTAACCGGGGATTCTCAATAGCTCGCAAAATTTTTTGCGCCCCCGGATCCATCAACGTCCAGATAGGGACAGCAATCGTATCACCGCTATAAGCCCCAACGTCGCTACTGCCAATGGTAAAGGTTGCCTGTGACGCCAACCCTTCACCCACCAGCCGAATCCTGTATTGACGCTGATCCTTTAGAAGAAAAATAAAATTACCTTCGACAAATCCGGGTGTTGTTGGCGTAAAGCGCAACTGGATCCATAAAGTATCGTGCGGCGGTAGCCACACTGTATCCGGTAACGGTTGCAGCATCCGGAACACTGGTCGGTCGATGGTAATCGAGGTGAGAAATTGTTCAGCGTCGGTACGGTTTACCAATACCAATGTGGTATCTTTTCTCTGCCGAAGGAAAGTTGCTCCAAAATCCACTATGGGGGTATAAACCAACGGTAGCGGTGGTGGTGTCTCGGGCACCGTCGCTTCTCCAAACACGACAATCCGTCCCCAATCCGGGGAACGAGCAATCCGGAAATAGAGATAGGTTTTGTGATACCCCGCAGTAGTAGGAGAAAAGGTGATCGTGAAAGTCCGCTGTTCTAAAGCCCGCAGCGTTGAATCCTGAAAGGACAGGGAAAAAGCAGCGGAAGCAGTATCCAGAAACAGGTAGAAATACCGATCGACCGGAAGATTGTTGGCAATCGTAAAGTTCGACTGAACCGTCGTTCCCACCGGCGTTGTCCCCACAAACACTACCTGCGGATAGCTGATGTGCTCTAAGGCAGGATGCTGTGTTCGCCCTTCGCCCACCAGATAAATGGAAAACATCCACTGTGCAGTATCCGAGATCACCCTCACGCTCACGGCGCCCAGGTAATGCTGCTCTTGCCTCGGCGTAAATCCTACCAGAACAACGTATTGGCGTCCAGGCTGAAGTACCAGCACCGAATCCTGCGGATTCGCCAGATAAAACGCACCTTTGAGCCCTGTTCGATTGGCCACCATCAAACGAAAAATCTGGACCTGACGAGAAGGATTTTTCAGAATCACCAGATCCAGCTCAGAGCGATCGACCGCCACGGAGCCAAAATCAACGGTATCCTGCGCCAGCGGAACGCTGGATACTGGAAGCGTGTGTTCCTGTGCCCAAAGCACTGCTGGAAGCATCAAAATCAGGTATGCCAGAAGGCGTTGAAGCCATTGACTGCTGCTCTGTCCGATCATCATGCTGTTCCGATACAATGGCATTCTCTAATTCTGTTCTTGATACTGCTGCCGCAGCACCCGCCGCATAATTTTGTTCGAAGCTGTTCGGGGCAACTGCGACAGCAACCGGACATCGGCAATATGGAATAACGGATTGAGCCGCTGGCGAATTGCGTTCTGGAACTGCTGCTGCCAATACGCCGGATCATCTGAACGCGATTCGACGACGGCAAAGATTACCAACTGCTGGGGTCCCCCTTGCTGCGGCGTAATGCCCACCGCTGCTGTCTCCCGCACACCTTCCAGTGCGTTGAGCACTCGCTCGATTTCAACGGAACTTACTTTGATCCCTCCCAGATTCATCGTATCATCCGCTCGCCCGTGGGCACGATAATACCAGCCAGGCAGCCGCTCCATTTCATCACCGTGCCGACGTAAGACGGGCGGAGCATCCCATTGCGCAAACTGATCTAACACCGGCATCCCAAGGGCACCTACCATTGTTCCCGATACTGGCGGCGTTCCAGCAAAATATTCCTGATGGTGGTCTCGATTCAATAGTTGCACCGACAGTCCAATCGTGGGAGGTACAATAAAAATTTCTCCTCGATCCGACGGACTGCCCGAATCATCCAGAATGACAAAATCCATTGCGATCGAAGGCGTGGTAAACGTGGAAGGAACGGCTGGATGGACTACCGTCCCCGTTATATAGCCCCCCCCAATTTCCGTTCCGCCACAGTATTCGATGACCGGTTTGTAGTGCGCCTGGACCATCAACCAGAAGTAGTCTTCCGCGTTGGAGGCTTCACCAGTCGAGCTTAACAGCCGCAACCGTTGCCAATCAGCGTTCGCGATAGCGTTTTGTTCCCGCCACCGTTTCACCAGGCTGGGCACGACCCCCAGCATTGTCACCTGCGTTCGCTCAACAAACTGGCAGAACGCCGCCGTCGCAGGATTGCCATCGTACAGTGCCATTGCTGCCCTGTTCAGCAGGCTGGCAAAAATCAGCCATGGACCCATCATCCAGCCGAGATTGGTGGGCCAGGCTAACCGATCATCGGGATGGATATCGTGATGGAAAAAGGCATCGGCGGCACATCGGAGTGGCGTGGTATGATTCCAGGGAATGGCTTTCGGATCCCCGGTTGTTCCGGACGAAAACAGGATGTTGATCATCGTCATTGGATCGGTAACAGCCGGTTCGGGATCTGCTTCTGCGGTGAGAAATTCGTCCCACTGAACATCGCGAGGACGGAGTTGCACGCTGAGCGTTTCGTATGGCAACACAATGGCAGTTTCTGCTGCTGCCTCCTCAACTTTATCATATAGCGGCAGCGGTTTTCCACCTCGCACCTGCACATCCTGCGTCACAATAGTCCGGGCACCGGCAATTGCCATCCGCCGCTGGACTTCAGCCGGGGCCAGGCTATCAGCGATCGAAACCACCACGCCCCCTGCGAGAATGATCCCCAGATACCAGGCAACTGCCCAGTGGTTCATCGGCATATAAATCGCAATGCGCTCGCCCGACTGCATCCCCCGCTGCTGCAAAGCAGCAGCGATGCGGCGGGTCCAGTACCACAGCTCTTCATAGCTCCACTGCACCGTCTGCCCATCTTCCCGCTCACTGATCAGCGCCAGAGTATCAGGATGTGCCTGGAAACAGCTTTCCACAATATTCATCTGCGCTCCGGGCAACCACACCGGCGTTTCCAGTTGCCCCGGTATCGTCACCACTGCCTCTGCTGGTTGTCGGAGACGCACACCGATTTTTTCCAGAAACCACTGCCAGAAAGCTCGCCGATCCGTCACACTCCAGCGGTGTAGCGCTTCATAATGCTCAAACCCCAGCTCCGCACAGACCTGCGTAATGTTTGCCCGCTCGATCACCGCTGGTGACGGAATCCACACTGGCGCCGGGCGCTGCTGCGCATCCCAGGAGCGAAAGATCCACTGGTGCAGGAGTTGGTGGAGGGCAAAAGGGTAAGCAGGCGAAAGCTGCTGGGTTAAATGCAACCACTGCTTCTCAGGATCAGCAGATGCCGCCTCTGCTGCTTGCAATAAAGCTTCTATCGCCGCCACTGCCCGTGAATCCCCGGACAGTAACGATGCAATGTGCGCTTGCAATTGTTCCCGTTCCATTCCCGCCATCGATTGTTTTTCCAAACAGTAAATTTAACAAGTTTGGCGGAATAAGGTAGCGGATGTGCTGAAAACTGGCGTGCTCCCCCGGAAATAAATTTGACTCTGCTACAACATCGCTACGCATCGATGCGCCGTCGGCGGCATAGTTATCGCCTCTGGTGACCGTGATCGGTACTGGATGGCAAAAGAAGGTAATGCCAGCGCAAAGTGGATGCTCAACCAAACAAATTGTGATAGGCGCTGGATGACAAAAAGAGGTGCTGCGGTGCTACAAAGTTTTCAACAACGGATACCGATCCAACAATGCTGGATTCCACACGCAGACAAAGCCATTGGTGTGCTTTAAATCCGGGGTATTATACCGCAGCGGCTGCCCGCGGGACAGCACCATCCCGCCAATGGCATTGAGAATTGCATGTCCGGCAGCCGTGTCCCACTCCCACACGGGCGAGGCGCGATAGTACAGATCCGCCCGTTTCTCCGCAACCAGACAGAATTTCAACGCACTGCCGATACGGCGAATCTCAGTGATGCCTAACTGCTGCAGGACCTGCTCCTCTTCCGGTTTTGCGTGCGACCGACTGCCCACGGCAATGAGCCCATCGTGGTGCTCCTCAGGCGTTTGTCGCAGCAAATTAACAATCTGACCGCCCTGTTGCTTCCACGCCCCATACCCCTGTGCTCCCCAGTACATCGTTTGCAAAGCCGGAGCATAGACCACCCCGGCGACCGGTATTGCCTGATGAAGCAAAGCAATGTTCACCGTGAATTCTCCATTCCGATTGATGAATTCTTTGGTACCATCCAGCGGATCGACCAGCCAGAAAAAAGACCACTGTTGCCGCTGCTCATAGGGAATGGCCGGCGCCTCTTCGGAAATGACGGGAATATCGGGGAAATGGGCTTGCAACTGGTGAAGAATGAGCTGGTGAGAACGTCGGTCTGCTACTGTGATGGGTGAATCATCGGATTTTTTCTCCACCTCCACGGCTGCTTCCTGGTACACCTCCAGAATTTCCTTTCCCGCTGAACGGGCAATGGTGGTTATGACTTCCAGAATAGCCTGCATCGATACGTCCTGCATCCTTCAGCATCATTTGTAAACTTCCAGGGGTTGGAAACGAACAGGAGCACCTGACCGTGCCCGGGGCGGGACTCGAACCCGCACGGGGAAAACTCCCCACAGGATTTTAAGTCCTGTGCGTCTACCAATTTCGCCACCCGGGCGCTCACTATGGCATTGCGAAGGTGGTAACGGATAGCCCCGGCTGGAAATTGTGCCGACTGCCCCCTTGATTCTTTGACGCCCAACGGACACGGATTCTTTGAATAAACACGATCCGGGACTGTGCCCTTTGTCACCTCCGCCTTGCAACTGGTGTCTACCCGAGATACGCCGGACGGGAAACGCTTCATGCCTGCTGTCGATTGCGCACCAGTTGTTGCGCCAATCGCAGAGCAGCCGCACAACTGGCAGGATTTGCAATCCCTTTGCCAGCTATGTCATAAGCAGTGCCGTGGTCTGGCGAGGTTCGAACAAATGGAAGTCCGGCAGTGGTGTTCACCGCCTCGCCGTGTGCCAGCAGTTTTAAAGGAATGAGTCCCTGATCGTGATACAGCGCCAAGGTCGCAGTAAACTGCCGATACCGCTGCTGTCCGAAAAACGCATCGGCAGCGAATGGTCCCTCAACGGCTATGCCATCCTGCTGCGCCATACGGATAGCGGGAACAATAATCTCCTGCTCTTCCGTTCCCAGCAGTCCGTTCTCACCAGCGTGTGGATTCAATCCTAAGACGGCAATGGCGGGATGCGCATAGGCGAAATCCCGACGCAATGTTGCTGCCAGCAATTGCAACTGGCGGTGCAAAAGAGCAGATGAAATCGCCGTTGCTACTTGCCGCAACGGAATATGGATGGTTGCCAAAGCAACGATCAACTGGGGAGACCAAAAGATCATCAGGTACGAAGAAACTTGAAAGCGACGAGCAAGCCAGTCCGTCTGTCCTGCCGCTGAAAACCCTACCTGCGCCAGCGAATGTTTCGATACCGGCAGGGTAACCAGCGCATCCAACTGCCCCTGCTCCACCCAGCCGGCTGCTGCCTGTAACGCATTGTATGCCAGCCGCGCTGCCTGCGGCGTGGGAACGCCAAACTGGACGGGAGCAGCAGGCTCCACGGGCACGATCGCTATCTTGTGCTGTGCGACGATCAGATGCGATGCTGTCTGATGCGCAGCAATACTTAACGGCAGCAATTGAAGGGTCTGTCTGAGCGTGTCCGGGTGGACAAATAAGTACCATTCTGCCTCCTGCTGCGCATCATACTCGGCTATGGCTTTCAGGAAGACTTCTAAGCCAATGCCGTTACAATCACCGCACGTAACGCCAATGCGCAGCTTATTTCCCATTGGTCTGTACTATCCCCGCCTGTTCTCCGAACGCTGCGATCGTTTATAACCTCCAGCCAGATGAAGCGGCGGATTCATTGCTCCCATCCACCCTTTTACAGCGCAACAGTCCTGCTTTTGCCTCTCTCCTATGGCTTGACGACAAAAGGAATGGAAACGCGACCGTTGCGCCATTGCACTTCACACCCGTACCATCCGGGCTGCAACCGAAACGGGAGCGCAACTGTTGCACTACTGGATGAAAAACGCTGCTGGTGCTGCCACAGCATTCGCCCTGCAAGATCGTACAAACGGAGCTGCGCATTGCCAGTTCCCACCGGAATGCCGGACAGAACCAACCGTTGAAGATGGGGAAAATACTGGATAGCAGGACGGCGAGCTGATTCTTCGAACGCAGCAACACCTGTTACCACCTGCTTCTCACACAGCACTTTGTCCTGCGGATCCAGTTCCACATCATTGACCGCAAAGGGAAGCGTAAAAGAGAACGTCTGCACTTTCTGATTGTTGAGTACCTTTTTGATGATTTTATCCCCTGCCGCACTTTGAAATTGAATTTCCAGTGGCATCACAAAAACCTCCGGAACACGCATTCCCACCTGAACCTGCCGGATCGTCACATCGGCTTTTGTTCGATCTTCACTCAGACTGACAGTCACAGCATACTGCGGATGTCCCGCCTGATATACCCACTGGTCGAAGAAAGTTGCAAAATCGACGGGAGGATCGGGAATCACATCCTCGAACGCCTGACGAAAGTCTTCGGTCGCAGCGTTGTCGTAAGCGTGTTTGGTCAGGTACCAGTGAATCGCCTGATAAAAAGCGGAATCGCCAACCAATTGCCGGAGCATATGGTAGACCCAGCCAGCTTTGGCATAGGTTGTGGCGTAATTGAACAACACCTGCGGTGGCGGATTGTATATGGGAATGGAATTGTTGCCCTGGAGATAGGCAGAGCGATGTCGCATCAGTCGCTGGTGATACCCTTCCCAACCGTTCTGCGCTTCTTCCCACAATGCCTCTCCGTAAGTCGCTCCCCCTTCATTGAGCCAGAGATCCGCCCACGTCTTGCACGTAACTTTATCCCCAAACCACTGGTGCGCCAACTCATGCGCAATACCCGGATCCTGACCGCGCAACCACACCCGATTGATCGTCGTCATTGTTTGGTGTTCCATCCCACCATAGAAGTACGGTTGCACTGCCACCATCCCGTACTTTTCAAAGGGATAGTCTCCCAGCCGTTCCTCAAACGCTCGCATCATCGCCCGCACATTGCGAAAGGCAAAGGGAGCATTATAATCACCGGCTGCGGTGCCTTCGTAATCGGGGCGCCACACATAATATTGAATTTCCAGGGAATCGTCGGGATTGCTTACCCGATGGTACCATTCAGACCAAAAGAAAAACTTCGAGGCATTGGCTACCATCAAATACGGGGGAATGGGATACTGATGAACCCACACGAAAGTGCGGCTGCCATCGGCGTGGTCAATGGTATCAACGACAAGCCCATTGGAAGCCGTTAAAAATCCTGCCGGGACCCGAATAGCAATTTCTGCCAGCGCTTTGTCGCTCGGCACATCATTGCACGGGAACCAGAAGTGAGCATCCTCTGGCTCGCTCATTGTATACGCCAGCCGCTCCTCGACCCGCACCGTATCGCCATTTCGGATCCCAACAAACATTCCTTTTGGGAACAGGAAAAAACTTTGATTTGGAGCACCCGTCGTATGGTAGAAGATCTGCACGTCCGCGGTATCCCCTCGATGGAGCACCTTGCCAACTGCCGACAAATCCAGCGTAAACTGTTCATCAATGATTTCCACCGGATCAGAGTAGCGAACACCATCGATGAACACCGAGTCAATAACCATCTCACCGGCATCAATGGAAATGCTCGTAACGGTATCCGCCGCTGCCGTAATCAGCATCCGGTTAACGCCATTATAACGGCGATCTTCTGGCTGCACAGTTATACTGCTCAGGGGATTACGCCAATCCAGAAAGAGTGCATAGCGTAGCACATCGTAATTTTTGGGTGCAATCCACGCTGAACGTACCGGCGGTTGCTGCCAGGCTCGCTGGCACAGCTCGCCTACCGGTGGCTCCGTAAAAATCCAATCTTTGGGAAGTTGCGCAGTAGCAACGGTCACGGCAATACCAAGTAGCCCTATCCAGAACACTCTTCGCACTGTGTTTCGCATCGTTTTCTCCTCAATTATCCATTCATCAAATGCTTACGCGCTCCAGTTTCCGCAATTGCCACCCCTCGCACTCAACCGACAGCGCTGCGCCAATGGCATCGATGCGGATCACGAAGCGATTTTTGCCACGTACCTGCACGACTTCTCCCTGAATACCTCGAAAAGGTCCTTCTTCAATTTCGACCCAATCGCCCGGTTGAATGGTACGACTGCTGGTCACCTCCATCGGTACATTTCCTTCGACAAAGCGCCGAATGGCTTCAATCTGAGATGCCGGGATAAAAGCGGGACGCCCGTTGAACCACACACACCGGACAACACCATAAGTCCGAACGGCAGCTTCATAGGATTTTCGATCAACCCGCACAAAGACATAACTACTGAACAGCGGCACCTCTATCCACTTTTTTCGATCGCTCCACTGCCGCAACTGTCGAATCAGTGGCAAATACGCTTCCAGTCCTTTCTGAAGTAACCGCTGGTATACCTGTTTCTCTGCCCGTGGTTTTGTATACAGCGCAATCCACTCAGGTTGTGCCCAGATAGACCGCTCCGCACCGTGCATCATACCGCCAAAACCCGCTACTCTGTGGTCAGCCACTGTAAGATAATCGCCTCCAGCTTTTCTCCGTCGCCGGGCAATTCTGATATCTGACCCACCACCGTTCCCTGACGGGTGCAAAAGATAGTTGGAAGCTTCTGGATCTGGAATCTGTCCGGATCCGGATGTTTATCCTGCGGCGTGCGCATAGAGTAAATCGTCATTGCGGTATCGGGCACTGCAGCATCCAGCAAAATGCGCACAATACGGGGGAAAAGCTTGGTCGTCCCTTTGCACTGGCATTCAGGCTTGACAAAGAAGGTAAAGTGATGCACACCGGGCTGATATGCCTGCGCAATCGCTGCAACCAGTTGCGTATCAGGTTCATAGAGGCTCATCTCCAGATCGAACCAGGAATACCCCGGCGTTGAGCGCAACTGCTCCAGCGTCATTGGCTGCGCTTCGTACTCTGGAGCAACCGTCTCCGTACACCGTATCAGGCTGAATATCAGAATAACCCCCAGCGCAAGGAACCACCCCTTTGTCATCTTTCTTACTCCGCCTATCCTTGAAACTCTTTGTACAGCTCCCGGGCAATTGTAATATGCTGAATTTCAGACGTTCCTTCGTAGATTTCAGTGATTTTGGCGTCTCGCAGATAGCGTTCAACCAGATACTCCCGCACGTAGCCATAGCCACCGTGGATCTGGATTGCTTCCAGAGCGGATTCGACTGCCACGCGGGAAGCAAAAAGTTTTGCCATAGCTGCTTCCTTGATATAACTTTTGCCCGTGTCCTTATGATATGCCGCTTTGTACGTCAACAACCGTGCGGCTTCGATGTTGGTCGCCATATTGGACAGCTTAAACTGAATTGCCTGGAAATTGGCGATAGGCTGTCCAAAAGCTTCCCGTTCCTGCGCATATTTCAAAGCAGCCTCAAAAGATGCCTGGGCGATCCCCAGTGCCTGCGCCGCAATGCCGATTCGTCCGCCATTGAGCGTCTGCATCGCTATTTTAAATCCCTGTCCCACCTCGCCTAACCGATTGGCATCCGGAACCCGCACGTTGGTAAAGTGAAGCGAGCAGGTATCGCTGGAACGAATGCCTAACTTGTCCTCCTTTTTGCCAATTTCAAATCCTTCCATCCCCTTTTCCAGAATGAAAGCAGTAATGCCCCGATGCCGTTTAGCAGGATCGGTCTGGGCAAAGACTATATAGACATCCGCACTGGATCCATTGGTGATCCAGTTTTTCGTTCCGTTAATAATCCAGTCCTCCCCATCTCGCACCGCCGTTGTCCGCTGATGCGTTGCGTCTGACCCTGCCTGCGGTTCACTCAGGCAAAAAGCACCCAATTTCTCACCGGTTGCCAGCGGACGCAAGTAATGCTCTTTTTGCTCCTCCGTGCCATATTTCTCGATTTCCCAGCACACCAACGAATTATTTACCGACATAATCACTCCAACGCTGGCGTCAACTTTGGAAATTTCCTCCATCGCAATGACATAACTGATAGTATCCAGTCCACTGCCGCCCCACTCAGGCGAAACCATCATTCCCATAAACCCCAATTCGCCCAATTTCTTAACGATCTCCGCAGGAAATTCGCCAGTAATATCGCGTTCAACGGCGGATGGAGCAATCTCGTTCTGAGCAAATTCCCGCGCCGTGTCCTGAATCATCCGATGGGTTTCTGTCAGAGCAAAACTCAACATCGCTTCGTCCAACCTTACCTGTTCAACAATACTACCACATTCCTGAAAACTTTCAAATATACGAATCCGGGATAGAACGGGAAGCAGCTCGTTGATCACTGATAGTTCAGGGCAACGGAAACCTTTCCTGTTAGAAGCTCGAAGCAATCAGCAAAGCTGCTTTCGGCAAACGCTACGACCGGCTGGTAGTTTGCGCGTCGGCATCACTACCGCAGCATTGGTATTTTGAGACCGAATTTTTTCGCGTTGTCAATCGCTCGCTGGTAGCCAGCATCGGCGTGGCGAAAGATCCCCGTCATTGGATCGTAGGTCAGCACCCGCTCCAGCCGCCGCTCTGCTTCGGGCGTTCCATCGGCAACGATCACCATCCCGGCGTGCAAAGCGTAGCCCATTCCAACGCCGCCGCCGTGGTGGAAGGAGACCCAGGTGGCACCGCCGATTGTATTCAACGCAAAGTTGAAATACACCCAATCAGCAATAGCATCGGAACCGTCCAGCATTGCTTCTGTTTCCCGATACGGCGAAGCAACAGAGCCGGAATCCAGATGATCTCGACCAATGACGATCGGCGCTTTGACCTTGCCATCGCGCACCAACTGATTGAACAGCTTCCCCGCTTTTGCTCGCTCTCCATAACCCAGCCAGCAAATCCGGGCGGGCAATCCCTGCCAGTGTACCTTCTCTTCCGCCTGCTTCAGCCAGCGATGGAGTGCGTGATCTTCTGGGAACAGTTCCATCAATGCCCGATCGGTAACGTAAATATCTTCAGGATCGCCGGATAAAGCCACCCACCGGAATGGTCCTTTACCATCACAGAACAGCGGTCGAATAAAAGCTGGCACAAACCCCGGAAAATCAAAGGCATTCTCCACGCCCCCGTGCTCCTTCGCTACTGCCCGGATATTGTTCCCATAATCGAACACCACGGTCCCTTTTTTCTGGAATTCAAGCATTGTGCGAACGTGGATGGCAATGGAACGATACGCTTCCTGCAAGTACTTTTCGGGATCCTCTTCCCGCAACCGATCTGCTTCCTCTTTGGTATAACCAGCCGGGTAGTACCCATTGAGGGGATCGTGCGCTGCTGTCTGATCGGTCATCACATCCGGAATAATGCCCCGACGCAGGATTTCAGGGTGTACTTCAGCTGCATTGCCAACCAGCCCCACCGAAATAGGCTGCTTCTTCGCTTTGTGTTCCAGAATAATCTCCAGCGCTTCGTCCAGCGAATGCGTTTTCAAATCGCAATACCCATCGCGCAGCCGGCGATCGATCCGTGCTTCATCAATTTCAACGCACAGACACGCTGCCCCATTGAAGGTTGCTGCCAGCGGCTGGGCACCGCCCATACCTCCCATCCCGGCGGTCAGCAGAAACCGACCATACAAATCGCCGCCGAAGTACTGACGGGCGCATTCAGCAAACGTTTCGTATGTTCCCTGCAAAATCCCCTGCGTGCCAATGTAGATCCAGCTTCCCGCCGTCATCTGCCCGTACATAATCAAGCCCTGACGGTCCAGTTCCCAGAACACTTCCCACGTAGCCCATTTGGGCACCAGATTGGAATTGGCAATGATGACCCGGGGAGCATCGGTGTGCGTTCGTACGATGCCTACTGGCTTGCCGGATTGGACCAGCAGCGTTTCATCCTCGCCCATTGAGCGAAGTGCTTCCAGAATGGCGTGGAACGACTCCCAGTTCCGGGCTGCTTTTCCATACCCACCATACACGATGAGCTGATCCGGTTTTTCCGCTACTTCCGGATCCAGATTGTTCTGGATCATCCGATATGCAGCTTCAATTTGCCAGTTTTTGCACGTCAGTTCTGTTCCGCGTGGCGCTCTTACGGTTGGCACATCGAGCTTTTCGTCCATTCTCAATCCCTTTCCTGTTATTCCCACGATGACGGTTGTATCCGCAAATGTCGCATTCACTGCTCTTCGCTGGCATCCAGCGCTGCTGCCGCATCAGAAGCATCATCCCCACTACGACCATACGTCTGGCACAATTGCTGCAGCATCTCCCAATCATAGATGCCGCTATCGTGCCCATCCTGCCAGTAGAGCCGGATTGCATAATTGCCAACCAATTCTATTTTGACCAGCTCATACATTCCGGGCGTATAGGTCTGCATTTCCGGAATCCGGTACACAGTCCCCATCACATTTTCGCCGCGGCAGACTGCACAGGGACAAAACGTGCGCAGCGTCTTCAACTCCAGTATGCACCGTTGCTGATCCTCCCACTCTATTGCTAAGAATCGGGAATCCAGCCGCTGGATTTTTCGTGGTTTTGCCATTAAACGATCCTGCTTTTAAAAGCACTTTTTGAAACTGCCAAAATACGAAAATTTCGCAATGTGCGAAAAATTGTGCATTTTTGTAATTTGGAAAAGTGTTTCAAAGGACAACGTGGACGAAGAAAGGGGCAAACATAATGGCAGAACTTGCAAAGTTGACAGATGAAAACTTCGAGCAGGAGGTACTGAAATCGCCAATTCCCGTGCTGGTCGACTTCTGGGCAATCTGGTGCGGTCCGTGCCGATTGATCGAACCAGTGGTCGCGGAAATGGCAGAAAAATACGCCGGGAAGCTGAAAGTGGGGAAACTGGATGTCGATACCAATCCGAAAACTGCAATCGAATACGGAGTACGTTCTATTCCCACCCTGCTGTTTTATGCGCAGGGCAAAATGGTGGATCGGCTGGTAGGCGCTGTTCCGAAAGCAATGCTGGAAGAAAAAATTGAGCAGGTGTTAGCCCAGTTCGGTCCTTCGGAGCAAACTGAACCATCATCGTCATCGGAGCAAACGCAGTCGGGAGAATGAGTTTGTCACGAGCGCTGCTCAGCCCGGAAGAACTGCAAGCTGCACTGGCACAACTGCCGGGATGGGAGTTGAAAGATCAGACGTTGATCAGAGAATACGAACTTCCTGATTTTGCCACTGCTATTGCACTGGTCACCATCATCGCCACCTTAGCAGAGAAAGTCGATCACCATCCGGATCTCTACCTGCATTCGTGGAACCGGTTGCGGGTTCTGCTCACGACTCACAGTGCTGGCGGTATTACAGCGTATGACACGCACTTAGCACAACAAATTGAGCAATACGCACAGGCGCTTGGCGGCGCACGTTGAGATAGACCAGAACAGGGACTAAAAAGAGAAAGGGGCGCGACGATGCCAGTAATTGTATACGTCCACGCTCGTGAGGTGCTGGATTCTCGTGGTAATCCAACTGTTGAAGCAGAGGTATTGCTGGATGATGGCAGTGCAGGAAGAGCCATTGTTCCTTCGGGCGCCAGCACCGGAAGCCACGAAGCGCTGGAATTGCGGGACAACGATCCAGATCGGTACCACGGCAAGGGGGTTCTCAAAGCGATTCAGAATATCCACGATAAGATTGCACCCGCTCTGGAAAATTTTCCCGCCGATAATCAGGCAGCGCTCGATGCGCTACTTCTGGAATTAGACGGAACGCCGAATAAATCGCATTTAGGCGCCAACGCGATTTTAGCTGTCTCCTTAGCTGTCGCCCACGCAGCCGCTCTCTCTTACGGTGTGCCGCTCCACCAGTACTTAGGCGGCATCAATGGCAATACACTACCGGTTCCATTGATGAACATCTTAAATGGGGGGAAACACGCAGACAACACTGTGGACATTCAGGAGTTTATGATTGTCCCGGTTGGCGCTCCGACGTTTGCTGAAGCAGTCCGAATGGGCGCAGAAATTTTTCACTCCCTGAAAAAGATCTTGCGCCAAAAAGGCTACCAAACAGCGGTGGGCGATGAAGGTGGCTTTGCCCCGATGCTCAAATCAAATGAAGAAGCGCTTGATCTGCTGTTGCAGGCTATCGAAGCCAGTCACTACCAGCCCGGCAGGGATGTGCTCTTAGCCCTTGACGTGGCTGCCTCCGAGATGTACCAGGACGGCAAATATGTTTTTTACAAATCCACAAACCAGGCAAAGAGTGCCGAAGAAATGGTTCAATGGTACGAACATCTGGTCCAGCAGTACCCAATCATCTCGATCGAGGACGGGATGGCAGAAAACGATTGGGACGGCTGGAAACTCCTGACGGAAGCGCTGGGCAACCGAATTCAACTGGTTGGCGACGATCTCTTTGTCACCAATCCGGAATTTCTCCGCAAAGGCATTGAAGGGGGCATTGCCAATGCCATTTTGATCAAACTCAACCAGATTGGCACTCTTACAGAGACGCTGGAAACCATTCAGATGGCGCAATCAGCAGGATACGGCGTCATTATTTCGCACCGATCTGGAGAAACTGAAGACACCACGATTGCTGATTTAGCGGTTGGAACCAACGCTGGACAGATTAAGACCGGTTCTTTGTGTCGCACCGATCGCATTGCCAAGTACAACCGTCTTCTTCGCATAGAAGAGTACCTTGGTAATTCGGCGCACTATGCAGGCGCAGCAGCATTCCCATTGGTAGTTCAGGTGAGCGAAACAAGGAATGGAGAGCAGTGATGATCAAATTTGGAACGGACGGCTGGCGTGCTATTATCGCTGATGATTTTACCTTTCAAAATCTCCGATATGTGGCTTTAGCAACTGCCCGATACGCCAAGAAACAGGCATCCCGCCATCGCCCCAGTGTTGTCATTGGCTACGATACCCGCTTCCTCTCCAGAGAATTTGCTCGAGAGGTAGCACGGGTAATGGTGCAGGAAGGGATCAACGTCCACATTACTTTCCATATGACCTCCACCCCGCAGGTTTCATTTGCAACCAAACAGAAGCGTGCCACGGTCGGCGTTATTATCACTGCCAGTCACAATCCCCCCATTTACAACGGGTTCAAGGTCAAGGCGACCTTCGGTGGCCCAGCAGCACCGGAACAAATTGCAGCGATTGAAGAGGAACTGGCAAAAATCTTAAAGAACCCGCCCAAAAAATGGGATCTCACGGACTTTGACACCTTGGTCACAAAGCGAAAAATTTCACTATTCAGTGCGCGGGAATCGTACTGGCGGCATATTCGGCGCAAGATTGATCTGGAACTGATCAATTCCCGGCGATTCAAAATTGCCTACGATCCAATGTACGGCGCTGGCATCCATCTGCTGGAGCCCCTGGTTCCAAAGGCAATCACGATTCACAACGAATGGAATCCGGGATTTGGCGAACTCCACGCGCCGGAGCCCATCGAGGCGAATTTGCGGGAATTGATTCAACTGGTACAGGAAGAAGAA
>JALWUI010000145.1:38310-50840 GCA_027082775.1 Candidatus Kapaibacterium sp.
AAGAAGAATGTGACATCGGCATCGCGACGGATGGCGATGCAGATCGATTGGGTGTTGTTGACAGCGATGGACACTACGTTACGCCGCATCAGGTGTTTATGCTTCTGCTGAAATACCTGTACGAAAGCCGGAAAAAGCGGGGTATCGTGGTTAAAACCGTCTCGCTCACCTCGATGGTCGATCTCTATTGCCAGAAACGGGGAATCCGGCTGGTGGAAACCCCCGTTGGCTTCAAACACATTGCCAAATTGATGGCTGAAGAACGGGTCCTGATCGGTGGCGAAGAGTCGGGCGGTTTTGCAACAGCATTGCACATTCCCGAACGAGATGGACTATTTGCTGGCTTACTCCTTCTGGAAATGCTGGCACGCAGAAAGACATCCCTGAAGCAACTCTGCCGGGACTTAGATGAAGAGTTCGGTCCTCACCGATTCCTCCGTCGTGATGTCCGGGTGACAACCGAGGAAAAAGATGCTATTATGAAAGCATTTGCAAAGAAGCCCAAAAAGATCGGGAAATTCCGGGTCGATCACGTGTCAACCCTTGATGGATACAAATTCTTCTTCGAGGGTGGCGGATGGCTCTTAGTCCGTCCTTCGGGCACAGAACCTCTGATCCGCTTCTATGCTGAAGCGGATTCGCTGGGGAAAGCCCACGAAATGATTGAGGCTGCGGTGCAAATTGCAAAGTAAGTGCTGGATCGGGAATTGCGGCGGACATCTCCTATCCCTGCAAAATTCCGTATTTTTGTTTTTGTAGACAACGGGTGCTAAGCGAAACGGCGGTGCTGCAAATGAAGAAACTCAAGATTCTGTTTGTCACAAGTGAAGCCTTCCCCTATGCAAAAACGGGCGGAATTGCGGATTTTACCACCGGACTGGCGCTGGCACTTCGAGCTCGAGGTCACGAAGTGCGAATGCTGCTTCCCCGCTATGGGTTTATCAGCGAGCGGAAAAACCGTATCCACGAAGTTCGCCGACTCAAAGAGTTACCCATTCCGATTGGCGATCGGATCGAATATGCAAGCATCAACTCCTCCTCCATCCAGAATCCGAAAGCGCAAGTGCAGGTTTATCTCACCACCCACCCGGAATACTTCGACCACCGCTGGGGCATTTATACCGATCCGGATACTGGCGAGCCCTACGAAGACAATCACGAACGCTTCATTTTCTTTATGCTGTCCGCCTTAGAACTGTGCCGAACGCTCGACTGGTATCCCGATATCATCCACTGCAACGACTGGGCAACGGCGCTGCTGCCAGTGTATCTGCAAACCCTCTTTCGAGACCAATTTCCCCGAACACATACCGTGCTGACAATCCACAATATTCGTTCCCAGGGAATTTTTCCTCTTTCGCCAACCTTTGCGCTAACGGGACTTCCTCAATCCGCTAAGGAATTGCTGACCCACCGCCGCAAATGCAACTTTCTGAAAGCAGGCATCCTCACTGCACACGCAATCAGCACCGTAAGCCCTACGTATGGTAAACAGATTCTGGAAGACAACAAGCTCAGTGGCGGATTGAGCCAGTTTCTGCAACAACGCAAGGATCGATTCTATCCCATTCTCAACGGCATCGACACCACCATCTGGAATCCTCGAAAAGACAAGTGGATCGCGAAAAACTACGACATTCACTCCCTGGACCGAAAAGAAGTGAACAAGAAGGCATTGCTGGAAAAAGCACGACTGGAATATTATCCGGAACGTCCGGTTGTTGGAATGATTTCCCGCCTCACCCCGGAAAAAGGGCTGGACTTACTGCAAAAAGCAGCGCCGGAATTAGTCCGACTCAACTGCCAGTACGTTATCCTGGGCTCGGGGGAAAAACCGTACGAGGAATTTCTCAAAACCTTTGCAATGGAACATCCTGAGCAGGTAGGAGTACGAATTGGTTTCGACGAAGTATTAGCGCACCTGATCACCGCGGGAGCGGATATGTACCTGATGCCGTCGCGGTCGGAACCCTGTGGCTTGAACCAGATGTATTCGATGGCATACGGCACGGTTCCGGTCGTCCGGGCAACTGGCGGATTGATTGATACGGTCCAGGACTTCGATCCGGAAAAGAAAACCGGAACTGGCATTGTCTTCAAACCCTACACGGTCAAAGCCCTCATCGAGGCACTCCAGCGAGCTATAGAGCTGTACCATAACAAATCCCTGTGGTATACGTTAATCCGCAACGGCATGAAGCAGGACAATTCGTGGGAGACCCGCGTCAAAGAATATGAAAAAGTGTATGCCGCTGCACTCACCGCTTAGCTGGTGGAGCTGGTTTGTGCTCCTGATCCTCCTGATTGGCTGTAACGACCGCCCAACCGCTATCGGCACTGACTTATTGCTGGATACGGTGCGTATTGCCGTTCTCACCTCGAAAGATACGACGCTATTCCGCACGGTGGAAACGGTGCAATTCCCCTTAGCGCTGTTCAACACGGGCTACCTCTACGTTGGTGCCAGTCAATCTGCTATTGCGTGGACTCTTCTGCGTCCTACTCTGTTTCCTCCGGATGTGGATTCCATCGCTGAAGATCAAATCCTATCAGCCCACCTTGTCCTTTTCCCCCGCCGACTGGCGCTGGGCGACACTGTCAGCAATCTCCTCCGATTTTCCCTCGCTGAAATTCAGCAACTCTGGCGACCGGGCACGACGGTTGATACACTCCGCCAATTCCTCGAATCCGGAAATTTCCTTGGCTCTGTGATCGCACAGTTTGATCAACCCATTCCTCTTCAGGATTCCACGGAGCCAATCCGAATTCCCATTCCCAGATCGATGATTGCTCGCTGGCTGGCGATTGCAGCAGATACCACCAGGAAAGATTCTGCCCGAATTTTTGGCGTCGCTTTAATCCCCGATACCATCGAATCAACGGTCATCCGCAGCTTTTACACCCAGAGTCCCGGACACACCGAATTACCACTGTCGTACTACGAAGTCGTAGTGCAGCGCGCAGATTCACTGGATACGCTCCGCATTGAAAACGGCTATGATCTCTCCGTGCTTTTCACTCGGCAACTTCCCCCGGCACACCGACTTTTTGTTCAGGGCGGAATTGCCCAGCGCCTGTACATTGCTTTCGATCCCTCTCCTCTTCCACCGCTTTCCATCGTCCACAAAGCAACCTTAGTGCTCCCTTACGATTCCACGCTGTTCGAGCGGACGAACCACAGCGAACTACCAGCACTGACTGCCTATATCGCTGCTGACACTGCCCTGGGCGCGATCGGTGAGCGATTCCCGTTGAGCAATGGGGAATTCCGTTCGGATTCCGGCGTCGTTGTTTTTCCCAACATTGGCGCCGCCTTTGAACTGTGGCGTTCGAAGCGACCAAAGAGTGCGATCGTCATCACGGTGGGAGATGAGTTTGGACGGATCGATCGGCTCGCATTTTACAAACCGACCGATCCACAGCAGCAGCCGTATCTGGAGTTAATCTATTCCGCAATGCCGCAGGAGAAGCGAAAATGAAAAACCGGTTGTGGATATTGCCACTGCTTGTGCTGTGCTTTCCTCAAATGGGGCTGGCTCAGGGCGGTTCGATTTATTCCAGCTTCGGCTTCGGAGACCGCTTCTTTGAACATTCCGCTGCAGCGGCGGCTATGGGCAGTGTGAGCATTGCGCTCCCCTCAGCAACCCGCATTGCGTCGCAGAATCCTGCTCTGTGGTCTTCCGTTCCATCGACCCGGCTGGAAACGGGCTACGTGTTCCGCCAGTTTGTCAAGCAGCAGGCAGATCGTTCCATCGCGCACAACAATGGCAAAGTCCAGGGAATTGGACTCCTCATCCCTACCCGCAGCTCTCTCCGCACCGCCCTCGCTCTGGGCATCCGCCCCTACACGACGGTTAATTTCTACACTTCGCTGCAGCAGTCCGCCGGAACGGATGAAGCCACTGCCACGATCGAATCCCTGGGCACTGGAGGACTCTCCCAGCTTTTCATCGGCACCAGCTTTGTGCCATTACCGAATCTCGCTGTTGGAGCTGCACTGGTCTATACCTTTGGCAAAATCGAGCGCTCAATCACCATCACCTTTCCCTCCGGCAATTATCGAAATAGCTTCTGGCGGCATATCGACTGGTTCAGCAGTCCTGGGGCAAAAATTGGCATATACTACGGCGGTCTCGCATCGTGGCATTTCGGCGCCTTTGTTGAACTTCCGGGCACAGCCACCGTTTCACAACAGCAGCAGTACGGTACTGGTCGGCTGCCGGATACCACCTTTGAGACCCGGATCACAACGCCACTGCCCCTGACTGCCGGGATTGGCATAGCACACCAATGGGGACACTGGCTGATTGGCATCGATGGTGTGTGGCAGGATTATCGATCGGTACGGTACAATTTGCATCCTGAGGCCACTTACCAGACCGGCTATAGCATCCGGCTGGGCGGACGCTGGCATATGCCGCGTCGTCATCCGAAATTGAGCGATCTGAGTTCCTGGTACTACTTCGTCGGGCTGCGATGGGATCAACTACCGATTCAAGTTCGGCAGACTGCAATTTCTTCCATTGCTGCTTCACTGGGAACGCAAATTCCGGTCAATGCACAAACGTTCCTGAGCGTGGCTCTCATCGCTGGACGGCGCGGAACGTTGAGCAATCATCTGGTCCAGGACTGGTTCTTTAACATCGCCTTTACTTTCTCGGTCGGCGAACGATGGTTCCAGTAAAGACACAACGCAACACTGGCGGTGGAACAATCGTCAGCAGCTCATTGATTTAGGTTTGTCCATACAGACACAAACTGGTCACGATGAACTCAAACTCATTTGAAATCACAGGAAAAATTTACGCAATTTTCGACACCCAGCAACCCACCGAGACTTTTCAGAAACGGGAATTCGTGCTGGAAATCGATGACAATGGCTATATCCAGCACGTGAAGTTTCAAACGGTGCAGCAGCGATGCGAGTTACTGGATCAATTCCAGCCCGGTGACACGGTAAAAGTCCGGTTCAGTTTATCAGGCCGTCCCTATACCCGTCCGGACGGCGAAGTTATCTTCTTTACCAATCTCAAGGTGTGGGATATTCAGCCTGTCGACGCAGCAGCATCCGAACCCAATCTGGAACCGCCAGACTTCGGAGACATCCCGGCACCGGACGAAGACGATTTGCCATTCTAAGCAATCGCTGCAATGGCAGCGTCTGGCTCAGCATCCCGAACGGTCATTATCGCCGGTGGCAGGGGAGCAATTGGACGGGCATTGAGTCGCTGGCTCTACGACCGCGGCTATACGGTCGTTGTCCTGACCCGCCGTCCGGTGCACAGCACCCCGTCCCGGATACGCTATGAGCAATGGGATGGACAGACGCCCGGACGGTGGACATCTCTGCTGTCAACCGCCTGCGCTCTGGTCAACCTGATAGGAAAGTCGCTGTTTACGTTCTGGACAAAGCGTACAAAGCAACAAATCTGGGACAGCCGGGTTCGCACGACGCAATTGTTAGCAACCGCCGTTCGGCAGTATGCACCTGACTCTTTTACCTTCATCTCCGCTTCCGCAATTGGTTACTACGGCAATCTGGGTGAGCGCGAATGCGATGAACAGTGTCCCCCTGGCAACGATTTTCTTGCCCGCCTCTGCATCGCCTGGGAAGATGCGGCGATGCAGGCAGCCGAACGGAAGGACATTCGGGTTGTAATCCCTCGAATCGGGATTGTGCTCCAGCCTGATGCTGGATTTCTCCACCTGCTGCGCCGCAGCTACCGGTATGGACTGTGCGCCTATCCCGGCGATGGTCGCCAGTGGATAAGCTGGATCCACATCCAGGACCTTATCCGCTCCATCGACGCAGCGATCACCCAGCCGTGGAATGGCGTCTACAATGCTGTCGCACCACAGCCTGTCCGACTCCGCCAGCTCATTGCGACACTGGCACAACATCTCCACCGCTGTCCCGGCATTCCCATTCCGCCAGCTCTGCTCCGCCTTCTGGGCGAAACGGCAACGCTGGCACTGAGCAGCCAGCAGATCCGCCCGGTCCGGCTTCAGCAATGGGGATTTTCCTTCCAGTTCCCCGATCTTGCCACTGCCCTGCAAGCCCTTCTGTCCTGAAGGATCCGTTTTCTCGATTTCGCCAACATAGCCCGGTAAACGCATCCGGCATCCCCTTTGATCCTTGCGTAAAAAGGATCTACCGAGCCCTGCGCCTATCTCCCGCTTTGCGCTGGCTGTTTCCTCCACTTTGTGTAAACTTGTATTTTGGTTGGACGGATGCAGAACGAACGATGCAGTGGTGGGAATCCCCGGTTCAGCTCAACAAGCGGCAATCTGCTATTTTCGTTGGTGCCTACGTGTTTTTTACGCTTCTCCTCCGCTGGTACTACATCGAACCGCTCCTGAAAGGGAATTTCTGGCTCTCGGTTGCCATCGGCGCCGCTTTCCTGGCAGTCATCTGGGTACTGATCAAAGTAAAATTTCTGAATTTTCGGGAACAAAGTGAAGAGGAGCAATGAGGATTACGGCAGACAAAACGCTGGCGGTTATCGTGGACGTCCAGGAACGACTCTTCCCTCACATTGCAGAACACGAAAAGCTGGAGCGTACTATCCCGATTCTGATCGAGGGACTCAAAGCGCTGGACGTGCCGCTCATCGTTACCGAACAGTATCCGAAAGGGCTGGGCACGACGATCGAACCAGTCCGTAAGGCGCTGGGTGAGTGGTATAAGCCGCTGGAGAAAATTTCTTTTAGCTGCTGCGGGGATGATCAGTTCAATGTGCAAGTAGCTCGCTATGCGCCGCAGTATCTCTTGCTGGCAGGGATTGAAACGCACGTGTGCGTGCTGCAAACAGCAATTGATCTGCTCAACGAAGGTTATACGCCCGTCTTAGTTGCAAACTGCGTTTCGTCGCGGTTTCTGGAAGACAAAGAATTTGCTCTTCGGCGGATGGAACAAGCCGGCGTCGTCCTCACAACGTACGAATCGATTCTCTTCGAGCTGGCGCAGGTCGCCGGTACGGACACTTTCAAACGCATTTCGAAGCTGGTCAAGTAAAGCTACACGGCGCAGCAACTGAGCTGCCGGACATCCTGCTCAAAACTCAACGTTGCCAGCTTCACACCTTCAGCAAAGGTAAGGTACGGACACCAGTTGCGGGTAAGCTCTGCGACCGGGATGCGATACCGCATTGCCCATTGGAGCGGAACGATCAGCTCACCTGCTGCTGGAGCAACGATCCGAGCGCCAAGCAACTGATCGGTTGCTGGATCTCGAATGAGGCGGATAAAGCCATCCGTTTGCTGACTCACAATCGCCCGTGGCACTTCTGCCAGCGGCAACTCTGTTACCTCATAATCCCGCCCCTGCTGTTCCAGTTGGACGGTATTTTTGCCGACGCCTGCTACTTGCGGATCAGTAAAAATCACCCAGGGCAGGGTTGCATAATCCAGTAGCTGCGGCTGCCCGGTGAAATTCTGCACTGCCTGCCGTCCCTCGGCTGCGGCGGTATAGACAAACGCCGGAAGCTGATTACAATCACCAGCCGCATAGATATGCGGAACGCTGCTCTGCAGGTATTCATTCACCACCACCTTTCCCTGCGCATCAGTCTCCACACCAATTTGCTCCAATCCCAGCCGCTGCGTCCGCCCCCGTCGCCCTGTCGCAATCAAAAGATGGGTTGCCGTAACAGAGATCCGCTCGCCACCACGACGTACTGTTACTACAATGGTGCCATCGCCCTGAGCGGATACGCTTTCTACTCGCGCGGCTGTGTAAATCTGCACCCCTTCGGCTTCCAGTTGCTGCTGAATAATGCGACCAATATCCGGCGACTCTGGCGGTAACAACGACGGTTGCATTTCGATCAACACCACCTGCGATCCAAAGCGGGCAAACGCCTGAGCAAGCTCAACGCCCACCGCACCGCCACCGATGATTGCCAGCACCGAGGGAAGTTCGGTCACCTCGAACAGGGTCTCATTGGTAAGATATGGGACTGCTTCAATGCCGGGGATCGGCGGCACTGCCGGCTCTGAGCCCGTAGCAATGAGGAAGGCATCAGCCGTATAGAGCGTTTCACCTACCCGAATGGTGTGTGGATCAACGAAGGTTGCCCATCCCTCAACCCACGTCACGGTTGCCAGCGTTTCCAGAATATCCGCGTATTTCGCCTTCCGAAGCTGCCGAACTGTCTGCTGCAACTGCTGCTGCAACGCAGCATAATCCAGATCGAGAGGATCAACGGTAATACCAGCATACCGCCGCTTCCGGCAGGCTGCCATCTGATGCGCCGCCTCCACAAGAAATTTGGAAGGAATACAACCGACATTCACACAGGTTCCACCCATTGGCAATCCGGCATTTACCACCAGTGTTCGCAATCCCTGCCGATGGGCTTCGATAGCAGCAGCAAAGGCTGCAGAACCTCCGCCGATGATGATCAAATCGAAATGTCGCTCTTTTCCGTTCGAATTGCCAGTAGCTCGCCCTTCATCAGCCACTGCCCGATACTGCTTTGTGCTGTTGATCTGCTCAATAATTGCCTGAACGGAAAGCTGCGATGGATCGTAGCGCACAACCGCTGTCCCTTCAGGATAAGCAACTTTTACTGCTTCCACGCCCGGTAGTTGGTGCACGACACGCTCGACCGTACGAGCACATCCCGGACAGGTCATCCCCGAAATGCGCAGATAGACTTCCCGGACGTTCATTGCTGCTGCCCTCCTGTCAGTAATTGATGTGCAACCGGATGATACCCCGTCTGTTCAATTGCTGCCTCGATTTGCTCCACTGTTACCTGCTGTGGTGCGAATGCCACTTTGACCGTCCCTGCATCTGCATCGGCTTTCACCATCGCAATCCCCGGCATTCTGCTAAGCTCATATTCGATGTGCTCTTCACACCCTGCACAGGTCATTCCTTCCACCTGCACCATCACTTCCTGCACTGCCCCAGCAACCTGCGCTGGCGCTGCCTGCGGATAGAGATATTCCACGTAGGAAGGAAAGAGCAGCATAGCAGTGGCAAACACCGTGATGGCGACGAGAAATCCCCGCGATCGGAACCAGGATGGTTTTTGATCCTCTTCGCACTCACAGGTAATCCGCTGACTCCGCAAATGCTGATACCACGCCAGTCCCAAGGCTCCGATCGTTACAACCGCTAAGTATGGACGCAACGGTTCAAGCCAACTGACAGAGCTGGCAACACCGCTGACGCCGGCAACAAATGCTAAAAACGGGGTGATGCAGCAGATGGAAGCGGCAAATGCGGCAAATACGCCGGTGAAGAGAACCTTTGCCTGCTTCATTGCTGGACCCTTTCTTTGACCAACATTGATGAATCGAAAAGCGATTCAAGCCACATTCGTGCTGTCGGGGTCACTGTGTAAAAGATGGTTTGTCCCTCCCGGCGCGTCTGGACGACACCGGCATCCCGCAGCTTCCGCAAATGCTGGGAAACGGCTGACACGCTGAGCCGGAGAATATCTGCCAGATCACACGGGCACAGCTCTCCTTCACGGAGCAACACCGTTACCATCTGCAATCGCGGCGCTGCCCCCAACAGTGCAAAATTTCGCGCAAGGCGTTCCAGCTCCTCCTTCCGTTCCGCAAGAAATTGCCGACACCGCAGAATCTGCGCCTCATCTGCCTGCGACCGGATACAAACCGGTTTCGTCATCACTGCTTTCCTTTCATTGAAGCTTACCCTCTGCAACACTGTTGCAGGAAAACGCTCGACCAGTTTTAATATTTTAGCAAATGCTAAAATTCTGCTGCTCTTAATCGCTCTTGCAACCCGCCACCGCCCCTATCAATGGAAGTGCTGTTCAAAAACTTCCCATTTGTCCACCGCGACCGGAATCATTCACAGCCAGGCAGGAAGACCCTCGCCAGGAGCGGCTCAAAAATTTTTCGTTTCTACGAAGCAGGGTCAGGATAAAGAAAAACTGATTTCTCGAAGCACCCACCTGCTGACGGCTTTGCTACCTCCCGCCCAGTTCCTCTGGAATGCTGGCACATCCGAGGAGTATCTGTTTTCATCCCGGAATCTCTGGTTACATCTGTATCCTGCGCATCGCCCGGAAATCCTCCCTACTTCACCACCCACACCGGTACGACCTTCTCATACCGCCCGCTCCGTAAACGCACAAAATGTAACCCGCTGCTCAACCCCTCCGTCCCAAGCCGCACTTCCTTCCATCCTGCTTCCATCTCTCCTCTCGCTATCACCACCTCCTTCCGCCCATACCCGTCGTACAGCACCACCTCTACCGCTCCACTGAGCCCAATCCCATACCGTATCACCACCTCCTCCCCTTCCTGCGTCGCCTCCAATCCGTACTCCTGCCCCAGCCGAATCTCCCGCACTTCCCGCAAACAGTACTCCCCCAGGCGCACCGTGTCCATTCCCGTCTCCGCTTCCACACACACCGCCCGATCCCCAACGTCTACATCCCTCACCTTTACCTCGACCGCTTCCCGATCCGTTCCACCATACACCCCATACCACAGCCGCACCACTTCGCCATCGCCAAATCCTCCCGACCGCTGCCCCGCAAGCCGCACCGTCCCCATCCCTTCGTCTATCACCTGCCACTCGCCTTCCACCGCCTCCAGCCTGCGATACCCCAGCACTCGCCCGTCCCATTCCAGCTCAATCTGCAATGCCTCCACCTTCGCTTCCCCGCTGCTATCCGTATACACCACCCGCACCATCGCCTCCTCGCCCGGCAGCTTCTCCTCATCCACTGCTTCCACCCATACCCCGATCCCTACCTGCTCCCGCCTCCCTCGCACTTCCACCTGCTCCACTCCCACACTGCTTTCCACTATCACCATCACCTGATAGGTGCCCGCCTCGCCCGGCAACAACCGCACCCCGACCTGTTGCTCCTCACCGGCACCGAGCGTAAACGCTTTCGGTCCGGTGATCGCAAACTCATTCACATCCCCACCTGCCAGCCGCACATCCGCTACCTCCACCGCCACGCTTCCCGCATTCCGCACCACAATCGCCCCTTCTCCGCCATCACATCCCAATACCGGTCCGATCACTGTCCCTTCCGCTTCCAGCCCCACTACCTCTGCACACCCTCGCACCATCACCCCGCTTTCCACCCGTGGCGCCTCCTCCGGTCCCGCTGCTGCATCACTGAGGATCCGTATCCGCACGCTGTCTTCTGGATACGTCCGTGCCCGAAACCGCACCCCAAGCCGAAGCGTATCTCCTATCTCCAGCGTCACCGGAAACTGCACCCAGTTCTCTGCCCAAAACGCCTGCGGATCACTCATCACTCCATCGTCAAACTCCACCGACCAGATCTGCAATTGCCACACCGCTCCCGCATTCCAGATCCTTATCTCTCCTCGCTCCGCTGACTCCTGCCCCAACTCCACACACTCGAACCGGTATCCTTCCGCTCCGATCTTCGGCACATACGCCTGCCCTCGAAGTTCTCCTGCCACCGACTCCGCATCCGCAAACACTGCCCGAATCACTGCCCGCAGCGTGTCACCGGCTCCGGTCTCCACCTGCGGCTCATATTCTACCCGAACCACCACCTCCTGCTGCGGATTCAGCACTATCCCTTTCGGTGTTGCCACTTCGCTTCCGGCAAACTCATACCCGGTGATCTGGAAGTGTTCAACCTGCCCTTCCAGCACCACCGTATCGATCCGCACCGCATTGCTCCCGCCATTGCCTATCACCACCTGCCCGCTGTGCACCGTCCGCATCCGCTGCCACCCCCAGTCATACCCCGTGATGTACGGCGCTGCCGCTATTCCTTCCCCCTTCCACACAGAAATGTTGTCATCCCCCGGCGGCGCATCGCTCACAAATTCCACCTGGATCTCATACTGCCCCGCCACCTGCGGTGCAAAACACGCGCCCTTCCAGTACACCACCTCTCCCGGTGCAAGCACCAGCGGAAACGTATCCGCATCGGCGGCGATGAAAAACGGTGGCTCAACGCCCCGGATCGTATCAATCCGCAATGGCGCACTGCCCCGATTCTCGATCCGGATCGTCTGCGCAAAGTCGTAGAGATTTTCGCTGTTACACCGCTGCTCACCGGCTGCCACCTGCCGGGCATTCCAGTCGCCAACGGCGATGTGCGGCTGTACGCCCTGCCCCTCCAGGACAACCTGCCAGCGAGCACACGCCGATACAATTGCCACTGTATCCCGTTCCCAATCCGTTTCATCTGCTCGCTCCCGCTTCGGCTCATACTCGATCACCACCTGGAGGGTATCACCCGACGCAAGCAAAGCTGGCAGCGGCGGTGTTACTGCAATGATCCGGTATGCTTCTGCCCAATGCAACCACACCGTATCGATCACCACTACAGAATCCGATCGGTTCACCACCCGAAGCACCTGCTGCTGCTTTGTCCCCACCCGCACCGAGCCAAACTGGAGGAGCGTGTCACTCAGTGCCACATCCGGTGCATCGTACACCACACTATCCAGCCGCACATTGCCCCGCCAGTCCACCACCCCATAGACCGCTTTGCCATCCCGTGAGGGATCGATCACTTCCAGTCGAAAGCGGATCTGTCGCCAGT
>JALWUI010000146.1 GCA_027082775.1 Candidatus Kapaibacterium sp.
GCCACAAATTCCCGTACTTCGGATGATGGAATGTTGCTCCTCGCCCCGGATGCGGACGGTTCCCGGTAGGAATGATCGCCGTCACCTTCTTCTCTTTTGCATCAATGGCAACCACTCGATTCATTGCATTGGCGGCGACTAAGAAGTACCGTTTCGTCAGATCCCAGCCGCCATCGTGCAGGAATTTTTCAGCATCTAACGCTGTAATGTCAACGCGTCCTTTGTCCAGGTTTTTGTAGTTCACAATCCAGATAATGCCGGCTTCCTTCAGGTTCACAATCCAGGACGGTTCAAAGTGTGAGGCGACAATCGAAGCGACGCGAGTTTCCCGCATAAATTCGTTGTCGTCGTACGTGTAGCTGCTGGTCGAGATGATCTTCAGCGGTTCTAAGGTTTGCCCGTCCAGGATCACCAGGTGGGGGGGCCAATAACCGCCGACCACCACATACTTGTCCAGAAAGTCTCCTTCCGGTCCTTTGTATTTGCTGGATTCCACCGAGCGGGCATCGTACGCAACTTTGATTTCCGCAACCTTGTCCGGTTTCTTCATCCACAGGTCGATCATCGTGACTTTTCCATCGCGCCCGATAGAGTAGAAGTAGCGTCCGGTAGCAGAGGAGCGGAGGATGTGGACGGCAAAACCCGTGTTGACAATGCTGACCAGCTCTTTGGTATCGCCATCGATGATGGCAACTTTGCCAAGATCCCGGAGAATGACACCCATAAAGTTTTTCCAGTTCCGGTTATGTTCCGGCTTTTTGGGACGATCCTTCGGCTCAACATACACCTTCCAGGTTTCGTACATCTGCTCCATCCCCATTTCCGGGGGCGCTGGCGGTTCGTTGTGGAGGAATTTGATCATCAAATTGATCTCGTCTTTGCTGAGCACGCCCTGTCGCCCCCAGTCCGGCATACCACCCGGCTTCCCGTACATAATGGTGTTGAACAACTGGCTATCCGGAATCGTTGCGATCCGTTCCGGTAACAGATTCGGTCCTGTCGCCCCTTTCCGCGTGGTGCCGTGACAACCTGCACAGGTGTTAAAGAAAATTTTTGATGCCTTTGCCATCTCTTCCTTGGTCATCGCGTACTTGTCTTTGTCCCCAGCATTTGAAAATCCCATTATCAACAGAGCGCTGGCTGTTACCAGTATCCCGAAAACAACTGCTGATCGTTGCAAAACCTGACGCATTGCTCTGATCCCTGTTTGTTTGACACTACTCATAACCACACGTGCTGTGCCGTTAAGCACATTGCAAATTTAAGACTTTTTCATCTTTTAAGCAACAGGTGGAAAATGAAATTTCTGTCATTTTTGAGCAAAAGGTCGAGATTGACGACAAAAGCAGCAGGTATTCAGGGGAATAGAGGGGACTCTAAAGCGCTGGAGACTATCGAAAGACAGACAGGTTCCCCTCCCTCGCGCTACTGGTGGTCAACATATTCAAGGATGTAGGTGGTGCTGAAATTTCCCATTTCATTGCTCGTTGTAATGGCTTTTGTAGAGTGGGGCGGAAGGGTGATGCAAATTCCCTTTTTGGATTTACGAACGCAGTATCAGCAGCTTGCGGAACAGCTTGAACATCGTGTTTTGCACATCCTTCGATCGGGACAGTATATCCTGGGTCCAGAAGTCGAAGCATTTGAAAACCGGGCTGCTCAATATCTGGGGGTTGCCGATGCTATTGCAGTATCCAGCGGAACAGATGCGCTATTGATGGCGTTGATGGGACTGGGTATTGGTCCCGGCGACGAAGTGCTGGTCCCGGATTTCTCATTCGTTGCAACCGCAATGGTTGTGGTACGTGCGGGGGCGACGCCAGTTTTTGTTGATGTGGAACCTGATACGTTGACCATCGACGTTCAACAGGCAGCCGCAAAGGTGACGAACAGAACGCGAGCGATCATTCCGGTCCACCTCTATGGGCAAATGGCAGATATGGATGCGGTATTGCAACTTGCTCGTGAACACGATCTATGGGTCATTGAGGATGCGGCACAGGCATTTGGGGCAGAGCACCGATCAGGCAGGAAAGCGGGGACGCTGGGCACCGTCGGGTGCTTTTCTTTTTATCCCACAAAGAACCTGGGGGCAGCGGGAGAAGCAGGACTGATTGTGACGAATGATCCAGCGCTGGCAGCGCGGCTTCGTATCATCCGCAACCAGGGACAGCAACATCGGTACAACAGCACCGTGATCGGAGGAAACTTCCGGATGGATGCGATGCAGGCAGCCATCTTAAATGTGAAGTTACCGATGGTAGATCAATGGAATCAGCAGCGGCAGCAGCTTGCCCATACGTATCGCCATTTGCTGGAGCAGATGGGATTGTTGGGACAGCCGCACCATCCTATCCGGCTGTTGAACGTTCGCTATGCGGACAGCCAGATAGCATTTCCTCACATCTATCACCAGTTTGTGGTACTTGCCCACCGTCGAGATGCGTTGCGACAATTCCTTGCACAGCAGGGCATCGAAACGCAGGTGTACTACCCTGTGCCTTTTCACCAACAGCAATGTTTTGCCGGGTATCCGTCTATTGCTGATCCATTTCCAGTGGCAGAAACCGCAGCGCAGCAGGTGTTGGCTTTGCCTATTTATCCGGGGCTGCCCTTAGCAGCGCAGCGGGCGGTTGTGCAAGCAATGAAACAGTTCTACGATGCATAGAGGATGGATCGGTTTGTGGTTTGTTATGTTAGTGTTCGGTTGGGCGCAGGAAGAACCACCCAGGGTGCAGGACAGCATCTGTTTTCGATACCAACTCCGCCCCGGCGATTCGCTGGTGTACTATGTGGTTGGTAGCGATAGCGTGCTTACCTATGAAACTCCTCCGTTGCAGCAGCGGTGGTTTCTCCGATTGATTGTTGTCTGTGATTCGGTTGATCAGCAGGGCTACTTTCATTTCCGACAGTGGATCGATAGTGTCTACAAGCAGCGGTGGTACGAAGGCAGGGC
Organism: Candidatus Kapaibacterium sp.; assembly: GCA_027082775.1. Classification (GTDB taxonomy): domain Bacteria; phylum Bacteroidota; class Ignavibacteria; order Kapaibacteriales; family WFXC01; genus WFXC01. The sequence goes on from JALWUI010000146.1 coordinate 2,957, forward strand.
GCGGTCACTAGTCATTGATACCAGCTCGCCGTGGGAACAGGTTGTCATCCATTTTGAGATGAACGATCAGGGGTGGATTACGGCGTACCGTTACAATGATACCTCACGTCGGATGACCAGTCCCGGCGGTATGTTTTTACCCCGCCTGTGGCGGGCCGGTGCCTACGGCTGCTGGCGCTCCTATCGGAGCTGGACAACCGAACGGCTGATTGAGTATCTGCCAGAAAATGCATATCCGCCACCAGCACGCAAGTATCGAACCGTTTTTACGGCGCGTTATCGTAAAGACTCCCTCTCGATCCCCATTGCAAAGTGTACCTTTGCTTCGGTTGTCAAGCAGCAAGCGGCTGTCCCAACTAAGGGGCGATCGGCAATCTTAGAAGCGACGATTCACGAGTATGGTTTCCTGATCCAGGATACCCAATGGTTCGTTCCGCGCCACCTTTATGCAACGGCACAGGCAGATTTCACCCTGTGGTTCTCGAAAAAGGACAAGCTTCAGGGCACGCATTTTACCCGCGTAAACTACTATCTCCATTTCGCACGGTTTGCACCGTCTCACAAAGGACAACGCTTCAAATGAAACTGCTTTTCTGGATTGCTACCATTTCCGCCTGGCTCTATGGTGCGACGATGTTTCAGCTCTACGGACAGGATACAGTGCGCTCGCCGTCGAAGCCAGTAACCCCGGAAACGGTGTTAAAGCGGGCAAAGATCAAAGCAGAAAAACGCCCATTGACCATCACCATTCGGGATGTGGATATTCGCCACTTCCCCATCATCGGGGTTATTGTGGAAGCACTGGACCCAAAAGGGCAGCCGGTTGATACCCTTCGAGCAACCGATGTGCGAATTTTTGAAAACGGCGTTGAAAAGTTGATTCTGCGGGTTGAACGCGTCCGCATCAATCAAAAAAAGCCGGTAGACTTCGTTTTTGTTCTCGATGTTACCGGCACAATGGGAGGCTACATTGAGGGGATTCGCAAGCATTTGCAACGCTTTACGGAAGTATTGCAACGACGCGGCATCGACTATCGATTGTCACTGGTGCTGTTTACCGATGTGGTCGAAAAAACCTATCCTTTTACCCGGAACGTTCAGGAATTTCTCGGCTATCTCCAGAATCTGACAGCGGCAGGAGGGTTGGATGAGAAAGAAAACGCGCTGGAGGCAATGGCAGCCGCTATCCATCTTCCCCTGCGGGATAGTGCGGAGCGGGTCATTGTCCTGATCACGGATGCACCGTACCACCAGAAAGGGGAATATGGGGCTGGTACAACCCAGTTCACCACGCAGAGCATTATCGAGCTGCTCAAGCGTAAGCGTATTCGGGTCTTCTGCATTACGCAGCCGAAGTTGAAGGAATACTGGCAGATTGCCAGAGAAACCCGGGGAGCAGTGTTCGACATTGAGCAGCCGTTTTATGATATTCTGAACCGGTTTTCGCAGCAACTGACTACGCTCTTTGCAATCTATTACCGAACGGACAAAGAAATTCCGCCAGATTCCATTGAGATTGGCATTTACGATCGCCGCACCAGACGACTGGTCAAGAAGAAAATTTCTATCATCGAAATTGGGCGGCGGCTTATCATCGAGAATTTGCTGTTTGAAACGGGCAGTGCCGCTTTGCCGGACACGGTTCCGGAGCTGGATCGCATCGCATTGTTTATGCAGCGACATCCGAATGTAAAAATCCGGGTTGAGGGCCATACCGATGCTATTGGGAGAGCGCAATTCAACTACCGACTCTCTGTACGGCGGGCACAGGCGGTGAAAAATTATCTGGTTGCCAGAGGTGTTGACCCCAGGCGGATTTTGGTGTATGGATATGGGGAATCGCAGCCGATTGCCAGCAATGAAACGGAATTTGGCAGACGGCTGAACCGGCGGACGGAGATTGTCATTGTGAGCAAATGAACGCTGCAATCTCGATGTGGATATCCGCACGATTTGCTGGGGTTATTCGTATTGATTTCGCAAAGGGAGCAGTAGAACGAAAAGGGGTTGACACAGAGCGTTGAACGCAACACCAGAACCTGCGGTATTAGTTGGCGTTGTGACGGCGAAGCAACAACGCCGGGATGTTGAGGAGCATCTGCAAGAGTTAGCCCTTCTGGCTGAAACAGCCGGCGCTACCGTTGTTCGCACCATCATTCAAACCCGGACCCATCCCGATCCTGCCACATTTATCGGCAAGGGAAAGGTCGAAGAACTGCGGCAGTGGCTTCAGGATCACCAGGTTCATCTGGTCATTTTTGATGACGATCTTTCTCCATCGCAGGCGCGGAACCTGGAGCAGCAATGGGAAGCCAAGGTCATTGACCGAACGCAATTGATTCTGCAAATTTTTGCTCAGCACGCCCGGACGCGCGAGGCGCGTACCCAGGTGGAATTAGCACAACTGGAGTATCTCCTTCCCCGATTGACACGGATGTGGACGCACCTTTCCAAGCAGTATGGAGGTATTGGCACCAAGGGACCGGGGGAAAAACAAATTGAGATGGACCGCCGATTGTTCCGTTCTCGGATCGCCACGCTCAAGCGGAAGCTTCAGCAAATCAGCCAGCAGCGGCAGCAGCAGCGGAAAAGGCGACAGCAGTTTCTGCGATTTTCTCTGGTCGGGTATACAAATGCTGGCAAGTCAACGCTTGCCAATGTCCTGGCAAATGCCGGAGTCTATGCAGCAGACAAGTTGTTTGCAACCTTAGATACCATTACCCGGAAGATTGTGCTGCCCAGCGGAAAGCCGGCACTGTTGTCCGATACCGTGGGGTTTATTCGTAAACTACCGCCTTCCCTCATTGCTTCCTTCCATTCGACCTTAGCGGAAATCGTGGAATCGGACATTTTGCTGCACGTCGTTGATATTTCTCATCCTGCTTATGAAGAGCACATTCAGGTGGTACTGGACACACTGCGGCAGTTGGGCGCCGATCAAAAGCCCATTTTGACCGTATTCAACAAGCTGGATGTACTGGAAGATCGCCAGGTGCTTCCCTATGCGCTCCAGCACTATGCGCCGGCAGTTGCGGTCTCGGCTACCCGAGGCATTAACATTACCGGTTTGCTGGAAAAGATGGATGAGATGGCAACACGTCACCAGATTGTGCTCAACCTGCACGTGCCCTATTCAGAAGCTGCCGTCATAGGGCGACTCTATGAAACGGGCTCGATTCTTCAGCGGTCGGATGAAGAGCAGGGCATTCGTCTGGTCGTTCGATTACCGGCGACGCAGGCAGCGCAGTTTCAGCATTATTTGCTCCCCACCTCATAGTGGCACCGGCAGTTTGTTCATACCAACACGAGGGGACGCTGTGGAGCTCCCGTGACGCCTCTTTGCAGGAGGAATGTTATTTTCGCAGGATGTGGAAAACAAACGAACGGGGTACGGTGCAACAATGATTCAATCGGTTTTGATTGCGAATCGGGGTGAAATTGCCCGGCGGATCATTCGAACCTGTAAGCGGCTGGGTATCCGCTCTGTTGCTATCTACTCGGATGCCGATCGTCTGTCGCTCCACGTGCGCGAAGCGGATGAGGCTATTGGCATTGGTGGATACACGCCGCTGGAAAGCTATCTGGTGATTGACAAGATTCTGGAGGCTGCCGAACAAAGCGGGGCTGAAGCAATTCATCCGGGATATGGCTTCTTAGCAGAGAATCCCGCATTTGCGCAGGCGGTCATTGATAGCGGACGGATTTTCATTGGTCCGAAACCGGAAACGATCCGGTTGTTAGGTGATAAAACCGCAGCCCGGCAACTGGCACAGCAGCATAACATCCCGCTGTTACCGGGCACAACCGAAGCGTTAACGTCGGTCGAACAGGCGCTGGCAGTTGCGCAGGAAATAGGCTATCCAGTGCTGCTCAAAGCAGCGGCAGGAGGTGGCGGGAAAGGGATGCGCGTTGTTTATTCTGAAAAAGAGTTGCCGTCGGCATTTACTGCTGCCCAGAGCGAAGCGTTTTCTGCCTTTGGTGATCGTCGCGTGTTCATCGAAAAATTTCTGGAACGTCCACGACACATCGAAATCCAGATCATAGCAGATACGCAGGGCAATGTGCTGTACTTCCCGGAACGGGAATGTTCCATCCAGCGGCGGCATCAGAAGGTGGTGGAAGAATCGCCCTCGGCGGCGGTTACTCCGGAGCTACGGGAAGCGATTGGTCAGGCGGCGGCGCGGCTGGCAAAAGCAGCGGGGTATCAAAATGCTGGCACCGTCGAGTTCCTGATGGATGAGCAAGGACAGTTTTACTTTATGGAAGTTAACACCCGCCTCCAGGTAGAGCACCCGGTGACGGAAATGCTGACCGGATTGGATCTGGTCGAACTCCAGATTCAAATTGCTGGAGGCGAACCGTTACCCCTTTCGCAGGATCAGATTCAGTGGAAAGGGCACGCGATTGAATGCCGCATTTGCGCTGAGGATGTTTACAATAATTTTTTCCCGGAATCCGGGATCGTTCGCTTCTTGCAGGAACCGGAAGGCGACCATATTCGCGTGGACTCAGCACTCTTTGTGGGTTATGAAGCCAGTGTACATTTCGATTCAATGGTTGCCAAGTTAATCGTCTGGGGAGCGGATCGCTCGGAAGCTATTCACCGAATGCAGGAAGCATTGGCACGGTATCACCTGGCAGGTTTCAACACGACCATTCCGTTCTGCCAGTTCGTGATGCGCTCGACTCCTTTCCAGCAGGGTCGTTACTCCACCCATTTTGTCGAAGAACAGTGGAATGGAAAGCCCGATCCTGAGACGTGCGAAATGGCAGCAATGATTGCCGCTGCTGCTTTTGTGCACAAACACCAGGAACGAGCACCGGTCTTTGCAAAGGAACATCCGTGGAAATTGTCCGGTTCTTTATAGTCCCCACCGGTTCAGAACAGCGGCAATGGTGCCTTGCTCCATTGCGTGCAAAATAGCCTGATTGATCATTTCACGGTATGGTGATTGCTGCTGGAGGGCACAGGCATATCGCTCGGTGATAACGGGTAATTTGATCAATTCCAGCGACCATTCCGGATGCTGTTTCAGTGCGTACTGGAGCACGGGATAGTCATACACCACAGCCTCAATGTCGCCACGTGCAAGCTGCGTCAGCAGGGTTTCCAGAGAACCAGCCGTGACCAGTCGTGCATCGTACCGCTGAGCAAATTCGCTGCCAGAAGTTCCCTTGATACTTCCGACTTTTCTGCCTCGAAGGTCTTCTGCCCGGGTAATAGGCGTTTGCTGGAATTGCACATACGTCATTGCCGAAGCTAAGCCGGCGACGACCGAAGAAGCAATCATTAGGGAAACGATCATCCACGTTCCTGCCAGAAACTTTCCCACCACCGAGCGGGGAGCAATATCCCCATACCCAACCGTGGTAAAGGTGGCGATGGCAAGCCAGATGCCCTGTCCCAGTCCTGGCAGAAAACGCTCAGGAATATCCGGATTCTGCCTGCGTTCTACCAGCCAGAACAAAAAGCCAACGGCGGTGAGCATCAAAAAGAAGCTGCCCAGAGCATAGAAGATGACGGGTTGCAGCAAAGATCGCAGAAACTCAACAAGGGAAAAGTGGCTGGGCGGCACCGCGATTGCCAGTGTACTTTCCATAAAAGCGTGGCTGAAATCGAAGAGCTGTTCCCGTTCAGCCGTGATGCTGATTGAACCAATGGCAATATCCACCTGTTGCTGCTGGAGCAGTGACAACGCTTCGGGAACGGAGCCAGATCCAACGGTGATGGTTGGGGTCGTAATAAAAGGCTGCAACGCTCTCCACAGCTCATACGAAATACCACGCTGCTTGTCCAGTACAAAAGGGGGAGAGCCACACAGGAAGAGACGCAGGGTATCCGCAGCGAAGGTGGCAGTGTTCGTTCCAATGAGAACGAAGACAATGATGGCTGCCAGCACCTGCTGCAAGCGCAGTGCCAGCCGCCGAACTTCGGCGCTCATTCTGTCACTCCGGTCTGGCTCCGACTCCCTTCTTTACGGTAAAAGAGGATGTGTTCTTCGTGCCATTCATCGCGGGTTCCTTTAATCGGCTTCGGAATATCCCGATACAGCCGGAACCCCTGCTGCTCCACCATCTGCTGAATGCGATCGAGAAAGTCTGCCGGCGCCTCTCGTAATGTTGGCTTACCAATGACCAGGACGAACCATTTGTGCGGTTTCAGCACCCGGGCGATAGCGCCAAATACCTGTTCCATATCGGTAAAGTACCGTTCCACGCGTTCCCTGACATTTTTGGGAGTAAGTCCAATCAATTTTTCCCGCAGTTCGTGAACATCAATGCCCAGAAACTGCAACTGGGGGTAATCACTGCGGACGTAATCGCTGGCTAAGGAATACGGTGGAGAGGTCAGGACCACATCCACTGACGCATCTTCAATTCCTTCAAGGGTGCGAGCATCGACGTTCGGAAGCACCCGTAGCGATCCCAGTTCGTAGGGATGGAATTCTGGATTGGTCACGAAAGTATGAATGATGCGGTAGTAATGATGGAGGGCGCGGCGAAACAGGGCAGGAGAGACCTTCGGCGGGCGCGATGCGCTGCGCGATTGCCGATTGCTTGCCCACCGCAGGGCGTGAAGGAAAGCTAAGAGGGCAAGATAGTGGATCGTTCCTTCTTCCGAGTTTTCCATTGCCCGAATGCTTTCCAGTTTGGCAGGATCGCTGACGGTGTCGAACAATTCCTGCGCGCGATCAGGAATTTGCTCTAAGGTTTCCAGCGGCAGTTTGAGCACTTCGTACTTCACCCGCGTCATCAATCGGTTAATGGGGTTCAGATCCACTGCTATGGAGTCAGCGCCTAAGAAAATCGCTTCCAGATTGGTCGTCCCGCTGCCGCACAATGGGTCCAGCACAACATCGCCGCGGGCGACCTGCACTGCGTTCAAAATTCCTTTGACAATCTGGGGGTGTAGGCGTGCTCGCGATGGATATAAATCGTGAACCGCGTAACCTGTGGAGATTTTGTTTTTCTCAAAAAGCAGATAGTGTTTCGTTGGAATCTCGTCGATGGTCTGGAAAAATGCCGATCGCTCTTTGAGCTGGTACGAATCCAGCACCTGTGTTTCCAGCCACGCAAGCTCTAATTGGAAAATTTGCGTCACGGACGGCAGCAGTTGGGCGTGAAGTCCATCGAAGACAACTGAGTAGAATGCCGGTAGCTCTTCCAGACGCTTCATTGCTTTCCCCCTGATTGTCTTACAGCACTACCTGCAAAGTTTTATCGGTAACCTGTCGATTAGTACCCTGTCCCTGCGCTGCCTGCCAGAAGACGGTTGACCCAGAAACTGGTGCCGGGGTGTCGATTTTTTGTCCTGCGTATACCTGAGCACTGTTCCGGGGAACCGTGTACCAGTTCTGTTGATCTCTGTTGCGCTGACTGTTCCACCCTGCTCCCCGGATGCCACCTGTGTCCATACCGGGATTCCGGCACTGCATTTGCTCCCCATCTGTCAGTTCTAAAAAGTTCTTATCGCGTCAGCAGCCTTTCCCGCAGATCACCGCAATTTCTTTCGGTTAAAGTTACGAAAAATTCTGGAATTATCCAAGGTTCTCCCGACGGCATTGGCGTGCGATGATCATTTGGAATCCGCAGACAACTCCGATACCAGATGAAGGATGGCGAGGATAGATGAGCAAGAATTCCGCTTGGTGTTCAGACTTTCAGATTTCGCTCGCTTATGCGTCTTCAGCCGAACGGAATGAAGGAAAGGGTGAAAAGTCGTGAGTAGAAAACCGAATCGACCCAGAAAGATCATAGCGCAGAACCGTCGGGCGCGGCACGATTACAACATTATCGAGACATACGAAGCTGGCATTGTCCTGCAGGGAACCGAAGTCAAGGCGCTTCGGGAGGGCAAAGTCAGCCTGCAGGACAGCTTCGCAATGTTCAAAGATGGGGAATTGTGGCTGATTGGAATGTACATCGGTCCCTATTCACAGGGCAACATCAGCAATCACCCGCCGCGGCGCGATCGGAAATTGCTGCTGCACCGGCGGGAGTTGCGCAAATTGGAGCAGCAGGTCAAGGAGCGAGGGTTTACCCTGATCCCGCTCAGTGTGTACTTCTCCGGTCCGTATGTCAAAATCGAACTGGCGTTAGTCCGCGGCAAGCGGAAATATGAAAAGCGGGAAGCAATCAAAGAGCGAGATGTGCAGCGGGAATTGCGGCGAACGCTGCGACAGCGATAATGGGAGCAGGAGTTTCACAAATGACGGAAGTCGATGAGTGAGCGACGAACGTTTCCGCCGGTGGCGGAGCAGATGGACATTATTCGGGAAAATGCCGAAGAGATTCTCCCCGAAGAAGAGCTGGTGCAGAAGCTGGAACGGTCCTACGAAAAAGGGATTCCGCTCAATGTTAAACTGGGGTGTGATCCCACTTCACCTGATTTGCACGTTGGTCATTCCGTGGTCTTGACCAAGCTCCGGCAATTTCAGGATCTGGGGCATCAGGCGATTCTTATCATCGGCGATTTCACCGCGATGATCGGCGATCCCTCCGGGCGGTCGAAGACGCGCCCGCCGCTGTCGCTGGAAGAAGCACGGAAGCGAGGACAAACGTATTACGAGCAGGCATCGATCATTCTGCGATCCGACCGCCTTCACATTGTGTATAACTCGGAATGGCTTGGCAAAATGACTTTCGACGAAGTGATCCGGCTGACCGCTCACTACACCGTTGCCCAGATGCTGGAGCGGGAAGATTTTGCCAAACGGTACAAAGCGGGGATTCCCATCGGACTGCACGAATTCCTCTACCCGTTAGCCCAGGCGATGGACTCGGTTGCCATCCGGGCAGATGTGGAGCTGGGCGGAACGGATCAGCGGTTCAATTTGCTGGTTGGACGTACGATTCAGGAAAAATACGGACAGGAGCCGCAGGTTATCCTGACAATGCCGTTGCTGGAAGGACTGGACGGACGGGAAAAAATGTCCAAGTCGCTGGGCAATTACATTGCCCTTACCGATCCGCCGGAGGAGATGTTTGGCAAAGTAATGTCCATTCCCGATGAGCTGATTCTCAAATACTACCGCCTGGCGGTTTTTGCTCCTGCCGAGCAGGTGGCGCATCTGGAGAAGCAACTCAAAGAGCAGCGAATCAATCCGCGCGATGCGAAGTTTCAGGTTGCAAAGGCATTGGTACGCCGCTACTACGGCGAAGAAGCAGCCGAAGCGGCAGCAGCGCATTTTGAGCGGGTGTTTGTCAAAAAAGCTATACCGGACGACATTCCGACGGTAACGGTAGCGCCGGGAACGACAGTAGGGTTGGTAGAACTGCTGACGCAGCACCAATTAGCTGCTTCAAAGAGTGAAGCTCGCCGATTGATCCAGCAGCGAGCGGTATCCGTCGATGGCGAAAAGATCGTGGACATCCACGCTACCATCACGGTAGCGCATCCCGTTGTAATTAAAGTCGGCAAGCGACGATTCCTCAAACTCCAGCCATCGGCGTAGTTCCGTCGCTCAGCAAGCGTGGCTGGTAAGTGTACCGGTTCTCAGCTACCCAGTCCATCGGCGTAGCTCAGTCGCCCAGCAAGCCGTTGATGATCCCGCCAGTGATACTAATCACCAGTCCGGCAAGCAGCGCGTCCCAGAATGTCGCAATATGGAGGGAATCCAGCAGCGCATCGGTGAGCAGCAGCATCAATGCGTTAATCACCAGCGAGAATAATCCAACGGTCAAAATCAGCAGCGGCAGCGAGAGCAACTGAACAATTGGTTTGATCAATGCGTTTATGACGCCGAAGACCAGCGCAATGAGCAGAACACTGCCAAAATCCAGATCAATGGTAAAACCATCGATCAACTTCGCTGCCAGCCAGAAACCAAAAGCGTTGGCAAAAATCCGAATCACAAATGCTCGCATTATGATCCTCTCCGGTTATTCATCCTTTTTTCTGCAATGTTCAACGACAAAAATCGTCACAGGCTGTGCGCATATCCTTTTTGTGCCAGTTTTTCCGTAAATTTGAATTCTTTTTGTCCTGAAACAAGAGTATGTTGAACAAAAACAACGTGGAACACGTGGAGAAATTGATGAGTGAAAAGGAAGCTGTTGTTTCACAAACGCAGACCGAAGAGCAGAACACCGTTGAAACCGCTCAGCCGACCATTCCTTCGTACAAAGCCTTTTCTCTGGAGGAGTTCTTAGAGCAGCAGGAAGAAGGAAACCTGCCGGTGCCGCTGGAAAGCGACGATGATTTTGTCAAAGCGATTGAGCAGACGCTTTCTTCTGTGCAACCGGGTGAAATTGTCAAGGGCGTGATTGTTGGCTTCGATGATGATAATGTGCTGGTCGATGTTGGCTTAAAGTCTGCGGGCATTGTCCCACGTATTGAGTTTCCTGCCGATGCAGAGTTAAAAGTTGGCGATCAAGTGGAGGTCTACGTTGAAAAGCTGGAAGATGGCGAAGGGAAACCGGTGCTTTCCCGTCGCCGGGCGGAATTCCTGAAAGTATGGCGGAAGATTAACGAAGCATACGAGAACAAAGAGGTATTGCGGGCAAAAATTTTGCGCCGGATTAAAGGAGGGTTTGTTGTCGACCTGATGGGAGTCGAAGCATTCCTCCCCGGTTCTCAGGTGGATATTCGCCCTGTTCGGGATTTTGATGCCTGGATTGGAAGAGAAATTGATGTGCAGGTGGTGAAGATCAACCACGCAACGGAAAATGTGGTGGTCAGCCGCAAAGTGTTGCTGGAAGACCAGCTCAAGGAGCAGCGGGAAGCATTGCTGAGCAAGCTGGAACGGGGAATGATTCTGGAAGGATACGTCAAGGCAATTACCGACTTCGGTATCTTTGTCGACCTTGGCGGCGTCGATGGATTGGTGCATATCACGGACATTTCGTGGGGACGGGTCAACCATCCTTCCGAATTTGTGAAGCTGGATGAAAAAATCAAAGTCGTGGTGCTGGACTTCGACGAAGAGAAAAAACGCATTTCCCTTGGAATGAAGCAATTGACGCCGCATCCGTGGGAGAACATTGGCGATAAATATCAGCCGGGCGTGAAGGTCAAAGGAAAAGTGGTCAGTCTGACCGATTACGGCGCCTTTGTCGAAATTGAAAAAGGTATCGAGGGGCTGATCCACGTCAGTGAAATGTCCTGGACTGAACATATCAAACATCCATCTCAGGTGGTGTCCCTGGGACAAACGGTGGAAGCGGTCGTGCTGAACATCGACAAAGAGAACCGCAAACTGTCTCTGGGCTTGAAGCAATTGCAGCCAGATCCCTGGAAGGAACTGGTCAAGAAATATCCGGTCGGATCCCGTCACAAAGGGATTGTGCGGAACATCGCCAATTTCGGTGTGTTCGTCGAGCTGGAGCCCGGTGTTGACGGCTTGATCCACATCAGCGATCTTTCGTGGACGAAAAAGATTCGCCATCCGGCGGAAGTGGTCAAGCGGGGACAGGAAATCGAAGTGGTGGTGCTTTCGGTCGATCTGGAGCAACGCCGCATCTCCCTTGGACATAAGCAATTGCAGGAGAATCCGTGGGATGAGCTGGCAGAGAAGTACAAAGTCGGAACAGAGACCGAAGGACGCATCGTCCGCATTCTGGACAAAGGCGTGATCGTGGAGTTACCCGATGGAGTTGATGGTTTCGTCCCCGCCTCGCAACTTTCCTTTGCACCCATCGACAACATCGGGAACTACTTCCGAGTCGATGAAATCATCCCGCTGGAAGTCATTGAGTTCGATAAAGATGCCCGTAAAATTGTCCTTTCCGCCGTAGAGTATCTCAAGGACAAGGACGAAGAGGTGATTAACACCTACAATGCCAACCACCCTGTGCCGGGCGCTGATGAGTTCGTGGAACAACTCCGCTACCAGCAACTCAAAGAGCAGGGACTGCTGGATCAGGAAGCGCCTGCTCCGACGCTGGCAGACCATCTGGAGGAAGTGCCAACAGTAGAAGTCACAGCGGAGGCTGCAGAAACGCCGGCACAGGAGGTAGAAACGGCAACGCCGGAAGAGCCATCATCGGTGGAAGCGCCAGCGGAAACTTCGACGGAAGAAAATCCGCCTGCCGACAGCGACGACGGTGCGGAAAGCAAGGAAGCGTAATCCTGATCCTGACAAAGACAACGACGCGCATACACAAAGGCAGCTCTTTGGAGCTGCCTTTTTTGTATGCTCTGGAACCGGCGAAGTCGACACTTCCAGTCCGCCGGGAGCGCACGCTTCAGTGTGCATAAATATGCCAACTAAAGCCGGCGCTCCCAGCCGGCGCTTCCGGTCGGCGCAACCCGGCTGGTCGCCATCACCCACACCCGTAGGGGCGACCGGCCGGTCGCC
>JALWUI010000147.1 GCA_027082775.1 Candidatus Kapaibacterium sp.
GTGCGGCTTGCGGGGCAGCGATCGGGAGGATTTGGCAGTGGCGAAGTGGTGCGGCTGTGGTATGGGGTGTATGGTGGAACGGACAGGGAAGCGGTCGAGGTAAAGGTGAGCAGTGTGGACGTCGGGGATCGGGCAGTGTGTGTGGAGACGGAAATGGGATCGGACACGGTGCGCCTGAGGGAGTACTGTTTGCGGGATGTGCGGGAGATCCGGCTGGGGAAGGAATACGGATTGGAGGCGAAGCAGGAAGGGGAGGAGGTGGTGATACGGTACGGGATCGGACTCAGTGGAGCGGTGGAGGTAGTGCTGTACGACGGGTATGGGCGGAAGGAAACAGTAATAGCGAAGGGACAGCAGGAAGCGGGGTGGAGAGAAGTACGGCTTGGGACGGAGGGGTTGAGCAGCGGGTTACATTTTGTGCGTTTACGGAGCGGGCGGTATATGAAAGTGGTGCCGGTGTGGGTGGTGAAGTAGGGGGAGCTGGTAGCGTTGCCACCCGACTGGATAGAGTGGGGCAACTGGAGCAGCGGGTTTAGTCTGGCGAAGGGAGAAATGCAGCAATTAAAGCAGTGAAAAACTGCCCCCTGTGGTCCGGGATCGTCGCGCTGACGGAATTATGGTCCCAGGGGGCAGGGCGTTCTACGATAGTGTTTCGTCAGAGATGCTGCTTTCTGTGGTTAGCTCCGCTGTAGACTCGGAAGTCTCGGCACTTCCGTTCCCCTGTCGGCGCCGGAAGAAAGGAAGTTGCGTTCGGCGGTAGAAGAAAGAGGCTTCCTGGAGATTGATGCCCCACAGTTTTGCCAGGTCTATTTCATTCATTCGGCGCCATTCGCCGGGATGCAAGCCATCCAGGGTCAATCCACCAACGCGTACCCGATGGATCGAGAGCGGTTCCAGTTGGTATCGTTTCAGGATGGGGGTCAGATCGTCGACCATTCCGCGGTAGGTTACAATGGAAAGCCAGCAGTGCCGCCTGGTTGTTCGCAGGATTGCAACGGTTGCCTCTTCATTAGCGACGTGGAGTGCTCGCACCGCCGCTTCCAGTTGTTCCAGTTCAATGCGGGATGGCTCTCGATGGACCTTGATGTGGTATTCTTTGGGCAGGTAGTTCATTGGTGTCACCAGGGTATTACGGTGGACCGGATCATTGGTCAGAATCACCAGTCCCTGAGCAAATCGGGTCATTCGACCAACCGGGAAATACCACCGTTCGGTGCGGGGAATCCGGTCGTGCACGCTGCGTTCTCCCGGCTCCTTCGAACCTGGTTCGTGTGGTGGTTTATAGTACAGAATGTACGCCCGCTGTGGACGGTAGTGCAACGTCAGTTGATCGACCATAATGCGGTCGATGCCGGGAGTCACCAGAGTATTCGGATTGCGCTGCACTTTGTTGTTCACCAATACTCGCGAGTTCCGGATCAGGTCAATAGCGAAGCGCCGGGATGCAAACTGGAAATACCGCAGCGCCTGAAAAAGAAATTGCGGATCATCCAGAGGAACCTTCTTTTTCTTCTTTTTCCCTTTGTCGACGGCTGGTCGGACGGTGGTACTACTACTCCGATTCTGGTGCGTTTCGGTCGTTGTGCTTTCACTCTGCTTCTTCCGCCTTTTGCGGAACGTTCGTCCGATACCCGGACGTTGCGGCGTACTGCCGACAACGGTGATGTGTTGAAAATCCCGCTGGAGATTTGCCCCTTCACGGTTCCATCGGCTATCCTCGTCCGATGGCAGCCCGGAACCGAAAGCATCTTGATTGTACAAATCCGTGCGCTCTGACATAGGAACTCCCCCTTTGCTGTGAAACTCCTTCCTTCTTCTTCGTTCTATTTCAGAAAAACCATCGAATTGCAACGAAGCCAACCAACAGTAAAAGAACAAACAACAGGGACAATTGGTTAAAGTATCGATCTAAAAACGCCTTAACTGGTGGCCCGAACCAGTAGAGCAGGGCACCAACCAGGAAGAATCGACCGGCGCGCCCGATAGCTGAGACGAGGAGAAAAGGCAGCAGGGGCATTTGCGTAGCGCCGGCTGCGATCGTTGCAACTTTATACGGGATAGGGGAAAAAGCAGCAGCGGCTAAAAACCATACGCCGATTTCACTGGTATAAACTCGAACCACCTGATCCCACGCCGCCTGCGCCTGGTAGAACGCAATAATATGGGACCCAACTGATTGCATAAAGCCGTAGCCAATGAGGTAACCCAGAAGTCCACCCAGCACCGATCCGAGGGTGCACCACCAGGCAGCACGAAAAGCCTGACGAGGTTGTGCCAGTGCAATGGCGATCAGGAGAATATCGGGTGGGAGTGGGAACACCGAAGCTTCCACGAAGGCAAAGCCAAAGAGTGCCCGCAACGCCACCGGTTTATCGGCGAATGCTTCCATCCACCCCTTTGCTGCCTGCAATCTTGCTTGCAATGCTCTCATCTACGTTGATGAATCTTCCTCACGGGGAACTTCCTGCCATACACCCATCTGATAGTACTTTTGCCGCCGCTGGTTGACCAGTGTTTCAGGATCGTACTGTCGAAAGCGGTTCAATTCTTCGCGCAGCACCGACCGCATCGTTGCAAACATTGCTTCCGGATTCCGATGGGCGCCGCCCAGCGGTTCCGGGATGATGGCATCGATGACGCCCAATTCCAGCAAATCGGCAGCGGTCAACCGAAGTGCTTCTGCTGCCTGCTCTTTGTAGTCCCAGCTACGCCACAGAATACTGGAACAGGATTCAGGAGCAATCACAGAATACCACGCATTTTCCAGCATCAGCAAACGGTCTCCTACTCCAATTCCAATGGCGCCGCCCGAAGCACCTTCGCCGATCACAATGACGATAATTGGCACTCGAAGTTGTGCCATTAGAAAGAGATTCCGGGCGATTGCCTCTGCCTGCCCCCGCTCTTCTGCTTCAATGCCGGGATAGGCACCCGGCGTGTCCAGAAACGTGATGATCGGCTTGCGAAATTTTTCTGCTAACTGGAAGAGCCGATAGGCTTTGCGGTATCCCTCAGGATGGGGCATACCAAAATTCCGATACAGATTGCTTTTGGTATCCTTGCCTTTTTGGTGCCCCACGACCACGACCGGCGTTCCTTCAAATCGGGCGAAGCCGCCGACGATTGCGGGATCATCGCCGTAACATCGATCGCCGTGCAGCTCGATAAAATCCTCGAAGCAGTTTTCCAGATAATCCAGCGTTGTTGGGCGAAGGGGATGGCGGGCAATTTGTACCCGTTGCCAGCGGGTGAGTCGCTGGTAAATATCCTGCTGCAATTTCTGGAGCTTTTCCTCTAATGCGGCGATTTCGCTGTGAATCCCCAGCTCATCCGCGACAGCTCGCAATTCTTCCAATTTGCGTTCCAGCTCGACGATCGGTTTTTCAAAGTCCAGAATTACGTTTTTGTTTCCTTTTTCCATAGCAACCGACTCAACGCAAAGTGTACCATAATTTCCATATCGAGGGCAATGCTGTATTCCCGCCCATAGAAGGCATTGAGCGCCTGAATTGCCCGTTCTGTTAAAATTTCCTGCCGTTGCAAATGCGCCAGACTGATAATGCCTTCCTTAAAAGGCACCACCTGTTGCGAGTGCGCCCGGTACGCCCCAACCAGGGACAACGTTCCTTTGAAGACTGCAAAGAGTTTTTGACGCACCTGCCGTCCTTTACCAAACAGCAAATTTACAACAGGTTGACCAATTGTCAAAAGCATAGCGGCAAGACAGAGATCCATCAGGCGTTTGAGCACGCGGTAGCGTGGCAAAAAGATGCGCCACACATCCGCCCGACGCCCGGTCACTTCCTCCAGAATGCGATCGACAGTCACTTCATCGTAATCGTGAGCAAAATAGAAATTCACCTCCTGTCGGGCTAAGATTCGCATCAGATGGATCATCTGCGAATAGGGCATTGCCACCGTAATCACCAGCTCTGTGATCTGATACCGCTGCAGGATCGTTTCTAACTGTGAGAGTGTTCCCAACAGGGGTAAGTGGTTAGCTGGCGGCGTTGAATGTTCTCCGATAAATCCGACCACCACTGCTTGCTGCCCTTCTTGCTCTACCAGCCGGCGGGCTAACTGCTGGGCTGGATCACCGGTTCCCACAATCGCAATGCGGCGACGACGTTGCGTGCCGGTCACCGATTGCCGCAGGGTGTAGATCAGGCGCACACCGCTGATGCAAAGGGCGGAAATCCCGGTTGTCATCAGCAGCACGCCGCGGCTGAAAGCGTAGTCCTTGAAAAAGTAGGTCAGGGAAGCCAGAAAGAAGAACACGATCATCACTCCTGCAAAACTCCGGTACGCCGAAGGACGTTCCAGCAGTGAGTATTCGCCCATAAAAAACAGTATGGTGACCATTACCGCAGAGAGTATCAGAAAAACTGTCGGATACGCGTAAGCGGGAAAGCCAAATGGATGTCCAAATCGGAGCGCTGTGCTGGCGATCAGAGCACCATTGACAATCAGCAGATCTGCTATCAGAAAGCCGATGGGTTTGCGATAGCGCCAGAGCCGGTCGATCCATTCCCGAACTCGAATGCCCCACTGGAGAACCCGGTAGAACCACTGGTGTCGAGAAAAGTGTTTCTTTGCAAAGATTTCCATTGCTTCATAAAACAAGCGGGTATGATCCAGCGGGCTGCGGCGGGCGCTCATTCCTTTGAAGTGAACAATCGTTGCAGAAGCAACATACATCACTTTCCATCCCCGCTGCTTGATGCGGTAGCAGATGTCAATGTCTTCTCCGTAGAGGAAAAACTGGGGATCAAATCCACCAATGTCGCGCAGCGCCTCTCGCCGGAACAGCATACACGATCCGGAGAGGACGTCAACTTCGGCATCCTGGTGTTCATCCAGATAGGTCAGGTTGTAGCGGGCGAACAGCCGGGAGCGAGGAAAGAGTTTCTGCAATCCCACCAGTCGGGTGAGAGCAACAAACGGTGTTGGAAAGCTCCGGCGACACGCCAGTTGCAGTGTCCCATCAGGATTCAACACCCGGCACCCGGCAACCCCTACATCGGGGTGCATTTCCATATATTCGACCAGTTGCTGGATGGTGTGTTCCTCAACAATGGAGTCGGGATTGAGGCACAGCAGATATTTGCCCGTTGCCAGCGAAAATCCAATGTTGTTTGCTTTGCCAAATCCCAGATTCTTCGACAGTGCAATCCACGTAACTTCCGGGAATTTGGCGCGCAGTCGTTGCCAGCCAGGATCTGGCGATGCATTGTCGATGACCAGAATTTCTGCGTCCAGGGATTGCAGCGCTTTCTGCAAAGAGCGCAAGCAGTGCTCCAGGTAGTCGGCGACGTTGTAGTGGACGATGATCACAGAGACGTCACGGGTTGCAATGGGCGCAATGACCGGTTGCTCTGCCCATTGCTGCAATTGCTGCTCTGATATCTGGTGCGTTGCCGTCACGCCTTTGCTGTGTTGTTCCACTGCCTGCTGTGCCTCCCACTGTCACGACTGACCGTTCCTGTTCCCTGCCATTACATTGCACCCATCATCTCGCTCGATCCTGCGATGGGATCGTCCCCTCATTGCGCCGGCTACAAAAATAGGTAAATTCCAGCAAAATTCCATAACTTTGCAGTCTGGTGGAAGTAGCGGCAAAGCATTGATGACACCCCGGTTGAGCATTATCATACCGACGTATCTGGAAGAGAAAACCATTGGGCGACTGCTTTCCCGGTTTTCTCCTGCATTGTGCGAGCGATACGCGCTGGAGATGATCGTGTCCGATGCTGGCAGTACAGATGCCACGCTGTCTATCGTGGAATCTTTTGCTCATTCCCTGCCGATTCGTACTATCGTACACACGGGCGCCCATCGCCAGACCATTGCGGAAGGACGCAACGCTGGCGCTCAGGTTGCTCAGGGAGCCATTTTCGTGTTTTTGAACAGTGACACAACCCTGCAGGATCCCGATCGCTTTTTCCAGATCATTACGCAATGGGCAGAATCGGATCCGTCCACGGTTGCTTTAGTACCCAGGGTTTTTGTGGATCCGCAGGTAGCTCGATGGTACGATGTGGCGATCCATCAGGTTTTGAATGCCTATATCGCTTTCCTCAATGCCGTTGGTATTGGAGCGTGCCGGGGCGAAGCGCAAATTGTGCGATCGGAAGCTTTCTGGCAGGTGGGGGGATACAATCCGGCTTTGGCTGCCGGTGAAGATTTCGATCTGTATCGGCGGCTGGCGCGGGTCGGGAAAATTCGTTTCGAGCCCCGGCTGGTGGTCTATGAAGATCCACGCCGGTATCGACGATATGGATATGCTGCAACCCTGTGGCTGTGGACGATTAATACGTTGAGTATCTGGCTTCGGAAACGAGCGGTATCGCAGGAATGGAAGCCCATTCGGTAGAGCCGTTGCCCGCAAACTATACCGTGGGCATTATTGGTGTCGGAAAACTGGGAGGAACGCTGGCGCTGCACTTTGCCCGGCAGCGCCGGCTGCTCTGGCTGGTCACCCATACGCCGCTTCCTGCAGTACTTCAGTCGTTCCCGACTTATGCAACCGTTGCCGCTATCGAGCAGTATCCAGATTGCTGGTTTCTGACGGTGCAGGATAGCAGGATTGCAGCCTGTGTTCAGGAGATTTCTCAGCACCATCGGGAGGTAAAGGGAAAAATCTTTATCCACTGTTCGGGTGCTTTCGATCTTTCTTTGCTTGCGCCGATAGCCAAGCTCGGCAATTTCCCGGCAGTGCTCCATCCGTACCAGATGTTCCCTTTTCCCGATCCGAAGTTTTTGCACGGGATTTCCTGGAGCATTGAAAGCCATCCGTCACTGCGTCCCGCCTTAGAGCGGCTGGTGCGTGACCTGGATGGGAATCCGGTCTTTCTGAACGAACAGCAGCGGCAGCAGAAACCGATCTATCACGCTGCGGCGGTAGCGGCTGCCAACGCGGTGATAGCCAGCATTGGGTTGGCGCAGCAGTTGCTAAGCGATTGCCAACTGCCAGCCGAGCAAATGTTGCCGCCTATTGTCCGTACGGCAGTGGATACCGCGCTGGAACAAGTAGCAGCGCAGAACCCGATTCTTGAACAGTTGACTGGACCAATTGTCCGGGGTGATCTGGAAACGCTGCGGCGACATCTGGCAGCCCTGCAGGATATTCCGGCGCTCCGGAATGCTTATGCCCATCTAACCGGGTGTCTGCTCCACACAGCCCGGCATTATCGCTTAATCTCCGATCAGCAGTTTCGTCAAATGCTGTTAGTTGTACAATCGGCACTGCAATGATTCAGCGAATTGCGATCCTGTTGGTAGTATGGAGTTTATGGGGCAGTGTGCGCCCTGCAATAGCATCGGGAGATTCCACGGTGCATCGCGACACCAGCCAGCGGATGAAATATCTGGTGCTGGATTCGCTCCGTTCCGAAGGAGCGTTCCGCAATGGAAAACGCCACGGATACTGGCGGTGGTACTATCCAACAGGGCGACTTTTCATTGACGCTTACTATGTCGACGGAAAGAAAGACGGTCGGGTGCGAGTCTTTTATCCCGACGGGACGCTCAAGCAACTGGAACATTACCGTAATGGTGTCAAGGATGGCATTCTGCGATACTATTACCCCAGCGGGCAGTTAGAGCGGGAAGAGTATTACGAAGACGGTGTTTTACAGGACACCGCAAAGTACTACTACGAAAATGGGTATCTGGATATGATCGTTCCGTACCGCAATGGCAAGATGCACGGATTGGTGCGTACCTTCTATCCCAGCGGGCGAATTCAGAGTGAAGAAGTTTTTCACAACGGTATTGCCGATAGCGTTTCCCGCTTCTATGCTCCCGATGGAACCCTGCGGCGAGAAGTCTGGTTTTCCAATGGCACAATTCTCAAAGTGCAGGATTACCAGCCGAAAGATTCTGTGGGAACGGTTCGAGCGGGCAGGCGGCGGAAATGAGTCATACCATTCGGTGGATTCTGTTCGATCTGGGAGGCGTGCTTTACCATATTGACTCGCAGCGATGCGAGCAAGCCTTTGCACAGTTGCGTCCCGCCATTGGCTTGCAGGAACTCTATCGCCAGCAACCGGAAATTTTTCACCGTTTCGATACTGGCAAATTGTCAGCAGCAGGTTTTCGAGATGCGCTGCGTTCGGCAATGCAGATTGAGGCATCCGACCGGGAGATTGATGTTGCGTGGAATCAGTTATTGATCGGGCTTTTCCCACGCCGATTGGAATTGTTACAGGAAGTGCGGAAGCAGTGGCAAATAGCGTTGCTGAGCAATACCAACCCGATCCACGCAGAAGCCATTTTTAGCCGGTATCCAGATTTGCCGCATCTGTTTGAAGAGGTGATTCTTTCGTATCAGGTAGGCTTCCGCAAACCGGAACCGGCAGTTTTTCAACTGGCAACGCACCTGCTGAATGCACCACCGGAACACATTCTCTTTGTCGATGATGTGCAGGACAATATCCAGGCAGCGGCTGCGCAGGGATTCCAGACGTTGTGGCTGACAGATCCAGAGCAATTAGAAACGGAGATGTACCTTCATCTGGTAAGCAGCGAATGAGATGAAAAAAACGGATCCACGGTGGTCATTACCCATTTCGGAAACCCCTTTTCTGGTCTGCGACATTGAGGCAACGGGCAGCGATGCCCGGCGGCATCGGATTTTTGAGCTGGCAATTGTGGAATTACGCCGCAACGAGATCACGCCCCGATTCGCTCAGCTTTTCAATCCACGGCAGTACATTCCTCGACCGATCAGTGCGGTGACGGGCATCTCGAACTTTCACGTGTTAGCTGCTCCTTTGCTCGAAGATTACCTTCCGACTATTCATCGGCTGCTGTCAACGCCGAATGCAGTGTTTGTGGGACATAATGTGCAGTTCGACTGGAAATTTTTAGAAGCGGCACTACGGCGGGCTGGATACGATGTGCCGGATATTCCGCGCCTGTGTACCTATCGATTGGCGCGACGGTTGCTGACGCGCAACAAAAAGTTCAACGTTGCTGCGCTGGCAGAATATTTCCAGATTCCTGCGACGCAATTCCATCGGGCGCTGGCTGACGCCACGGCAACAGCCCATATCCTGCGGCATTTGATCGCTCTGGTACGGGAACGGTACGACATAGAGTTGCTGGGAGAGCTGCTCTCGCTCCAGTTTAAGCCGTTCAAAGTGTTTCGTGTGAGCAAGACCAAAAAAGAGCGGTTGCAGCCGTTGCTGCAGCAGTTACCGGAGTTGCCGGGCGTTTACGAATTTCGCGATCGGGAAGGGGCGGTGCTGTATGTGGGTAAAGCAAAGAGTTTGCGCGATCGAGTCAATAGCTACTTTACCCAGTCCCGATTACCAAAGAAGATTGCGGAAATGCTCAGCAATGTTGCGGATATTCAGTGGCATACCACGGAGACAGAGCTGGCGGCGTTGTTACTGGAAGCCCGGAAAATTAAGGAGCATCAGCCGCCGTACAACACGGTAGCAAAGCGCTATCGGCGTTATACCTATCTCAAGCTGCACACCGAGGTGGAATTTCCATATCTGGAATGTGTGGCAACCATTCAGGATGATGGTGCCCGCTATTACGGTCCCTTTCGTTCCCGACGTACAGCAGAAAATTTGAAAAGTCTGCTGGAAGCGCACTTCCCGATCCGGCGGTGTAATGGGCAGTTGGTACGCGGCGAGATACCCCGCGGTTGCCTGGATTTCCATCTCAAGCGGTGCCTGGCGCCCTGCGCCAATCTTACGGTGACCGAAGCATATCGAGCTGTGGTAAAGCAGATCCAGGATTTTCTCGGTGGCAAAACGGAACAACTGATCCAGCTTTTTCAATGTCTGCTGGAACAGCACAGCCGGGAGCGGGACTACGAAGCAGCGCAGCAAGTGCTGGAGCAGTTGCGAGAGGTCCAGCAGATTTTTGCTACATCGCTCAAACATTCCACCGCCATTCACGACCGCAATCTGATTGTGCTCCAGCCATCGCCCAGCTATCGGCACAAGATCGAGCTTTTCCTCATCCAGTACGGTGCTCTGGCGTATCAGCGATTGATAGGGAAGCGATTTCCGGAGAGGGAACTGTCCCGACACCTGGAGCAACTGTACGCCACGCCGCACCCGTTTCCTCCACCCGATGCCAACCTGTCGATGCTGTCGGAAGAGATCCGTATCGTAACCCACTGGCTGAATGCCCTGGATGGTACAGCAGTTGTTCTACCGATCACCATTCCTGCTAAGGTTCCGGAGTTGCTGGAAGAAATTCGCCGTCACACTTATCAATTGCTGGCTGCACCGTCAACCGATTGATACCTGTGATCCTTTGCGGTTCCGGGCAATGAGTGGTCGGATCATTCGGCAGCTCCTGAAGGTGCAATGCATCAGCAGCGGGGAACTTGCATCCGGCAAGCATTGCAAAGTGGCGAGGCGGCTGGAGTGAACGAAACAGCAGGCACTCCTGGCATTGCTGTCCTCCTATCTCCCAACCCCGCAGGGCTGGGGTGAACGAAACGGCAGGCTCTCCGCAAAGATGATGTTGTTTCGGCGTCCGGGTATTAGAAAGCCAGACAAATCGTCACTGAAAGTTTTAAAAATGAGAGAACGTCGGACAAAAAGTGGAGGAATGGGCATAATGGGAAAACTGTGCGAGTGGGCACCCAATCCGTATGTGGGAACCAATCCCCACTGGGATTCTCTGGTGCGCGACTATCTAACGGCGGAGGATATTGAGGAGGTCATCGAACAATTGCCGGGATATCGCCCAACGCCGGTGTATCGATTGGCGGGGCTGGCACAGAAGCTGAGCATTGGCGATCTCTGGGTGAAGGATGAATCAGAACGTTTTGGCTTGCAGGCTTTCAAAGGACTGGGTGTTGCATACGCTGTTTACAAAGTGCTGCAACAGTATCCGGAAGGAGCGGATATTACGTTTACCACGGCTACCGATGGCAATCACGGACGGGCGCTGGCGTGGGCAGCGCGGTTGTTTGGCAAAAAAGCAGTGATTTTTGTGCCCAAAACCGTGACGCCCGATCGAATTCGGAATATCGAAAAGGAAGGGGCAACGGTTTTTGTCGTGGATGCGGTGTATGATGAGGTAGTGCAGTATGCAGCCGAGCAGGCGAAAAAGCACGGATGGGTTGTGGTGCAGGATACCGCCTGGGAAGGGTATACGGAGGTTCCGGCGTGGATTATGGCAGGCTATTTGATGATGTTTCGTGAGCTGGAAGATTCCCTCCATCTACCGGAAAAGCCAGCCGTGGATGTGGTGATATTGCAGGCGGGTGTTGGAAGCTGGGCAGCGGCGGCAGTGTGGTACTATGTGACCCGCTATGGAGAGAATCGCCCAAAATTCGTGCTGGTTGAGCCGACAGAAGCAGATTGTTTCCTGGCTTCCATTCGAGCGGGAGAAGCCACCGCCTCCAGCGGTAGCATTGACTCCATTATGGCAGGACTCAATTGTGGCGTTCCCTCGATGCTGGCGTGGCCCATCTTGAAGAACTGGGTCGATGTGTTTATGACCGTGAGCGATGAGTATGCAGCGGAAGCAATGCGCCAGTATTACTTTCCACAACCCGGCGATCCCCGGATCATCGCTGGAGAGTCCGGTGCCGCAGGGCTGGCGGCATTGCTGGTAATGAACCGAGAGCCGCACTTTGCAGAAGTTCGGGAATTCCTTGGCGCCGAAACGGCAGCGTTTCTGACGTTTAATACCGAAGGCATTACCGATCCAGCAAACTTTCGACGCATCGTCGGTGAATTGCCGGAGCTGGTGTCGTCCGGTGATCTTCCGGCTACTTCCTGAACAATGCCGTTGCTGCCGTCGCTGAGTATCTGCTGCGCATTGCAAGCAGGGAGCAGAATGTGAGGAGCGGGGTTCTTCCGGTTTTTTGTAAATTTGCGACGGGTAAAAGGAAAGGGAAAAATGGCACAGGTGATTGATGCAGCAATTCTCGTTGCGTTGCTGACAGCAACCGTTTTCTTGATCTATTTTCTGTTCGTGCTGCGAGATGTGCGGGAATTTCTCGGCACGACAAAGCAGTTGGCGGAAAAATTACAGACAGCAACTGAGCAGTTGCAACCACGCCTCGAAGAAACCCTGACGCAGGCGCAGCAGTTCTTTCACCGCAGTGATCAGTTGATTGATCGCATTGAGCAGGATGTGCAGCACGTTGAACAGGTGCTGCAGGAAAGTACGAAGATTCAGCAGTCGCTCCGGGAACTCAACGGGGTTTTGCAAAAAAACATTATTGCTCCAGTTCGGGAGATGGGAATTGTATTGAACGCAGCAGTGAAGGCGGTCAAGGTGTTCCTTCAGTTTTTGTTCCGTTCGAAGTCGTAAGGAGGCAGGCTGTATGCAGCCGTATATTCCTGCTGAGAAGCAACTGCCGGAGCTTACCGTTCGGTCGATTGTTCTGGGCGTTGCTTTGTCAGTCATTCTGGCGGCAGCCAACGCCTATCTGGGACTTTTTGCCGGGATGACCGTTTCGGCGTCGATTCCGGCAGCCGTCATTTCGATGGGCATTTTTCGCCTGCTGCGTTCCAGTAGCATACTGGAGAACAACATTGTCCAGACTGCTGCTTCGGCGGGTGAAGCGCTGGCAGCCGGCGCTATTTTTACCCTGCCAGCGCTGGTGCTGATGGGCGTGTGGCAAACCTTTGATTACTGGGAGGTGCTGGCAATTGTGCTCAGCGGCGGCATCCTGGGCGTCCTGTTTACCATCCCGCTGCGCCGAATGTTGATCGTCGAGCAACAGTTGGTCTTCCCTGAAGGCATTGCTACGGCAGAGGTGCTGAAAGTGGGAGAACGGGGTGGACGTTCAATCCGATTTTTGCTGCGCGGCGCTGTTGTTGGCGCTATACTGAAGTTTGTCATCAGCGGAATGAAGGTGCTGGCAGAAGTGGTGGAATTTCCTACCACACTGTTTGGCAAATGGTTTTTCTATTTCGGTGCGAATGTTTCACCGGCATTGCTGGCTGTTGGATTTATCGTTCGGCTGCGGATCGCGCTGCTGGTCTTTCTCGGTGGCATCCTGAGCTGGTGGATTGCGATTCCAGTGCTACTGCTGGATGCCCCGGCGGCAGATGTGGCTGTTGCTTATCAATTGTGGAGTTCACAGATTCGGTACCTGGGCGTTGGCGCAATGCTGGTTGGCGGGGTCTGGTCGATCTGGCAGTTGCGGCGGGCGATCGCCCAGGCAGTACGCCGCGGGATTCAAACGTTTCGGCAAATGGGGCAAAAAATGGAATCCGCGGTGCGGACCGAGCTGGACACGCCCCTGTCGTGGGTGTTGCTGGGTATCGGGATTCTGACCGTTCCGATTTTTGTGCTCTACTACTTCTACTTGCAGCAGTTGCCGCTGACCTTTGCGATGACAATTCTGCTGCTGATTGCTGGCTTCCTTTTCTCAACCGTTGCGGGCTATATGGCGGGGTTGGTTGGAAGCTCCAATAATCCCATTTCCGGCATTACGATTGCGACCGTCCTGACTACCGCTCTGCTGCTCCTGCTGCTCGGCGGAACATCGGGGGATTCTGGAGCAGCAACGGCGATTCTGGTTGGTGCTGTTGTTTGTACGGCTGCCGCTATTGGTGGCGATAATATGCAGGATCTGAAAGCAGGGTATGTTCTGGGAGCAACGCCGTGGAAGCAGCAGGTGGCACAATTGCTGGGAGTGGTTGCTGCGGCACTGGTCATTGCCCCGGTGCTCAACCTGCTTCTGGTTGCCTACGGCTTTGGCGAGCCAACGCCAGCGCATCCCCATCCGCTGGCTGCTCCGCAGGCAGTGCTGATGAGTAGTGTGGCAACCGGCGTTTTTGGCGCGAATTTGCCCTGGAATATGATTGGCTGGGGCGTGGCGCTGGGGGTGGCGATCATCCTCTGGGATCAATGGCTGCAGCGACGGGGATCGTCGTGGCGAATACCGGTGCTGGCAGTTGCCGTCGGAACGTATTTGCCTCTGGAACTGGATATGACCATCTTCCTGGGTGGAGTGCTGGCTGCCATCGTGGAGCGTTCAGCAAAAGCGCAACGGGAGCAGTGGTTGCAGCGGGGCTTGCTCGTGGCTTCTGGCTTGATTACCGGCGAAGCACTCATCGGCATCATCCTGGCATTGCCAATCGCAGCAACAGGTGATCCCTCCGTTTTCCAGTGGCTGCCCATTGCACTACCGCCGTGGTCTGGTGCGATTGTTCTGCTGGCAGTAGCCGGCTGGTTCTATCGATCGGTGAAAGCAGCGCCGTAGAAGGTTTTGAGCCTTTCTTCCGGGAAATTCTCTGTAAAGTTGCGAGTGTATACGCGCAGGGCTTCATAGACCATAATGCCGGTGGCAACGCTCACGTTGAGGGAGTGTTTGAGTCCGAACATCGGGATTTCCAGTGCATAATCCACGTGGCGCAGGATTTCATCATCAACGCCGGTAATTTCATTGCCAATGATCACAGCGAGTGGAAAGAGATCCGGTGTCAGCGAGCTGTAAAGGCGAGATTCGGAAGTGATTTCCAGTGCAGCAATGGTGTATTGCGCCTGCCGCAACTGCTCCAGCGCCGTGAAGATGGAACGTTCGTACTGCCACGGAACGGTCTGCGTGGCATCCAGCGCCGTTTTTTCAATTCGGGGATGCGGTGGGTGTGGCGTGAGTCCGCACAGCAGCAGTTTTTCAATGCGGGCAGCATCGGCGGTGCGGAAAATAGAGCCAACGTTATAGGCGCTCCGAATGTTGTGGAGCACGAGAACGATGGGAAAACGACCCAGGTGCTGAAGTTCTTCCACTGAATACCGCCGGCTGGCAATTTCCGAATGTTGCAGTTTCCGCATTCTTTCCCGTCCTTTGTTTCCCACCAGCAACAACGGGAGCCAGCGCAGTGGTATTTTACACCGGTTTCTCCTTGCCAGCAGCGCCGGCTGGGAATGCCAGCTTTTGCCAGCGTGTTTATACACGCTGAAGCGTGCGCTCCTACTGGGAACGCCGGCTTCCGTCGGCAAGAAATAGAAGGAGGCACTGACGTAAATGTGTAGTAGGGGCGACCGGCCGGTCGCCCCTACGGGTGTGGGTGGTGGCGACCAGCCGGGTTG
>JALWUI010000148.1:0-13954 GCA_027082775.1 Candidatus Kapaibacterium sp.
CTTCGGGAATTCCTCACAAGCCCGGTATCAGTTTTTCGCTATTTCCCAGTTATCTGGCTGTTCCGATTTCCAAAAACAATTTCCATTTTCTCGCAGGGTTAAGTGCAGCGCGCGTTGTTGTTTTCGCTGATACTTCGGCTGGTTATTCATTTCTGCCCATACGATTGGGATACTGGTACACACTTATTCCTGATGAGTTGTCCATTGCGCCGTTCCTTGAGACTGGATTTTATCCCTGCCGGATTCTGGACTTCGGAGTCTCGCTGAATTTGTATGTCAATCCGTATTTGAGTCTGCGGCTGGTTGGTGGCTATTTGCATAGCGTTACTGTTTCTGACTGGGTCTCTGTTTCCGGCATCAACCGATGGTATGGAGCGGTTGTGCTGGGGATCGGAGATCGAATCTTTTTTGACCAGCAATTACGGTATGCACGATGAAGAAATCCATAGGGGTGCTGATATTGGCGCTGAGTTTGTGGCAGTGTGTACCTGATCAGTTTGCGCTGTATGAGACGCGAGGAATCTTTGCCACTGATCTGGTAGCCCGGGGAATCATTCTGATGCCACCGTATGATGGTGTTGTGGTTTCTGAGAAAAAAGGAACGCTGACGTTGCATAATGATGCGTGGGTAGCATTGCGGCGATTCGCCGTTACTCGGTACGTTGCCGATTTTTTCCTGCGGGTCCCGCAGGGCGAGGAGGCAACGATTTATGTGCAGCCACAGCTTGTGAACAAGCAGATCATCGATTCGGGATTTGTACTGCGCCTCTCGCCACAGGGATGGCAGATTCGGCGAGGAGCTTCGCTGCTGGCAGTTTCAGTGACGCCGCTGACGCTCCGCCAGTGGGTATGGATTCAGCTCTATCGTTTCGGTCGGGATTTGCATTGTATTGTGCAATGTGATACCGTTCGGGTTCGAACTTTTGCACCAGCAACCGATTGGATTGTGTTCCACGCACCGAGAGAGGGGCAGCTCGAAATCCGCCAGTATCGATGGCATTCCGAAGAACCGGAGCAGCTTTCGGAAGAGTGAAAGTGGTTTTTTGTTGTCTCTGTATTGAAGCAGCGGGCAGATGGAGTGGATAAAGCGTGCATTCTTCTGCGGCGGTGAATCGGGTCGCTACGAACGCTTCGGCAGCCACACGGTGAAGGTACTGCCTTTCTGGGGTGTGGAATCCACGGTGATAGTACCTCCCAGTGCCTGCACCAGTTGTCGAACGATAGTCAATCCTAAGCCAGTAGAAGTTTCCCTGCCAGTGGGCTGATCCCCTTTGAAAAAGGGTTCAAAGATGCGATCAATGTTTGCAGGGGTGATGCCAATGCCGGTGTCTGTCACCGCGATACCGATTTTTTGATCAGTGTGCTCAGTATGAATGGTGATAACACCCCCTTCAGGTGTGTATTTGATCGCGTTACTGAGCAAGTTGACCAGAATCTGGCGAAGAAAGGAAGGATCGGTTTTGATAGCGCACGATTCGACTGCCTGCTTAATGGTTTGCCGCTTCTGTTTTGCGGACAAAGCAACGGCATCAATTGCTTCTTGAATGATGGTGGTGCAGTCACAATCTACCAGTCGGGGGGTAAAAGTTCCCGCTTGCAGTTTGAGAAAGGTCAGGGATTGTTCGAGAATCTGTATGGCGTGCTGAATACTGTTTTGAGCAATATCCAGTAGCTCTCGGTTGAGATTGCTCTGGACGGGAAGCTCAGGATTGAGCAGTTGGAGGGAAAGCTGGATCTGGGACAGAGGATTTTTCAAGTCGTGGGAGAGCATTCGCAGAAACATTTCACGTGTACGGCTCAACTCTTGCAGTTCCCGATTGATCTGTTCCAGTTGTTTATTTTGTTGCTGGGCTGTTTCCAGCTCAACCTGGTAACGAATCAATTCCAGCCGGTTTTCCCATTGAGCCTGGAGGCTTTGCACTACCAATTGGTGGTATTGCCGAAACTTTTGCAGCGCTTTTTTCCATTCTCCAACCTCTTGATAATGGTGTGCCAGCCTTTCGAAAACAAGCCGCTGGGTTCTGAGTGGGGTGTCGGCATTGATGGTTTGCGCTGCTTCTTCCAGTAACCGGAGGGCTGCCTCAGGTTGCTGTTGCTGCTGTGCAATTTGTGCCCGGGTGAGCAATGCTTCGATGATTAGTTGAGGGCTATCTGCCGCTTGTGCCTGTTGATAGGCTTGATTTGCATACAAAGCGGCTTCATCTGCTTTTTCCAGAGCCAGCAGGCCTTCTGCCACTGCATTATTGATTTCCGATAGATCCATCGGATTGCGAAAAACGGAGCGCAGTGCTAAGAGTTCCGGGAGGATTTGTTCAATTTCTGGGAGCTTTTGTTGTTGTATCAATGCCCCCATCAGATTGAGCAGAATGTCCCTTCGGTATTTGGCGTGTTCACCGAATGCCTCAATGCGGTCGTATGCCTGGCGGAGGAAGTGTTCTGCTGTTTCCGCATTGTAGGTTTCTAAGGATAGGGCGCCAAGGTTGATAAGGATCAGAATTTCCCGCTCCTGGTCTGGATACTCCGATTGTTGAACCAAACTCCACGCCTGCTGGTAGTAGGCAAAGGCTTCCTCCAGAGCACCGATGTGTTCCAGATAGACCCCGATGTTCATCCAGAAAGTTGCCTGGGTGTTGGGATCTAAGTTGCTGTTGACACTGAAGGGAAGCAGGATTCGAATGGCTTCGTGAAGCTTTCCCTGTTCTCCATAGGCTAAAGCTCGATTCGATGCGATACGTATCTGCAGCGTTTGCCGTTCGCTCTCAGCAAATTGCTGAGCGTAGAGTTTCAGGATTTCCGCCGCAAAATCTAAGGTTTGCAATGCTCTGTCAAAATGCTGGCTGCGAAGGTACACGACCGACAGTGAAATGGCTATCCGAACCATTAGCGGTGCATGTTCAACCTGTGCAGCAGTGTGCAACGCTTGGGCAAGATACTGGAATGCGGTGCCCAGCTTTCCCATCTTGCCTGCAATCATTCCTGCAATATGCAGGACTTCTGCACGCAATGAACCTGCAAGATCCGGAGAAGTTTGTTGCAGTGCCTTTTCAATAAGGCGATAGGCAACCGATAGATTACGACGCATTGCTGATTCTGCTGCGGTCGCTAACATCTCTATTTGCTCTTCTGTCGGATGATGCTGAAGCTGTAACTCATTGAAAAATGTTTGCAATGCTGATTCCAGAAGAGTTGGCTCAGTGGTGTGAATGAGTTTGTCCAGTTTTTGAAACACCCCCGCTGAAAATTTTGTCGACCGCATTGCAAGCACTCAGCACCGTTGGTATCACTAAACTGCAAACATACGAAACTGCTGCGAAAAAGACGAAATGCTCCGGGTGGAGGAGCACTCAGTAACCTGTGACGGATGATTCGATCTCACCAGTAATTGCGTTCTGCTTCCTCCGAAACCGGGAGTCAGGCAAAGAAATTGAGAGAAGCGGATGCGTTGCTCTGGAGTTTACGAGGATTCACTCTGGCTGCCCGGCAGTTCCCCTGTCTGCGGTGATTCGATAACAGCGACGATGTCTACTTCGGTATCCGGTGGCAGTTCAGAGAAGCTGATGACGTGAAGTTCAGGGAAGAAGGGGGAAAGCAGGCGAAACAGCGAACTGCGGATCAGAGCGGATGTCAGGATGACCGGCTTATATCCTCGAAGGTTGAGTTCCTCCAGTGCCCGCTGGACATTCTGTCGAAGTTGCTCGATGAATTCCGGTGAAAATCCTAAGGTTGGACTTGCCGTGCGCTGATTATCCTGAAGGGCAGTCGTGATGGCATTTTCCAGTTCGGGGGAGACAGCAGCACCGTGAATAACTCCGTTGTCATCCTGATAGAGCTGTCGAATGGTATCGCTCAGGGCGTGGCGTACGTATTCGGTGAGGACTTCCACATTGGTCGTTGCTTTGATATAGTCCGAGAGAGCTTCGATGATGAGCGCCAGATCTTTGATGGGAATTTGTTCCCGAAGCAAGTTCCGAAGCACTTTTTCCAGAGTGCCGATCGGTACTTTATCGGGCGCAATTTCTTCCGCCAGCAGCGGGTATTCCTTCCGCAGGTTTTCTACCAGTTGCTGCACTGCCTGGCGATCGAGGATTTTGTAAGCGTGTTTTTTGAAAATTTCCGTCAGATGCGTTGTCAGCACGGCGGCTGGTTCCACAACGGTATACCCCATAATTTCCGCTTGCTGCCGGGCACCGGGCGGGATCCAGATGGCGGGCAAGCCGAAGACAGGCTCTCGAACGCGGATGCCCTGAAGCTCGCCTTCAGCGGTGCCGGGATTCATTGCTAAGAGCATATCGGGATACAGCGTGTTGCGGGCAACGGTATTGCCGCGGATTTTTACAACGTACTCTTCCGGCTGCAATCGCAAGTTGTCCCGCACTCGCACCGGGGGAAGAATGAAGCCCAATTCATACGCTAATTGCCGCCGGATGTTTGAAATGCGCTGGAACAGATCGCCCCCCTGCGATTGATCGATGAGCGAAAGCAATCCGTAACCCAATTCCACTTCGACCGGATCGACAAAAAGTAGTTCTTCAACTGGTTTTTCTTCTTCAGTTTTCTTCTTCTGCGCTTCCTGCAATTCCTCCTGCACCTTTTTTCGGGCTTCTTCCAGCAGCATCTGTCGCCGTGCATAGCCAATAGCGCCGGTGGTGAGGGATAACAAAAAGAAGGGGAAAAATGGAAAGCCGGGGAGCAGAGAAAAGAGGATGAGAATGGTCGAAGCTACAAAAAGAGCGCGGGGATCTTGCGTGAATTGTGTTCCCATTTCCTCTTCTAATTTCTTCCCGGAAGCGGAGCGAGTCACAACCAATCCGGCAGCAACGCTGATCAAAAGCGCAGGAATTTGCGAGACCAGGCCATCCCCAATGGTGAGCACTGTATAGGTCTGGAGTGCTTCGCTGATGCTCATTCCACGTTGTAGCACACCAATTCCAAAGCCACCGAGGATGTTGATCGCGGTAATAACCAGACCGGCGATAGCGTCACCGCGGACAAATTTAGCAGCACCATCCATTGCTCCGTAGAATTCTGACTCGCGATTCAGTTGCTCCCGCCGCTTCCGGGCTTCTTCCTCGCTGATAAATCCCGCATTGAGGTCAGCATCGATACTCATCTGTTTGCCGGGCAGCGCATCTAAGGTGAAACGGGCGGCAACCTCGGCAATCCGGCTGGATCCTTTGATGATTACGACAAAGTTGATGACCACCAGAATGATGAAAATGATCAACCCGACGATGTAATTGCCCGAAATCACAAAATCTCCAAATGCCTGAATGATCCGCCCCGCCGTCGCTTCACTGAGAATAAGGCGGGTGGAAGCGACATTCAAACCCAGGCGGAAGAGAGTGGCAACCAACAGAATGGTGGGGAAAATCGACATATCCAGCGGACTGCGGATGTACAGGGCAACCATCAGAATGAGGACCGAAAACGTAATGTTGATTGCCAGCATAAAATCCAGCACAGTGGGAGAGATCGGAATGATCAGCAGGGCTAAGATTGCAACAATGCCGGCAGCAATCAGCAGGTCAGATTGGTGCTGCAAACGAGTAAACCACCGGGTTAGAGGCGTGCTTATTTCGCCACCGGTTCCCGGAACCGTTGCAATGCCCGGAAGTGCCTGCGTTTGTTTTGCCATTGCTTATGATGCCCTGCGCTGTGTATAAACGTATGCTAAGACTTCGGCAACTGCTCGATAAAGAGATTCTGGAATCATCTCATCGATGTCCACCAGTTTATACAAAGTCTGTGCCAGCGGCGGATTCTGGACAATAGGCACCTTTGCCGATCGAGCAAGCTCGATAATTTTGAGTGCCAGGTAGTCGACTCCCTTTGCCACAACAATGGGAGCATCCATTGTGTCGGCGTTGTACTGAAGTGCAACTGCATAGTGCGTCGGGTTGGTGATTACCACATCAGCTTCCTTGACCCGTTGTAAGATGAGTTTCCGCAACCGTTCGCGTGCCAGCGCTCGAAGTCGCGCCTTGATTTTGACATCGCCCTCCATTTGCTTCATTTCATCTTTGACTTCCTGCTTGGTCATTTTGAGATCTTCCCGGTGCTGGTACTTCTGGAAAGCGTAATCTCCAATGGCAATGAGGATGTAGGCGATGGCAACTTTGTAAGTCAGTTCAAAAGCAATGTCAAACATAAAAGAAGCAATCTGTGTCATTGGTAGCGAAGGCAGGAGAATAAACTGTTCGATCTGTCCTGATAGCACCCAGTACATCACGCCCATAATGATCCCCATTTTGAAGAAGCTTTTGAGCAGTTCCACCACGGTTCGTTTGGAGAAGAATAACCGGCGCAGTCCCGGCAACGGGTTGATGAACTTTTTGAAGTCAACTCCTTCGGTAAATTTTTTCGTCGCAATTTTGAGACCAACCTGTGCAACTTCACCGGTGAAGGCGACCAGGAAAATGATGAGCAGAATGGGGAAGATGGTTGCAGCGAGAAACACGATGAGATCACGTCCGAAGTGCAGCAACTGGTCGACATTGCTCAATTGCAGTTCGGCTGCGATGCGGAAGATGGAGCGGAAAAAAGTCTTGAGATTGTCGGTGAGGAAGCCACCGAAGAGAAAGAGCGTTAAGGTCCCCAGCAACAGAACAAGAGCAGAGGTTGTATCGATACTTTTGGCAACCTGTCCCCGCTCACGCGCTTCCTCCAGCCGTTTCGGCGTTGGCTCTTCAGTTTTCTCCTGTCCTTCCGGATTCTCCGCCATTGCTTTATCCTGTCGGTTTTAATGTCAGCAGCAGTTCCGTGAGTTGCGATTGGAAGTTCTCCAGCGCGTTGCGGATGATGATAATGAGGAACGGGGCGGTGGCAAAAAGCAGCAGGAGTCCGACCACAATTTTGAGCTGGAAGCTCAGGATGAAAATGTTCGTCTGCGGGGCTACTCGCGCCAGCAGTGCCAGTGCTAAGTTGGTGATAAACAGAGCAATAAGAATCGGAGCGGCAATTTTAAGCGCGATCAGAAAGGTGATTCCGGTAGCGTGGATGAGAAATTGAATCGTTGGAGGGGTGAGTGCAAAGGTGTTGATCGGGAGTACTTTGAGACTGGCAGCGACGGACTCGATGAGATAGAGGTGTCCGTTGAGCAGGAGGAACAGCATCAATCCGACTAAGAAATACAGCTCTCCCAGAAGGGTCGGGATCCCGACGTCCAGATTGAACAGCGAGGCGGTCTGGAAACCCATATCAATATCCAGCATTCCGCCGGCGAAACGAAGGGCGAGGAAGAGCAGATTCAGTGTGAAACCGATCAGCAAGCCAATGAGCACTTCCTGGAAAACCGTGCCGACCAGCGCAGCCGCATCAAACTGCAAAGGAGCAGCCGGTGGTGGCAGGATGGGAAGTAGAAAGAAGGCAATCAGCAGAGACAGAAGAATTTTTACTCGAAGCGGAACGGCAGGATTGTTAAAAAAAGGGGCGGCGACCATCATCGAGGAAATGCGAATAAATGCAAGGATAAGCAGGATGAAATGATCCAGCAGCCATTGAAGTGTATACTGGTCCAGTTGCCGCATCGCTGTTCTATTTCATCTGCGCAATCAACTGGAACAACTGGATGGTGAACGATTTGAGTGCCTGGATCATAAAGGGAGCGACGACCACCGTCACAATGAAAATCACCACCAGTTTGGGAACAAAAGTCAGCGTCTGCTCTGAAATGGACGTAGCTGCCTGAAAAATGGAGATCGCCAGTCCTACGACCAGCGAAAGCAAAAGCAATGGTCCAGCGATCAGCAGCGTGTAGTAGAAGGTTTCACGAATCAGGTGGATCACCATTTCTTCAGTCATCGGCTTCTCCCGTTATGGTACATTCAGAATGCTTTCCAGCAAAGAGCCAACGATCAGATGCCAGCCGTCGACCAGGACAAAAAGGAGGATTTTCAGGGGAAGCGAGATCATTTGCGGAGGCAACAGGAACATTCCCAGTGACATCAGGATGCTGGCGATGATCATATCGATGATGAGGAAGGGGATGAACAGGAGGAAACCGATCTGAAATCCAATCCGTAATTCGCTGAGCGCAAAGGCGGGGATAAGCGCAAAAATGCTGACATCTGCTGCTGTTTTTGGCTGTTCTTCCTGCTGCAGCCGGACAAAGAGGGCTAAGTCTTCCTCACGCACTCGCTTGAGCATAAATTCCCGGAACGGCTGAATCATCCGCTGAATTGCTTCCTGCTGGGTGATTTCGTCCCGAAGATACGGCTGCAAACCTTCGGCATTCGCTCGATCCAGTACTGGCGCCATAATGAAGAAGGTGAGGAAGAGGGCTAATCCGACCAGAATCTGCGATGGCGGCTGTGTTTGGAGCCCCATTGCCTGCTTGAGAAAATGAAGCACTACAATGATTCGGGTGAACGAAGTCATCATAATCAGGATGGAAGGTGCCAAGGTCAGAACGGTCAGCAGCAGGAGAATCTGGATGCTCAGGACGAACTCTTCGGAATCCTTCGCTGACTTGACTTCCAGCGAAATAGTCGGCAGCGTCGGCGTGCGTGCTGTGTCGATCCGAACAGGCTGGAGTGCTGTGCCAGTGCCCTGTCCGTAGGCGGGAAGGAAGAGAACACTCCATCCCAGTATCAGAAAGCCGTATAGCCACGATAGTCGATGTTTCATCCCCATTGCCCGGAAAATGCCTTTGCTCATTTTGTTGCCAGCAAGTAGTGCCGCCCGGCGCACTATCCTGTTCGTTGCAAGGATTGTTCCCTTTCAGGATAGAGCAATGGGGGCATCGCATCGTGGCGAATTTCGGGCACTCTGGAGCATCGTGCTGGCTGTTTATCACCGGAGAGTACAAAGGAATTTGTGGATGGTCAGAGAAGTAGCTATGCTGACACGACCGCCGGGTGGGGTGTGACAGGGAACAAACTCCCCGAAGCAGCGCTGCCTGGTGCCGTTGCTTCACTTTGTAACTCTGCAATTGGTATGCCCTGAAGGGAAGTTTGCACAGGTAGCAACTGTTGGGAGGCTTTTTTGTATTATCGAAGTTAGCGAACGAACAATGGGGAAGACAATGTGGCAGCATTGGGGTCGATGGTTTCTGCTGCTGGCAGTTGTGACGGCAAGCCTTGCGCAGTATCCAGCAGATTGCGATCGCAGAAAAGCGTGTATTTACAATGCGCTGCATCAAACTGTTACTTCGGGAAAGGGAGCGCAGTATGTTGAGGTTGAAACCGGGGCAGCGGTTGATACGATCCGTACGGCGTTGACCGTGGAAATGTGGGTTCGGATTGAGCCGCAGCCGGGGAAGCGACAGTTTTTAGCTGGTGTGTGGGGTCCACATCGTAATGCGGATGATGATGTAAACGATGTGTGGGTGTTGTATGTGGATGAGCAGAACCGCCTGGTGTTTGCAGTACATCCGGGATTGGTGCCGGGATCGGCAGATTATACCACCGTATGGACCGATGCGCAGTCATTGTACGATCAGTGGCATCATATTGCTGCGGTCTTCGATGGCGCAACGCAGGAAGCCCGGCTTTATGTCGACGGAAAGCGAATGGCGGTAGGACGCAACGCTCAGTATCCAGCAACCCGGTTGAATGTGCCGCAGCAACGCTTTCCTCTTCTGATTGGCAATTCCAATGCGCTGTCTGACGACCCGAATTACCGCACCTTTAAAGGCTGGATGGATGAGATTCGCATCTGGGCAGTTGCCCAGACCGACAGTGCTATTCTGTGCAATAAAGATCGGTCACTCAACGGGAATGAGCCGGGATTGCGCCTGTATTACCGATGCAACGAGGAACCGGAGGTGCTGGAATTGTGCGATGCGACAGGGAATAACCAGATTGGTCGACTCCGGAGCGGGGCACGATGCGAGCGTTCCAACCGCCGCCGCACGGTGGCAAATTGGACGGATCTGCCCAATCCGCTGATCGATACCCTGTTTTGTGAAACAACGAAGCGGTATATTTTTTCCGTCCAGGATACGTCGGTCTGTGGCGGCAGAGCCCGGCTGCGAGTGGTGGGACAGGATCGCAACTACTTTACGGTCCGTCCGACCGGCTGGTTCCCGCTGCAGCCGGGTGTGCCTGTTTTGTGTACGTTAACGGTGAATACCAATGTCATTGGGAGCATTCAGGCAGAGCTTCGGGTGATCCCGGACAATCGGTGTGCTCGCTATATCCGCATTCCTGTGCAACTGGAGCGGGAGACGCAGTTAGCGTATGATACCAACCGCTTGTGGTTTGACACCCTGTACGCCTATTGCCGCGAAGAACGATGGCGGGATCTGGGACTCCAGATTTGTAATCAGACGGATCGGACATCGAATCCGCAGACCATTACCATTCAGCAGTTGACCAATCAATTGCCTCAGGTTTTTGAAATCCTTTCGCCCAAACCACCAGTAGTGCTGGCGCCGGGAGAGTGTGTGGAAGTGCGGGTGCGGTTTTATTCCAGAGATTCCACGATGACGTATTTCGATACGTTGCGGGTTTATTCCACCGATGCGTGTGCGCCCATAAGTGTTGTGGTGCTGGAGGGAAGTGTGCAGGAAGTGCTGGAACTGGTCAATAGTCGGGGGCGGCTGGATACGTTGAACTTTCAGGCTACCTGCCCGCGGATGGTCAGTCCGCCAATTATGTACACCTGGCAGAATCTGCTTTCAGAGCCGGTGCAGGTGGATACCATCATTATGCCGCCGTTTATTGTGGGGAAAAAGTTTAAGTTTCCCGTTACGCTGATGCCGAACACCGGATATCGTCCGAATTATTTCCGCTTCCGCCCCTTGCAGCCCGGCTGGGTGTTCGATTCGATCATTTTCCGAATGCACGTTGGAAATTGTACCATCGACCGGGTTGTGTATGTACGCGGGCGAGGATTGGATTCCGACCTGCG
Organism: Candidatus Kapaibacterium sp.; assembly: GCA_027082775.1. Classification (GTDB taxonomy): domain Bacteria; phylum Bacteroidota; class Ignavibacteria; order Kapaibacteriales; family WFXC01; genus WFXC01. The sequence goes on from JALWUI010000148.1 coordinate 10,852, forward strand.
CTTTGAAGGATTGGCAACCGATACGTTGCACTTTGATACAGTTGTCATCGGGCAGCAGAAGCAATTGTTCGTGGATATTCGCAATGCCAGCGTCGATCCGCTCAATCTGGCATTTTATCTGGAACAGGGGGAAGCATTTCGCCTGCCGCAGCCAGCAGCAGGCGTTGGTGCTGGCAAGGTGGTTTCTGTTCCAATCGTTTTTCAACCCGTGGCGGCACAGCCGTATCTGGATCGCTTCTGCTACTTTGAAAAGCGGTGCTATGCCGTTGGCTGTATCTACGTTGATGGGATCGGGATCGAACAGACGTTCTCTTTCCAGCCGGCGCTTCTGCGAATTGAGAATGTGCTGGGATGTTCCAGCGATACAGGGAGTGTGCGGATTCGCAATATCACGGAGAATCCTATAACACTCACGCAGATTCAGTTGAACGATCCCGGTGGACGCTTTACTCCCCTGGCGCCTTTGCCATCGCAAAAAACGCTGCCGCCGGGCGGCGAATGGCGCATTGAAATTCGGTATACGCCCAATGATTTGTTGCAGGATCGGGCTGATCGGGCGGAGTTGTCGTTTCAGGCAGCAGATGCATCGTGGAGCATCCAAATCATTGGAACCTCTGTGACGCCGAAGCTCTATGTGACACCGCTGACGACCTATGGCATTGTGGAGATCGGAGATGAGCAACGAGCAACCGTGGTGGTGCAAAATATTTCGGCAATTCCGGTCCAGGTGGATAGCATCACCGTTTCACCGGGATTTGCTATTACCAGCGTAACACCCGCTCTTCCAGTGGTGTTGGCGCCGCGGGATTCTGTCCTGGTCGAAATCGCTTTTCGCCCCACACAACAGCAACCGTACAATGGGGAAGTCCGGGCATACTCTTCCTCCCCGTGTGTCATCCCACCTGCGATCGGGCAGTTGCAGGGACAGGGAACATTTGTAGAGCTGGAAGCACCGCTATCGGTGATCCACTACAGCTATGTCCGCCCGTGTGAGTGTGAAGAACGAATTTTGCCGCTGGTCAACGGATCGCTGGTCAATGACGCCATCGTCGATTCCATCTGGATCGATGCAGCCGGCATTGCGAGCAATGCAGCGCCGCAGTATTTTACGTGGCGATCGAAGTTCTCTCCCGATGGACAGGTGCCGTATGCGATTCCGCCGCAGCAGAACGATACGTTGTGGATTACGTATTGTCCCCGTGCACGGTCGATTGATACATTGCTGGAACATTCCGCCCGCCTCCATATCCGGGCGCACGCTCCGGGCTGGTCAGTCCAGTATGATGTCTACCTTTCTGGCAAGCAGGTGATGATGTTCGCTGCTGACCGGACAGACATTGCTTTTGTCGATACGCCGGTGGATACGGTTCTCATTCCCGAAGAAGTCGAAATTGTGATTCCTGATTATGAACTCAATCCGTGGCAGGAACCTTTGCAGATTGATTCGATCCGCTTCATTCCGGATGAGCGCGTCTTCTTTGCCAATTTGCCTACCCCGTGGGTATTGCAACCGGGTGAGAAGGTGCGCATCCAGTTCCGATTTCAGCCACGGGCGGCGCGGACATATCGGGCGCGGGTGCAGTTATACTTTAGCAAACCGTGCACCTTTGTGGATACCTCCATTGCCCTTGAAGGTACGGGCTTTGCGCAGCCGTTTGGATTGCAGATGACGTTTGAGGACCGGAACAATACGCTGGATTCTTCAGCATTCCTGGTGTGTGACACCATCGCGCTGCCGCTGTATTTTTCCCGCAATGTGCCCGGAACCGTGGTGGATATTGCCCTGCGGCTGCGGTATGATACCACCTGGCTGGAATTTGTGGGTGTTCGTTCACCGTATCTGGCGGACACCAGTACCGCTTTCCCGCCGTCCGCATCGTGGCAACCTATTGCGGCAGGAGCGCAGGTGTTGTTGAAAAATTTTGCCTTTGTTGATTCGCTGCAACCATTTGCAGAACTGCGGTTTATCGCTCGGCAATGGCAGCGGTTTGTGCAAACCATCGTTGTTGACTCCATTGCTTTTGATACGGAAGATGTCCTGTACTACAAAATTGTTGCCGGTGTCGATAGCCACCGGGTACGGATTCGGAAGCCGGAGTTTGCCGTTCTCAATGCGATAGACTTTGGGACTCTCCGCATCCTGGAGTGTGCAACGGACACGCTGCAAATTGTCAATACCGGCGATACAGTGGTGCGCGTTACCGACGTGCTCCAGTTGCCTGCTGAAGTCGAAATTGTTGCATTTCAGCCGCCACAATCGCAGTGGTTGCAGCCTGGCGATACGAGCATTATTGTGCTTCGATATTGCCCCCGGCAGAATTTAGCGGTGGCTGATACAGTGGTCATCATCAGTGATCAGCCGTGTTTCTGGCAGGATTCGACGATCATACAGGGAACAGGATATGCTCCTCAGGTGTCCCATCGTTTTGGATTGACGGCAGAAAAGGGGCAGACCCTGCAGGTGCAGACGCAAATTGGAGATACGGTCACCATAGCGGTTTACTCACAGGATTCCTTAGCTGCACAATACAACAACACCATTTACTGGTTGAATGGGTTGCGTTTCCAGATGGTGGTGTTCTACGATCCCTTTATGTTCCGCTTTTTGTCTGCTCAGCCTCTGCGTTCAGGACAGATGGAGGTTGCAAATCAGCCGGGGCAAACGACGCTGGACTTTGCGGGCGTGGATACGTTATTGCCGGAAACCTTAGCACAGGTGCGTTATCAGGTGCTGGTTCCGGATACAACTGTTGCCCCAATAATCCTTGTTGCTCGATTCCAGGGCACTGATTCCCTGTTGTTCCTTCAACCAGCTTTTATCGGAGATTCGGGGCTGGTACAGGTGGATGGAAAGTGTAACATCCGATTTTTACGCTTTCCACAGGGAGGGGATGGGGAAGGCATTATCCAGATTGCGCCGCATCCGGTGTCCACACAGCTCCGCTGTGTTGTGGCGCATACGGAGCTGTTGCCGCTCCGCCTGGAGATCTGGAATCTCCAGGGAGCAAAACTGCGGACGGTTATAGAAGATCGGAGCGCGCGATCGATCGGCATCTACCAGTTCGACATTGACGTACGGGATCTTGCAGAGGGAATCTATCTG
>JALWUI010000148.1:13964-14783 GCA_027082775.1 Candidatus Kapaibacterium sp.
CTGTTGCGGTATCAGACGCCCAACCAGAGCAGCGTCCGTGTGTTCACAGTGCAGCGGTAGCGGTGGGGAGTGAGGGCAACCTCCGAAGAAACAGTGCCGATACCACGAGCGCCGACTTTCGCCGGCAACGTTGCGAATGTGTAGGGCAAATCAGAATTGCAGAAGTCAGAAATGAAACCGCCTTTCGCCGGCAACATTGCGAATGTGTAGGGGCGACCGGCCGGTCGCCCCTACGGGTGCGGATGCAATGTAGGGGCGCAGCGACGATGCGCCCCTACAGATGGGCAGACGCGCAGATCTGTCCCTACTGTGAGCGCCGACTTCAGTCGGCAAAGAAAGTGCACACTGAAGTGCGCGTTCCCAGTAAATGCATCCTGAGGTATGTGCGCCCAGGCACACCGAAGCGTGCGCTCCCGGCAGCAGGGAACACTGGAGCTGAGAGCGCCGGCTTTAGCCGGCAAAGAAAGTGTACACTGAAGGGGATGCTCCCGGTGCAGTGATTGTTTGGTCGTTTCCAGAATTTTTTGTAGTTTGCACGCCGAATAGCAAGCCGGATGATACCATAACGGCGATGCGTGCAGGAGTAGCAGGAGATAAGGCACTTACCCGCCGTGCAGCGGCAAGGCTGTGCGGCAAGGCTGTGCGGCAAGGCTGTGCGGCAAGGCTGTGCGGCAAGGCTGTGCGATACTACCATCCCATCAGAGACTAACCGGTCAAGATCCTCCGGATTCTTTACACTGTGTGACGCATAGAAGGCGGAGCAGAGATCCACCATCGTGGTGGGGTGATGCTTTTTCAAGCGGGACTTCAATAAACCGG
>JALWUI010000149.1 GCA_027082775.1 Candidatus Kapaibacterium sp.
CTCCTCGCGATCCACAACCACTGCACCAGTAGGCATCCGCTTATTCTTGCGCACATACTTTCGCAGGGTGCAAATCACCGGCACAAGGGATGCCCGCCGTTCTGCGGAATAATAGGCAGCTAAGGATGCCACGGCTTCCAGCACGTCCGGCGATGGTGGCTTTGCCGGACGGAATACGACGTGCGCCCCCGTGACATTTCGGGCGTGGAACCACCAATCATTCGGCTTTGCCCATCGCACCGTTACGTAGTCATTGCTTCTGGCGTCTTTGCCAATAGCCACAATGCCCCAGTCGCCAAGCTGCAAGCGGCGAAACGGCTGTGTCGATGCCGATGCATCCTTCGTTGACGAAAGAAAAGTCCTCCATTGCGGGTACGTCTTCACAAACTGCCGGAGCTCTTTCCCACTGCGTATTTGCTGTAACTGCTCCCATTGTTGCCGGAGCTGTGCTAATTCCTGCTTCGTCCGCTGCTGCTTTGCCGTCAGCAATGCCACTTTTTCCCGCAATGCTTTCTGTTTGCCATAATACCGCTGTGCATTTTCCAGCAAGGATCTGGATGGCTCCAGCGGGATGCACCACGTCTTTCCCTCCCAATCGCGAATCTGGATCTCACGCAGCCCCTTCCGATGGAGCGCTGGCTGTGTCAAAAGGAGATCGCCAAATCGCTGATACTGCTCCATCCGTTCGTGCAGTGCTTCAATGGAAAGGTTGTGCAACGTCTGTTCCGCCTTCCGAATTCGCTGCTGCAACTGCCGCGCTACGACCTGTCGGAACTGCCGCAGCATCTCCCATTCTTCCGCCATCCGCTTCCACCGCCGAATGCCTCCGGTGATACTCTCCACTTTCTCCAGCAGCTCCACCGGCTGCTGTAATGGCACCAGTGAAAGCAGGGGCAGTGGCGCTTCTGATCGGTAGAGATAAACGGTTTCTGAAGCCTGACACGCTTGCACCAATGCAATTGCTGCCTGCTCAATCTGCTGGCGCTGCGATGCGGAAAGCTGCTGCAACGGCGTCGCAGGATCGATCCCCACTTGCCACAACACTTCCCGTGCATACAGATTTCCAAGACGCCATTGCGAACGTGCAACTGCCCGGAGCACCGGAATTTCGCCAGCAAACGCCTCCAATGACTGTGGCTGCCATTCCGAATCCAGCCCCTCGCTGGCTTCTGCAAGCCGATCCTGCTTCAAAGCGGCAACAATATCACCGGTTTCCTGCCGAATCACCACATTGTTGCGCCGCCCGCCGACAAAGATCACCAGCAGCGATGTTCCATCATCCAGACGGAACTGCACGATTCGAGAATCGCGATATAGACTGATGTCCACAATCTGCTTTCCCTGCACGAAGGAGCGGAACAATGAAACCCGCCGCTGCGGTTTCTGCCAGGACAAAGGCAGGAGGAAACAGGCACTCAACCGTGGATGTATGCTACAGACCAGCCCTCGCTCCTCTGCTCCCTGCCGCAGCCACACAACACACTCTTCCTTGCGAAAGGTAAACACTTCCTCGATTTCCGCTCCACGGTACGGCTGCAAGGCGGCAACAAGGCGTTTCAATGTAAAATAGTGGGTCGGCATTTGATGGTCTGTCCCGGATCAATTCTCAATCTCGCCGGAAAGAACGCATTGGAGGCAAAGAAAATTTTCCGGCGGACAACTTTCTGACAAAGCAGTTTCTCACCTGCTGCTATTTCACCCTGCCGGCATCCGCCTCCACACGTTGCTTTCAATTTTCGATTCTCCTCCGGGTGATCCGGTTCTCTGCTCCGCAACTACCCTCTTTCTATCGCACCGCTCTCCAGAATATACAGCAAAGGAAAGCCCAAAGCACCAAACACCCTGCAAATCATTTCCCGTGCGTCCAGCTTTCTGCTTCCTCCAGAACTTTGCTGTCAACGGTCGCGCACTGATTGCGGAAAGCGATTTGTTATTCTTCCTGTGCTGCCAGTTGCTGATGGAGTTCGCGCAGATCTTTCAATAACCGTTCCGCAATATCCAGAATGTTGGTGCCGGGTGGAAAAATTTCTTTGACCCCTGCCTGGTAGAGTGCTTCATAGTCCTTTGGCGGAATGACACCGCCGACCACGACGAGAATATCATCCACGCCCTGACGGCGCAACTCTTCGATCAGCAGTGGTACTAAGGTTTTATGAGCGCCTGCCAAGGTCGAAACCCCGATAATGTGCACATCATTTTCGATTGCCTGCTTTGCTACTTCCTCCGGTGTCTGGAACAGCGGACCAATATCCACATCGAATCCCAGATCTGCCAGAGCAGAGGCAATGACTTTTGCCCCCCGGTCGTGCCCATCCTGTCCCAATTTTGCAACCAGGATTCGGGGACGGCGACCAAACTCCTGCTGGAATGCTTCCACCTGATCCAGAATCTGCTGGAATCGCTCATTGTTCTGGTACTCAGAACGATAAACTCCCAGGACGGTATGGGGTGGCGCCTCGTACCGACCAAAAACTTTTTCCATTGCTGCCGTGATTTCACCTACCGTTGCCCGAAGACGAGCTGCAGGGATTGCTACCTCCAGCAGATTCCCGCCCTCAGCGGCAACCTTTGTAATAGCCTCCAGCGCCTGTCGCACTGCTTCATTGTCGCGTTCCGCCTTAATTTTCTCCAATCGGGCAATTTGCCGCTGCCGAACTGCCGTATTGTCAATCTCCAGCACCTCAACGTCTGGCTCATCCTCCGGCTGGTACTTGTTCACTCCCACGATGACTTCCTTCCCCTGTTCAATCCGGGCCTGCCGCCGTGCTGCAGCTTCTTCGATCATCCGCTGAGGAATACCGGACAGGATCGCCTTTGTCATCCCCCCCATCTCTTCTACTTCCTGAATGATCTGCTTTGCCGCCTGCATCAACTCGTGCGTAAGCGATTCCACAAAATACGATCCGCCCAGTGGATCAACCGTTCGGGTCACCTGGGATTCTTCGGCAATGATCAGTTGCGTGTTCCGCGCAATTCGAGCAGAAAATTCCGTCGGCAATGCCAGTGCTTCATCGAACGAATTGGTATGCAACGACTGCGTCCCACCCAGCACGGCTGCCAGTGCTTCTAAGGTCGTGCGGATGATGTTGTTGTATGGATCCTGCGCTGTCAAACTCCACCCGGACGTCTGACAATGCGTGCGAAGTCGCAAAGAATGGGGATTCTGCGGATGAAACTGCTCCATCAATTCCGCCCATAATGTTCGCGCTGCCCGCAACTTGGCAATTTCCATAAAGAAGTTCATTCCAATGGCGAAGAAAAAGGACAATCGGGGTGCAAACTGGTCAATATCCAGCCCACGACGCAGGGCATACCGGACGTACTCCAGCCCATCGGCTAAGGTAAATGCCAGCTCCTGAACAGCCGTTGCCCCTGCTTCGTGAATGTGATAACCACTGATGCTAATCGGATTAAAGCGCGGAATGTGCCGACTGCAATATTCGATAATGTCAGCCACTATGCGCATCGACGGTTCCGGAGGAAAAATGTAGGTATTCCGAACCAGAAATTCCTTGAGAATATCATTCTGGATCGTTCCACTCAATTGCTGCTGCGTTATGCCCTGCTCTTCAGCCGCTACGATGAACATTGCCATAATGGGAATCACGGCACCATTCATCGTCATCGAAACAGAAATTTTGTCCAGAGGGATGCCATCGAACAAAATTTTCATATCCTCCACTGTATCGATAGCAACGCCGGCTTTGCCAACATCTCCGACGACTCTGGGGTGATCCGAATCATAACCCCGATGGGTCGGGAGATCAAATGCAACCGAGAGCCCTTTTTGCCCTGCTGCTAATGCCTTTCGATAAAAAGCGTTCGTTTCCTCTGCGGTTGAAAATCCTGCGTACTGGCGAATTGTCCACGGACGGTTCGTGTACATCGTGGCATACGGTCCCCGCGTGTACGGGGGCAAGCCGGGATAGGTTTCCCGGTACCCGATTGCTGCTAAATCTGCCGCCGTGTACAACGGCTGGATCTCAATTCCTTCTGGCGATCGCCATACCAGACTTTCCGGCTCTTTGCCCTTTAACTCTTTCCTGGCAACTGCTCGCCACTCTTCGTACCGCATTGCGTCCATACCTTTTACGTCTGGAACAAAACGTCTTTGTGACGACGAACGATCTTTCTCATTCGTTCGCACCGGGGTACTCGGTAGCTTCGGCGCTTTTGGTATCTTTGCAAAAACAATGGCGGGAGAAAAACGATGAAACACGTGCTGATCACAGGGGCGAACGGCGAAATTGGTCACGGTCTCATTCAGCAGCTTGCACAGCAGGAAGATGTTGCAATCTATGCGCTGGACTTACATCCCTTAGATCCAGCCCTTCAACAACACTGTGCTCTGGTTCAGGAAGGGGATATTACCGATCCCCGCAGCCTCACTGCTTTTCAGGATGTACCAATCGACTGGATTTTCCATCTTGCGGCGATCTTATCAACCAGTGCAGAGAAACAGCCCGAAACGGCGCATCGCGTCAACATCGACGGAATGCTGAACATCCTGACATTTGCCCAGCGCAATGGGCAGCAGTTTAACCACAGGGTCACGGTCCTTTTCCCCAGTTCCATTGCGGTTTACGGCATTCCCTCTCTGGCTCAAAAACACTCAGCAGGTCCCATCACCGAAGATCAGTGGGTTACCCCCATCACAATGTACGGTGCAAACAAAGTGTACAGCGAACTGTTGGGCAGATACTACAGCGAATTCTACCGATTGCTGGATCCACACACCACGCGCTATGTCGATTTCCGCTCTGTTCGTTTTCCCGGAATCATCTCAGCATTTACGCTACCAACAGGTGGCACCAGTGACTATGCGCCGGAAATGCTGCACGCTGCTGCGCAGGGAAAACCCTACGCCTGCTTTGTCCGCGAAGACACCATCATTCCCTTTATGGTAATGCCGGACGCGGTCAACGCCCTGCTCTGGCTGGCGCAGGCTCCCCGTGAGCAGTTAACGCGGAGGGTTTACAATGTCCAGAGTTTCAGTTTCACCGCTCAGGAATTTGCCGATAAAGTGCGCCAATTTTTCCCCGATTTCCAGATCACATTCGATCCGGACCCGCAGCGCCAGCGCATCGTGGATAGTTGGCCCGCTGCAGTGGATGATTCCGCTGCCCGCCGCGATTGGAACTGGCATCCCCACTATGACGTAGAACGCGCATTTACGGAATACCTGATTCCCAACATTCGTCGACGATATGCAACGGCGACCGTAGCATCAGAGCAATGATTGAACAAACAACCACAGAGGACTTCCTGGAATGCAACGAAAAACCGGATTGGGTCGAATCCCATCGATGGTGCTGGTTCTATGGAGCTTCCTTTTCGTGCTCCTCACCCTGCACTGCCAGAATCACTCTTTGCCACAGTCATCAGGATCATCAATGGAACACGCAACGGATAGCACCCAGCCACGCTACACCAATGCGCTGATCCACGAAAAATCCCCCTACCTGCTTCAGCACGCCCATAACCCGGTGAACTGGTATCCGTGGGGACAGGAGGCGCTCGAGAAAGCGAAAAAGGAAGATAAACCTATTTTCCTCAGCATCGGCTACGCGACGTGCCACTGGTGCCACGTGATGGAAAAAGAATCCTTTGAAGATGAGGAAGTGGCTACGCTGCTGAACGCTTACTTCGTTGCGATCAAAGTCGACCGGGAAGAACGCCCTGACATTGACGCTGTGTATATGGAAGTCTGTCAGGCAGCCACAGGCTCTGGCGGCTGGCCCCTATCGGTCTTTCTCACGCCCGACCTCAAACCGTTTTTTGTCGGCACGTATTTCCCAAAAGAATCCCGCTACGGTCGACCGGGTTTTGTAGACATCCTGCGGCAGATTGCCTACCTCTGGCAAACTGACCGCAAAAAACTGCTGGAATCAGCGCAAAAAATTGTCGATGCACTCGCAACCCGTCCCAACCTGACGGCTAACCTTTCGCCAATGATTATCGATTCTGCTATCGCACTCTACAAACAGCGGTTTGACCCAGCGTATGGCGGCTTTGGGGCGGCGCCGAAATTCCCTTCGCCCCATAACCTGCTCTTTCTGCTCCAGCAATTTGTCAAAACTCAGGATTCAACGTTGCTTCACATTGTCACTACCACCCTTCGGCACATGCGCTATGGCGGCATTTACGATCATCTGGGTTTTGGCTTCCATCGCTACAGCACGGATCAACAATGGCTGGTCCCCCACTTTGAAAAGATGCTCTACGATCAGGCAATGCTACTCCTTGCCTATACCCGCGCAGCACAACTGACCGGAGAACCGCTGTTCCGCCAAACAGCGACTGAAATTGCAACATACGTTCTACGAGATATGACCCATCCAGATGGAGGTTTCTATTCTGCAGAGGATGCCGATAGCGAAGGGGAAGAAGGAAAATTCTATGTGTGGGCGTATGACGAACTGAAGCAAGTACTGTCACCGGATGAATTTCGCCTTCTCGAAACCGTTTTTGACATTCAACCGGACGGAAACTTCCGCGAAGAAGCTTCTGGACACCAAACGGGCAAAAACATTCTGCATCGAATCCGAAGTGATGCAGAAGCGGCGCAGCAATTGGGGCTGGACATCGATCAGTTCCGCCATTCCTTCGAGAAAGTTCGCCAGAAATTATTTGCTATCCGGGAGAAACGGGTTCATCCCCTCAAAGATGACAAAATCCTGACGGACTGGAACGGCTTGATGATCGCAGCTTTCGCCGTTGCTGCTCAGGCTTTTGGTGATGCCCACTATCGGGAGGCAGCAGAACGTGCGTGGCAATTTATCCACACACACCTTGTCGACGACCAGGGACGTTTGTTCCACCGATGGCGGGACAATGATCGCTCTGTTCCTGCACTGCTGGATGACTATGTGTTTTTAGCCTATGGCGGATGGGAGCTATACCGGGCAACGCTCAACCCGCAGTACTTAGAGCGCTCCATAGTGCTGTTGCGAACAGCTATCGATCGATTTTGGGACAGTACTGCTGGCGGTTTTTTTCAGACCTCAGCAGAGCACCAACAGCCATTGTTCCGTCACAAAGATGCCTACGATGGCGCCTACCCATCCGGCAATGGGATTGCCGCTACCCTCCTGGCATATATCGGGCATCTGACCAGCGATACCGCCCTTCTCCACTATGCCGAACGCACCATTGCGGCTTTTGGCAAGTATCTCCATCGTTATCCCATCGGTTTTGCCCAATCCCTGATTGCATTCGATTTTCTCCAATCGTCCAAGCGGGAAATTATCATTGCGGATACAGCTCCGGCTGAGCACAATGCAATGCTGCACTTTGTACAACGACAGTTTCTTCCCTACACCGTTTTTGCATACAATAATGGATCTGCAGCGATTCAGAAACTGATTCCCTACATTCAGTCCCAGACTCCCGTTGATCAGCGCAGCACTGCATACATTTGCCGAAACTATGCGTGTTTAGCTCCGATCACAGATTACGCTGAATTTCAGAAACAGTTCGAACAACATCCATAGAACGATGCTGAATGCCGTACTCAGCAAACTGTTGCCCCTCATTCCCCGACCCATCGTCTGGCGCGTTGCTCAGCAGTACATTGCCGGCGAAACTTTGGATGATGCGCTCCGGGTCATCCGACACCTGAATGCTCACAACATCAAGGCGACGGTGGACGTACTGGGTGAATTTGTGCACTCGCGGCAGCAGGCAATCGCCGCCCGCGATATGTATCTGACCGTACTGGATGCTCTCGAAGCTCAACAGCTCAAATCGGGCATTTCGGTGAAGTTAACCTCCCTGGGTATGGACATTGACGAGGATTTCTGTTATGACAATCTCAAAGCGGTGGTAGCCAAAGCCCGACAGCGCCACCGATTCGTCCGCATCGATATGGAAAACTCTCCATACACAACGCGTACGCTCCAGATGTACAAGCGGCTGCGCGCCGATGGGTATGACAATGTCGGCGTGGTCATTCAGGCTTACCTGAAGCGGAGTCCGCAAGATATTGAAGACTTAGCCCAATACCGAGCTTCGGTCCGGCTGTGCAAGGGCATTTACAATGAACCACCAGAAATTGCCTATCAGGACCGGGAAGAAATCCGAGCTCAATTCAAAAAACTGCTGCTGATGTTGTTCGATTACCAGATGTTTGCTGCGATCGCTACACACGATGAACAGCTCATTCGCTTTGCCATTGCGGAAATTCACAAGCGGCAACTCACTTTTCGATCATACGAATTTCAAATGCTGCTGGGCGTCCGCGAGCGACGCCGCAATCAACTGGTGCGACAGGGATATCCCCTGCGAGTCTACGTCCCATTTGGCAAAGACTGGTATGGATACTCCATTCGTCGGCTCAAAGAAAATCCGTATATGCTCTGGAGCATCATTAAAAACACGATCCGATCGCCGCAGAAACTGTTGAAGGCACAAAGCGAGAAAGGATAATGCAACTTCAGGAGTTACGGAGTGAACCTATTCACAAAGGCAATGTTCTGTGATGGTGTGGTTCCAGACGCTCATAACGGTCCGTGCGCCACGGCGCGGCTTTCATTTGATCACGGATACGATCATTCGACATCTGGAGTCAGACCTGCGCCGCATCGACATCGGGATGCTCCATCTGTTTATCCAGCACACCAGTGCCAGCTTAACGATCAATGAGAATGCTGATCCAACCGTCCGGCAGGACTTTGAACGCTTCTTCTCGCATCTGGTCCCGGAAAATCTTCCGCTGTACTCTCACACCTTAGAGGGTCCGGATGATATGCCGGCACATTTGAAAGCATCGCTACTTGGCAATTCGCTTCTTATTCCGATTACAGGTGGCACATTGAACATGGGAACCTGGCAGGGTATCTACCTCTGTGAACACCGGAACCATCCCCCGCGGCGACGCATCGTCGCAACTGGATGGGGAACCCCTGCTGCATAGAGGAAAGACTTTTTCTACTTCCGGTTGCGCAGCATATCCAATCCAATCTATCGTCTTTTTTAAACACTGTCGAGGGAGAAAAAACCATCATTTCCACACACCGGTGTTGCATTTTGGAGCGATTTACGTATATTTGAAACTTCTGCAAAGTCTGCGAAACAAAACAGGGGAGCAAAGAAATGAAAACACTGCGGTCGCAATTAACGATCATTTTCTTAGCGGTTTTCCTCCCATTGTTAGCTATCGTCATTGTCATCAGCTACCTCAATGCCAAATCGACCATACACGATACGCTCATTCACACCTTAACCCTGACAGCAGAAGAGGAAATGCGAACTCTTAATGCCCATTATCACTTCATCAACCGCAATGCAGAAGCCTTAGCCGCATTTCCTCCTCTGACCCATTACCTCCAACTGGTCGCAGAAGGGAAAGGGGAAACACCCGAAGCCCAGAAAGCATTGCAATTAGCAGAAGCTCTTCTTTCGAGCTATCAGGAGCAACACTGGGGAATTTACCACCATATCTCGGTCGCTAATCCACAGGGAACCCTCATCATCGGCGTTCCGCACAGTGGGAAACCCTCTCCCCACGTGGGACATTCCATTGCGAACCTCCCCCAATTCAATGAAGCCCTGATGCGCCCAGTCCTAACCCCCTTTTTCGGCTGGACCGAAGGCGATCACTTTCATCAGTTGTATCTTTACCCCATCAAGGATCCGGCGGGACAATCGCTCGGAATGTTGACCTTCGAAATTGAAATCGGCTATCTCAATCATCTCATCAGCACCACCCAATCTGACAAAAAGTCCAATACAGTTCACAGTTATCTTCTCACAGAAGACGGCACAGTCATTGTCCGGAACAAAACGGACTCAACAGTGAGCCACGTACCGATTCAGCAGGTCCTTCAGGCTGGCACATACATTACACAATTCACGAACCCTGAGGGGGAAGAAATCATTGGCGTCTACCTTCACAATACGGAACATTTCCCCATCATCATCGCCGTCGAAGTTCCCGCTGCAACGTTCTTTGCGCCCATCCAACAAACTCTCCGCTGGAACATTCTCCTGCTGATCATCAGTGCAATCATTGTGGGTCTGGTTGGCTGGATCGTAGCGCGCCGATTCTCTGTTCCCATCCAGAATTTAGCTCAAGCGGCTCTGCGGTTGGCAAAGAAAGACTACAGTGTAGAATTAGAGCAGCAAAGTTCGATAGAGGAAATCCAACAACTCCAACAAGCATTCTCGGATATGATCAAGCATCTGCGGGAAGCAGAGGAGCGAGCGCGGCAACTGCGGGAGCAAAGCATCGTGACCCTTGTGCGAGCAATGGAAGAATTTTCCAACGGCAACTTAGACATTCAGCTTCCAGAGCACGCAGAAGACCCCGAAATGGAACGCCTCTACCAATCGCTGAATCGAATGATTGAGCAATTCCGTCGACTGCTGACAGCAGTCTATCAACAGGTCAGCCATCTGTACAAAGTTTCCGGCGAGCTTCAGAGCGTGTTTGAATCTATCCGCCAATTCACCGAACAGCAGTCGATGGATGCCACCGATGTTGCCGCCGCTGCCGAGGAAATCACTCGCACCATTGCCTCTAACGCGCAAAATGCTGAAGAAGCATCAAAGCTCTCCCAGCACAATGGGGAAATTGCGCAGGAAGGCGAGCAGGTGGTCAATGAAATGGTCGAACGGATGCAGGAAGTGGTGGGCTTCATCCAGAGTATTGCGAAAAAAGTAGAGCAATTGGGCAATTCTGTCTCCCAGATCAGCGCTATTACCTCGCTGATCAATGAAATTGCCGAACAAACGAACCTGCTTGCCCTCAATGCTGCTATCGAAGCAGCACGTGCCGGCGAAGCGGGTCGAGGTTTCGCAGTGGTCGCAGACGAAGTCCGGAAATTAGCAGAACGCACGACCGAATCAACGCAGCAGATTGCGGAAATGGTCAACACGATCCAGAAAGAAACGCAAAGCACCGTCCATCTGATCCACGAAGGAACGCAACAGGTCAACACTGTGCTGGAATCTGCAGCCAATGCGAAAGACGCGCTGCGATCCACCCTCGAAAGTGCTCAGCGTGTCGTGGATATGATCGCCCTCATTACCAACGCACTGAAAGAAGAGCTGAGCGCCAGCGAGCAAATCGCTGCGAATATGGACAATGTGAAGGAAGTTGCTATCCACGTGCGAAAATCGGTAGAGGAACTGGAACAAACAACTGATGACTTAGTCGAATCCGCTCGACAGTTAGAGCAACTCCTGCAGCAATTCCATATGCAGCAGCCAGCAGCGTTGCAGACACCGCCGCCGCAATTGCCAGACGGACAATCTTCGTAATCAACATTCGTGCATAAGCTGCGCCGGGGAATCCTATCACCGCTCGATGCGTTCCCCGGCTTTTCATTTCCCAAGCTGTTTTGCTCAGCCAGTGCGGATGATTTCGCCATCACATAGCTCGCCGAAATCTGCAAGTCAGTACCATCTCCAGCGTCTCTGTCTGAAACTTTCCTTTTGACACGCTGGACTTGTATGCTGTTCGTCTTTGTTTTTTGTGTTAAACAATTGCGAAGGGGCTTTGTGATGCGACCGCTTGCTACCATATCCGTGTTCACCTTCCTGCTGCTTGCAACGACCAGTTTCGCTCAAGAAGATGTCCTGCGCCCCCACCGAACAACGCCGCTCCTTGCTGGACCCTCAGTTGCGCTGGGAGTCGAAGCGGGAATGAATTTCTCCTTCTTTTCGCAAAACCTCCAGTGGTTCTATGACATTACCGACTGGCCCCAAAACGATCCCCGCCTGAACGCTGTTGAATCGGCAACGGGTATTACACCGTTTTTCTCCCTCCTGTTCGATATTGGATTCAGTCGATCCTTCGGGCTGCAATTCAAAGCGGGCTATGACATCAAAAATGTTTCGAACACAGAAACAGGTCCAATTCCCTGTACATTGTTCGATGAGTATGGGAATCCTCTCGGGGATACAACGGCAACCGTCCAATCATCGGCAAAATCTTCCCTTTCGTACCTGCACCTGACCCCGATGGTGCGCTTGAATCCCATTCCCAACTTCAGTATTGCCCTCGGTCCAACCATCCACATTCCGGTAGGATCTCCAACCTTTGAGCGAACCGATACCATTGTTTCCAATGAAGGCTGTCTCTTTGGTGATCCGGTGACAGGAACACGAAAAATCACTTTCCGATCCGAATTAGATACCCTGGTGGTTTCACCACGCTTCGGGATCGAACTGGACCTGGGCTATCGTATCGCCATTGCTTCGCAACTCTGGCTGGTGCCCTCGCTCCAGTTTCAATTCTTCCTCAGCCACGTGACAAAAGAAGAACGCGATCAGGTGATCACCGACATCTACGGTAATATGCATTTGGTGCCAGAAACAGAGTACCGCAACAAATTGCACAGCCTCCGATTCGCACTACAATTGCTTGTCGGTCTCTAAACCTGAGTTTGAAACAGGAAAGGGTACAAAAAAGGAGCATAAAAATGAAAGCTGCACAGCTACTTCTAATTCCGCTATTGGTCTTACTGCTGGGTCTTGCTCAAACCAGCAGAGCACAGCGGTTGCAGGCGCACCCGAAGGTTAAGATTTCGCCGTTGACAATTAATTCCGAAGCGGACGACTTTGCTCCCTGTTTTCTGCCGGTTACAAATACCCTCTTCTTTACTTCCGAACGCGACGCCGGCTGGCATTCTGGTCAGCAGATTTACGCATCGGAAAGCTGGAGTGCCCCGGAACGAGTTGCCGGGGAAGTGAACGATGCAACTCATAGCGGTGCGGCAACACTCACATTCGACGGACAATGGATGATTTTTGCCGCGTTTGAGCATTCGGCTGGCTCGCGTGGACGAACCGACCTCTACAGTGCTCGAAACCACGGTGGACGGTGGGAAGAGGTGCACAATCTTGGACCGGCGATCAACTCCCCGGCGTGGGATTCGCAGCCGTGGCTTTCACCAGATGGACAATGGCTGTTTTTTGTGAGCGACCGTCCCGGTGGCTATGGTGGCACTGATATTTACGTTGCCCGCCGCAATGTCGATGGCTCCTGGGGCATTGCTCAAAACGCCGGACCCCAGATCAATTCAGCAGCCGATGAAATGAGTCCTTCTTTAGCACCTGACGGGAAAACCTTTTACTTTGCCAGCAATCGCCCCGGCGGTGCCGGCGGCTTTGATATTTACACCGCCACCTTCAGCAATGGGAAGTTTCAGGATGTACGACGAGTAACGGCTGGGATCAACTCGCCAGCGGACGAACTCTTCTTTGTCGCCCTTCCTAACTCAAATACCGCTTATTTTGCCAGCAATCGCCCCGGCGGTATGGGTGGCTATGATCTGTATTCTGCGATTCCCAACCCTGTTCCACCAGCACCCGTGCGGATTGTGCGCGGCATTGTCCGGGATAAAAAAAGCAAGCAGCCACTGGGAGCGAAAATCATCATTACGGACCTCAAGACCGGGCAAAAATTGAGCGAGTTTGCCAGCGATCCTGTGACGGGGATGTACTACGTCGTCCTTCCCGCTGGACGCGACTATGCGATTACCGCCGAACATCCCGGATACCTGTTTTTCAGCGAGCGGTTTACGGTACCCAAAGGAGCGGAAGGTAAAGAAGTGCGATACGACATCGAACTTTCGCCGCTGCAGGGAGGCTTCACCCGACTGCTGATCTTCTTTGACTTCGATAAAGCGGAGCTCAAACCTGAATCGCGAGCAGAACTCCAGCGGGTTGTCGCATTCCTCAAAGCGCACCCACAGATCCGTATCCGCATTGAAGGACACACCGACGATGTTGGGGACGAGCAGTACAATCTCGAGCTCTCGAAACGACGTGCTGAAGCCGTTCGCCGCTACCTGATCGACCACGGCATCGACCCTTCGCGAATTGAAGCAGTAGGCTATGGAGAAACCCGTCCGTTAGTTCCGAACACCTCGGAAGCAGCACGGGCGAAAAACCGACGCGTGGAGATGCATATTATTCCGTAGCCTGTTCATCTTTTCGGAGAGATGCTGCTGAATCATCCGCAACGCGGCGCGGGCGCAGGATGAGCTCGCGCTGAAGTTCTTTCGCCACAAAGGTGCGGGGGAAGACTACCCGTGCTTCTTTCAGAAGCGTGCGCAATCGCTTATACCGGGCACTGATGTGGATCAGAAACAACTTGTTAACTCCTGCCGCCTTTGCAACGCCAGCAGCTTCTGCGGCGGTGGAATGAAAATACTCCGCTGCCTTCTGCTGATGCTCATTAGCAAAGGTTGCTTCGTGGAGCAGTACCGTTGCATTCATCGCCAGTTGAACGGCGTTGTCGCACGGCCGGGTATCCCCACAATAAACAAAAACTCGAGGTGGCTTTGGTGGATGGCTAATATCTTCCAGAGTGATCTGCCGTCCCTGGTATTCAATGCTGCCACGTCGCTTGATTTCTCCAATGATTTTGCCCTCTGTAATGCCCAATGCCCTGACTTTTCGCATATCCACATTTCGGCGCGGCTTTTCTTCCCACCGGTATCCAAAGCACGGGACTCGATGTTCTAAGGGGAGCGCTGTGATCTGGTAATGCTCGGTCTCATCGACCACTCCCTGAAAGTCCGGCGACAATTCCACAATCGTCAAGGGATAGCGCAGCCGCACATCCATCGTGTCCAGAGAGACGTGCAACCATTCCGCTAATCCCTTCGGACCGTACACTTTCAGTTCCTTACTCCGCCGTTCTGTGGAATACGTTGGCAACAAGCCGGCTAAACCCAGCACC
>JALWUI010000150.1 GCA_027082775.1 Candidatus Kapaibacterium sp.
ACCACAGAAAATGTCTGCTGCTGCATTTTCTAGTTTGCATCGAACCACGGTGGAATTTGAACTACATTACACACGTTATAAACGAATTGTTGTAGAATTTGTTTGCATCGAACCACGGTGGAATTTGAACGGGGAAAAACAGAACGGCAATCACTGTGGACAGCTTGTTTGCATCGAACCACGGTGGAATTTGAACTATTCAGAATGCATCTCTTTGAATTCAGAAATATAGTTTGCATCGAACCACGGTGGAATTTGAACACTCTTCCTTTTCTATCCTGTGCACTTTGCCAGTATGTTTGCATCGAACCACGGTGGAATTTGAACATGAGAGAAGATAAAATTTTAATTTACTGTGCTCCAGTTTGCATCGAACCACGGTGGAATTTGAACAGCAACGTTGCGGAGCATATGGTAGATGCCTGATTCGTTTGCATCGAACCACGGTGGAATTTGAACTAGGCTTTACGCTTAAATGTTCAGCCTGTTGTGCTACGTGTTTGCATCGAACCACGGTGGAATTTGAACTCCGCTGCACCTGCTCGACTTTATCCTCCATCTCAGTTTGCATCGAACCACGGTGGAATTTGAACGCAGTCCCGGCTTACACTCTGCGTCAATGTCTGCGTGTTTGCATCGAACCACGGTGGAATTTGAACCGCTATCGGGCATCTCGAAATCATTCGCTACGACATTGTTTGCATCGAACCACGGTGGAATTTGAACCCGTTGGTGCTGTTTGTAGAAAATAGTTTTGCGGGGGTTTGCATCGAACCACGGTGGAATTTGAACTGCACCTGCGCCCCCTTGCCGATCGCAACGCCTTCGGTTTGCATCGAACCACGGTGGAATTTGAACCAAAACACAACGACGAGCATTTACATTCTGTCACCTGGTTTGCATCGAACCACGGTGGAATTTGAACATGATGTGGATAAGGTTTGTCGGGCACGATCACCTTGGTTTGCATCGAACCACGGTGGAATTTGAACCAGCATCTCAAATGCCTGTTTGCGATCCTCAATAATGTTTGCATCGAACCACGGTGGAATTTGAACCGTACAGGGACGGCACGTCCGGGGTGCAGGGTATGAGTTTGCATCGAACCACGGTGGAATTTGAACGCATAAAGCCCATAGCCCTGTTCTCCCGTTTTTCCGGTTTGCATCGAACCACGGTGGAATTTGAACCACGCTTAGCAGTATTTTGTCGCTGTTTTCTATTCTGTGTTTGCATCGAACCACGGTGGAATTTGAACCAGTGGAGAGTTATACTCTTATTGTCGGGGCAAAGTGTTTGCATCGAACCACGGTGGAATTTGAACAAAGTCGGACCCGGGCGGAACGGGGAACTTTACTTGGTTTGCATCGAACCACGGTGGAATTTGAACTTGTTGCTGAAGCTGAAAAACTCTTGTGGCTTTGCTTGTTTGCATCGAACCACGGTGGAATTTGAACAAAATCTCAACGTCTATAAAGTCATTCGGCGTTGGGAGTTTGCATCGAACCACGGTGGAATTTGAACGAAGACCTTGCAGTTGACGTGATGCAGCTAATTGATGTTTGCATCGAACCACGGTGGAATTTGAACAAATTTCAAGAGTGCTGTTAACACTAAGCGTCCCCAGTTTGCATCGAACCACGGTGGAATTTGAACCGAGCACTTCGGCAGATCATACAGCAAGATTTTGCGCGTTTGCATCGAACCACGGTGGAATTTGAACTCAGGCTGATTCGCAATATGCGACTTCGTCTGATTAAGTTTGCATCGAACCACGGTGGAATTTGAACGTGAAAATTATGTGTGATATAGTGTGGGTTGAGCAAGTTTGCATCGAACCACGGTGGAATTTGAACGTGATCTTCGTGAGTTCCACTTCAACACTGATTCTGTTTGCATCGAACCACGGTGGAATTTGAACGGCTGGTACAATGCGATTTGTCGATTTTCTTACGAGTTTGCATCGAACCACGGTGGAATTTGAACTCTTTGAAAATCACCGTGTATAACTTACTAATCACCGTTTGCATCGAACCACGGTGGAATTTGAATTCCTGCACGGTGATACTGCTCAATTAGAGCATTTCTGTGTTTGCATCGAACCACGGTGGAATTTGAATAAAAATGCCGCGGTGAATTACATTGCAAAGTATATTAGTTTGCATCGAACCACGGTGGAATTTGAATCACCTTGGCAGTACCTGCATCGTTGAACACATTTACAGTTTGCATCGAACCACGGTGGAATTTGAACCGGAATGTGACAACGAGCATTTACATTCTGTCGCCTGTTTGCATCGAACCACGGTGGAATTTGAACTTTTTATCCCCGTTTATTCCACATCCACCCGTAGGGGTTTGCATCGAACCACGGTGGAATTTGAATTAGAGCTATCAAGGATAAACCGAAGCTGCGACAGTGGTTTGCATCGAACCACGGTGGAATTTGAATCGTTGCGGTTTGCTCCATTTGCGAAAGCAAGAATCAAGTTTGCATCGAACCACGGTGGAATTTGAACTATATTCGATGCCTGTGCTACAAAATTCATTGCTCAGTTTGCATCGAACCACGGTGGAATTTAGGTGCTGCACTCAATCCTTATCCAGCGTCAAAATTCCATATCCTCCTGACAATGCAAACGCCGCAATCACCAAATCCCCATAATCATTCAACCCTCCCCATTCCTTCCGAATACCCCAATCTACTATCCTTTGCATTTTCACAAAAATATCGTCCAATTTTACTTCAACCCTATTAGTCAAAATATCAGTCGTCAGAAAAAACATAAACCTCTTCAAATCCTGATAATACAACAACGCAGCTTTATATCCCTTCCGCTCTCTATACACCAATACTCTCTTAACCAACTGTACCCACACTACGTAGATCAACACAAAAACTGCATTCCTTCCTCCAATTCTCCTCAAAACTTTCTCAACATCACCAACCTCTATTCCACCTCGAAGAAATGAAATTATCAACGAAGCATCAATTAACCACTTCATCAATCGTACAAATCATCCCCTTCCTCTTCATACATCTCATTAAATAAATCTACCAACCTCTGCGACGGCCTATAATGCTTTATCGAATCAATATCAACATCTTCGCCTAACAACTCCACCAACAACTTCTTTTTCTCCTCCCTTTCATTTTCTCCTTCCCAATCAATCCCCAAAAACTCACACAACGCCTTCGCCCATCGCTTCGGTATCTCCCGATCCCCATACCGCTCCAGCTTATACACAAATGATGTCGACCGCCCAAATTGCTCCGCTATCTCCCGCGCACTATACCCCCATTCCTTCCGCAATTCCTTGAAACGATGCCCGGTCATCTTAATCCTCCCCATCTATTTCACATTACACTTCACATTACGCTGCTTTCCCAAATCGACGCTCACAATCCCGCTTCCACATCTCATATCGCTCCCAAAACCAATCCCATAAATCTAACTGATCCAAATACATCTCGATAATCTTCCACGCTACACCCATATCCAATTCCCCACGATAATACCGATAAACCATATCCTTTACCACTACCTTCGCCTTATAAACATCACTCGGCGCCTTCGTCTCCCGCAATACCTCCCCCTCCACCGGAAAATCAAAAATTCGCAAAACTTTCTTCCGACTCACATTCTTTTGCCCATCCTCTATCGCATATTCAAACCATCCATCGAAAAAACTCCGCAATAACCGCCAACAATACTCCTTATCCGTTAACTTCTCCAGCGTTAAATCCTCCACCTCCCGCAACACTTTCGACTTTAACCGAAACTCTAACCGCTCAATTCTCCGAACAGATGACCAAGAGCGGGAAATCCACAGGTCCTTCAATCGAAACTCCCGCCGATAACTTCGCCACTACCCAACCCACTTTCACACCAGTATTGACGTATGGAACGCTTTTCGGTGTACACTGAGCCAGCGCTCAATGGCGGAATTTGAATGTGTGGATTTTTGAGACTCGCCAGTCGTTCCTCCGGGGCAGATGGCAGTGCAAAACGGCAGGAGCAGTTCTGTGTATCTACCTGTGGATAACCGCCTGACTACCGCTGCGAAAATGGGAATGTGGACAATCACACAGGATGACGCCTGTGTATCCAGCAATTTCCCCTTTCCTCTGAGCAAGGAATAGAGTGAGGGAAAGTGTGGCGGATAGTGTCCCGGTTCCTTTCTCCCGTGGGGAAAGGGGAGATCAGGGGGCGTCGATGGGCGATCAGGCGGTGCTCCTACGGGATGGGCAGACATGCAGGTCTGCCCTTACGGGTGCGTGGGACGGATGACCAGCCGGGTCGCGCCGACCGGGAGCGCCGGCTTTCGTCGGCAAAAGAAAGTGCACGCTAAAGGGTACGTTTCCGGTGAATGCACACTGAAGTGTGCGCTCCCAGTACAATGGTAAGGACACAGCACGCTGTGTCCCTACGGGGTGCGATGCGGAAATAATCTGAGCGACCACACCGGGATCACCTCTGCGGGTGCGTGGGTAACGGGGCAACGTGCGCCGCAAAGCGTGCATTTCCAGCGCGATGGTAGGGATACGCCGATGCCGTACCCGTGCGGGTGGGATGCGGCATCTGGCGGAACGGATGACCAGCCGGGTTGTGCCGACCGGGAGCGCCGGCTTTCGTTGGCAATGGTGCGGATGTGTAGGGCGACCGGTCGGTCGCCCCTACGGGCCCCGGGTGGAAATAAATTTCCCCGATGGGACGTTTACAGCGGTGGGAATAACCGAAGGGTAAGAGGATGCGGCAGCGATTTCTGGAGTTTGTGAAGCAGCAGCCGGTGGAGCTGATCGACTCGCTGGATATGCGGATGGTGGCGCATATCGTAGGGGTTGAGAAGATGCTGGAACTCATTGACGCCTTTGGTGGCACAGCGGTGACGTTTCCAAAGTATGTATTTCGGCGGTTGGCGCGGCGGTATGTGGAGGCGAATCTGGATCGCCCGACGCGGCAGTTGGCGTATGATACGGGTTTGAGCGAGGCGGTGATCCGGCGGTGGAAAGCAGAAGCACGCAGGCAGAAGCGATGCGGATGAGTGAGCGGGCACGGGGGTTGCTGGCAAAACGGAAGATGTCCTGCTGGAAGGCGGAGCGAGTGGATTGGGTGATGCGGACGCTGGATGTGCCGCTACAGCAGCACCAGTATGATGCGGTGGCACTGTGGATGAGCCGGGTTGGGGGGAATATATGGGTCGAGGCTGATGGGGCGTATAGCGGGAAGTGGGTTCCGGAAATGCAATATAGGTGTATGGTGCTGGGCGGGGTGGTGCTGGAGCACTTGCGACGCCGGCGGTTTCTGGATGCTTGGCGTGCGATGATTTTGTTTAGCGTGGGATATCCGGATGGCATAAGACACAAGTTTTACTGCTGGCAGGAATGGGTGTTGTTCTGGACTGGTGAGTATGTGGATGAAGAGCAAGAGCCGCAGTGGTGGGGGTTAGAGCCTGGATATAATCCGCCGGAGTTTGAGTTTGAGTGTGACCTGATGGATTGGGCGCTGTATGGGATTGACCAGATGGGGGATATAGAGATTCCTTTTGGGGGGGTGATATTGAAGGAACCGGTAGAAGAGGTGGCAAAGCGGCGGATAGTGCAGTGGGGTGTGCCGTTTGATCCGGTGCTGGATATTATCCTCAGTGACATTGTGCTGCTCGATGTATTGTATTCGGTGGTTTCGTCGACATCGTATCGGCTTTGTGCTCGTTTTCTCTTTGAGGCGGGGCTGGCGATTAAGGATTTGATGGAGATTGTGCCTCCGAAGTCAGAAAGGGAGGCGGGGGAGGAAGTGGCAAAGCGGAGTTTATCGGAGTTGCTGGCGGAATCGCAGCAGTGTCTTGAGCATCCGGATGGATGGCGGATTTACCAGTGGTTTTGGGAATGTAAGAGTCATTTTATTCCGTGGCAATTGCCGCGTCAGCCGGTTGTGACGCCTATGGAAATTGTGAGGGTGTGATAAACACCTGTGCGGAATCGCAGAGCAGTTGTGTGAAGATGCACCAACGGTATCATTCTGAGGGTGGAAAGAAGGAGCAGGAATGATGAGGTGTAGCGAGGAAGCACGACGGTTGCTCAAAGAACTGGAGGGGTATGTCGCAGAACCCTACCAGGATGTTGCCGGACGCTGGACTATTGGATACGGTACTCGTATTTCCGATCCGGATCGTGATTACTCTCGTGAGGAAATTGAAGCGCTTTTTGAAGAGGCAGTCCAGCGAGCAGAAAAAGCGGTAGGGCAATTGGTCAAGGTGCCGCTGAAGCAACACCAGTTTGATGCGCTGGTGCTGTTTGTGTACAATATTGGTGAGGATGCATTTGCCCGCTCCTCGATGTTGCGATTTGTGAATCAGGGGGATTTTCGGAAAGCGGCGCGGGAGTTTCTCCGTTGGGTGTATGCCGATCAGAAAGTGCTGGCGGGACTGCTGGAACGACGGTATCGGGAACGATTGGTGTTTGAGTATGGAATGTATGTGTGATGCGGCTGAGCAAGCAGGCGCGGGAGTTGCAGCGGAATCAGGCGGTGTCCTGCTGATGGTGGATCGTGGATGATTCGGACGCTGGATATGCTGCTGGAGCAACACCACTATGGTGTGGTAGCGCCGGGACCAATCCGGAGGAATTCCTCTCTGGATCGAAGCGGATAGCGGTTCACTTATGGGAAAGCCGTGAGTGCTATCTGATCCCGACAGTTTTACAGACGTCCGCAGGGCGACTGGAAGCAGGATGTGTTCCTTTCGATAATCGTGCGGGGAGTGCAAAAATGTTACCCCATCGAGGATCGCTGGAGGTTAGATTACCTGAGAACCGTGGAATGCAGCAGAGAAACGGGGAATGGTTGCTGAAGAAAATCGCATTTGGTGCTGTCTTCAAGAGCCGTCTGGGGGACTCGAACCCCCGACCTGCTGATTACAAGTCAGCTGCTCTACCAACTGAGCTAAGACGGCTTGAAGCGCTTAGCAAATGCATTTTTACGAACGTTGCCCCGATTTAGTGCACTGCGAATTTCCGTTTTGTTTTTCTTTGATCCGGTTTCTGAGCCGCCAGGGAGCAGGCGACGGTTTGAAGCAACTTTCCGGAGAGTTGAATCTCGCGGGGTGTCTTGCAGTATTTTAGAAAGTTGGGATTCAGCAGTTTCTTTCTATGTGCTGATGTGCGGCGATCGAAAAGGATTATTGCAGGAATTGGCTCAGGTATCGGAGAAACTTGCGTTTAGCGATGGGATACAGCGTTTCTTCGAAGGGAAAATCGACTTCTACCGTGAATTGATACAGAGCGGGATTTGCAATTTCGGTTTCGTACTGTTGTACTCTGGCTTTCAGTTGCGTTGGGGGTTGGTGGATTACCGGGAAACCGAAGCGTGTCACGATCCGGGTTTTCAGCGCGCGGTATTTTTCATCTGGCGCTGTGAAAATGGTCAGTTCGTAGCGCACCAGCGCGTATTCGCGGCGGGGAAGATCCGGCAGTAGAACGTATCCTTCCTGGATGTAGGAGGGAAGGACGCCCACGATATCGACGTTGAGTTGTTCTTCGACAAATTCACCAATGGCAATGCCTTCTGCAATAATCTCTTGCAGTTTCGGCAGTGCCCACCGGATAGTTTTTTCCACGATCTCCCAGGTTTCCTGTTCCAGTCGCAGGGTTTCGTAGATAATCCTTTTGTTTTCCAGATCGATGGCTTTGATGGGGCGGCTCAGTCCTTTGCGTACCTGTTCAGCATTGTCAAGGATGAGGTGGAGTGAGCGGTACAGTTCGATGAGGTGGGCGAGTTCCGGGAAGAGGCGAGTCTGGTTAAATCGGTGCTGAATCTTCCGCAGTTCTGCTAGAATGCGGTATTGTCCCTGCTCTTCATCCTTTGCTGCCTGAAGAAACGTGTCCAGTGTTAGCATCTTTGCTCTGCGCTGTTGCTCTTCCCACTGGCCTTGACTATTAGGACGATCAGCCGTCCATTGTTTATTGTACTGCCGGGGCGTGTGGTAGTGTGCTCCTCGCAGGAGCTACTGATCAACCTGTCCCTCCATTGCGCTGGTAACATACGCTTCAGCGTGCATTACCCTCACCCTGCCCCTCTCCCAGCGGGGAAGGGAATTTTCGCATCTGTAGGGGCAACCCGGCTGGTCGCCATCACCCGCACCCGTAGGGGCGACCGGCCGGTCGCCCCTACACATTTGCGCCAGTGCCTCCTTTTATCTTTTGCCGACGAAAGTCGGCGCTCCCAACGATATGCCGGCTAAAGCCGGCGCTCCCAGTTGGTGCCGGCGAACGTCGTGGTTTAGTCCACTGGGAACGCACCCTTCAAGGTGCATTTGCTGGGAACGCACCCTTTAGGGTGCACTTTCGTTGCCGACGAAGTCGGTGCTCCTTTGGCACTGGGACGCACGCTTTAGTGTGTATCATCTTCTGCCGACGAAAGTCGGCGCTCCCAGTGCCGGCGCTCCCAGTAGCCGATGGGGTATCTCCAGTGCCTGCCGACTGAAGTCGGTGCTCCCAGTGAGGGCAAAAGCCAGTACTGCCGGCATTGTTACCTGTAACTTCGGGGATGTGGATAGGAACGTTGGCTGTTCCTTCCTGCTTACTCCAGTGTGAAGGTGAAGGTAATGATGCCCACCATTGTAATGTTGCTGTCGAGCGGATTAAATTTCCACCGCCGGAGGGCACGCATTGCTGCCCGCTCCAGTTGCGGGTCGCCTTTCTGGAGCGGGATGATGCTGGCGACACTGCCATCGGGTTTGACGGTAAAGCGGAGGCGGATTTGAGCGGCAGTTCGGACGCCTCGCGGGTATTCCGGCAGCTCTTTGTGTAGTACGATGCGATTGCCACCACTGCCCCATTGCAGGCTGTAGCCGTAGCCACTCCCCGGTCCGTCGCCAAATTTCCCCAATCCAATGCCCGGATCTTCTCCGTCCGGTGTACCAATGTCGCGAGTTCCGGTAGCGTCAGTGGTGGGTGTTCGGGAGGGGCGATCGGCCGAGAACTCCCGAACAGCAATGGGGTTATCGCCTGCCTGATATTGCCGAGGATGCCGTTCCACCGCCCGCAGGCGTGGGGCGCGTTCCGCATCCCGCAACGGGTTTTTTGTTTCCGGTCCCTTCCGCTTGCGCCCTGGTTTGCTGAGATTTCCTCCACTGGATCCCTGACCATCGCCCAGCCCAAAATCGATGAGCCGGATCGGAATCGTCTTGTACTGCGGTTCTCGCAGTTCCGGCGTAACATCCAGAAATTGCGTCATCATCCAGATGAGACAGGCGTTGACAATGAGCGAAAGGAGAAAACTTTTTGCTGTAATGCGATCCCATGGGATAGTCAGCGAGAGCTGGCGCTGCTCGTTTTCCCATCGATAAGTTCGTTGTGCCCCCCCCATCGTTATCCTCAGCATTTATCGAACTCGTACGATCCACACCTGGGCAAAATGATACTTTTTCGCCGCTTGCTCTGCTGCTTTGCGGGATGAAAAAGGACCGAAGCGGACGCGATACCACAGTTGATTTCCGATTTCGTACGTTTGCACCATCACCGACGAAATGCCCATTTTACGTAGCCGCTCCATCCATCGCTTCGCATCTTCCAGCGAAGGTGTTGCATAGACCTGCACCAGGTAGATGCCCCGTGATTCCGAAGGTCGGGTTGCCGTAGACCGACGGCGCGGCTGATGCGCCGGAGGTGGCGTGGTATGCTCTGGCGATTGCTGCGCTTTAGGCGATGGTGTGTGTGCAGATGGTGATGGATGCGATGGTTTAGCAGCGGGCGGCGTTGTTCGGTGAGAAGGTGATTCTGCCTCATCAGCGGTTGTACTGCCTTCGGTGTGTTCCGCTGGCGCCGGAGTATGCTCTGCTGCTATCGAGGGTGTAGCAGTCGGCGTTTCTGATTCTGTTGCCGGTGCGTGTTCCGCTGCGGGTGTGTGTTCCGTCGCCGCTGGAGAGGGTTCCGGATGCACAGCAGCAGAATGCGTTTCTTCCAGTGATGTTTCACCTTCAGTTGAAGCTGCCTCCCCTGCCGGGGTTTCCTCTTCAGTGGCAGCTTCTGCTGTTTCCGCTGAATGCGATGCTTCGTGTTCCGGAGCCACTTCCGAAGATGGTTCGTGGGCTGCAACTGCGGTTGTGTCAGGTGGCGCTGCGGTGGGCGAGAATAAGCCGAAATAGAAGGCTGCGCCGCCGCCGATGAGCAGTAGGGCAGCCGCCAGCAGAGCTGGAATGAGCCACTTTTTGCGGTCAGCGTCTGTGGATTCCGGTTCCGGAATAACCGTGGATTCTTCCTCGTCCCATTCGACCGTAACCTGTTGCGCTGCTTCTTCACCGATTTTTTCGACCGGATTGCTGGTGGATTCAATGGCATCAATGGGAATCACCGCTTCATCTGTATCCTCTGTTGGGGACTCCGGCTCTCCTGAAGTTTCGCGAATCGGCACGTCCGTTTCTTCTTGAAGCTTTTCGCTGAGTTGCTCCCGCGTTTGTTGTGTTCGGCGCAACTCTTCTTCGATCAACTGTTTGATCTCTTCTTCTGCTTCGGATTCCAGTGGCCCCGTCTTCATCGTTTCCAGAGTCTCAGCTCCTGGTCCGGATTGTGGCGGTGGTTGGGACGGTGATTGCGTTGCTTCTGGAGGTCCGGATTGCGACGGTTGATCAACTGGTTCTTCGGACGATTGTTGCGGTTCGTCCGGGGGCGGAGGCGGTGGCACATCTGCTGGTGATGGCGATGGGGGTGGCGGTTGAATCGTTGTCGAAGAAACTGCCACGGTGGACCCTGCTGCTGCGGGTTCCGACGCTTTTTCCGCTTCTCCTGCTTGTTCTACGATCTGTTCCTCCGGCTGATCCTGAGCTGCTTCCTCTTCCACCGCTTGTTGTGCGACCGCTTCTGCCTGTTGCAGCAGCGTTTCGGCGTAGAAGGTTTCATCATCCGGATCGGTTGGCTGAAACCCGCCAATTTCTTCTTCCGGTCGCAGTTTTTCTGGATCAAAGCCCGGCATTGTTGTAAATCTCTGTCTCGCTTTTGTGAAGTTGTAAAATTACGAAGTTCTCAACTTTCAGTCACACGGTAATAATGCACCGGGACGAAAATTATTTTAGCGTTCGGCGTAACTGTAATTCCCCATAGACCCCCCGCTTTCGATAGCCGTTCCATTCGTACAACGGAGCATCCAGCAAATTGTTGAGTGCTAAGATGAGTTCCCACAAAGGAGCCGGGCGGTAGTGCCCGCGCAGAGAAAGCATCCCGTATGCTGGCAACCATTGTTCATTGCCAGTGTACAGTGCTGAGCGGGTGGACAGCAAAGCCGTAGCAGCGAACTGTTCATTCCATCGATACGTCACTGCCAGCTCACCCCGGACAGCAGGCGTAAAAGGTAGAACGGTATGCGTTCGATGTTCCTGCGACCATTGCAGGGTCAGGGTACCGTTGCAGCGGAGGGAGGAGGTAATGTCCCAGTGCCATAGAAATTTCAGTCCTGCAATCGTCGCCGTTGTATAGCGCCGATCAAACGTTCCCGGTTGCTGTGCCTGCGTCCAGGTTCCCAGTCGCCCCAGATCCAGGGTGGCGGCGGCAGCCAGTGACAGTGTCGTTGCTGGATGGTATCGCCCCTGGAGCTTCAGCCGGAGAGGAGCAGTCAGAAGCGTTGCTGATGTGAGCGACACATAAGGATTTTTTTGCCACCATTCCCACTGCCATTCCGGTTGCAGTTGCCATCGCACCGACGCCGCGGCACTCCAGTCGGGAGATGCGCGGTAAGCGGCTTCTACGTGGAGCAGGGGATACACCGCACGGTTCACTGCTGCCTGTCCTGCCTGGATACCAGCGATTGCCTGAAGCTGCAGAGCGTGATCGATGACCGTCTGCCATTGTGCCGCGATGGTTGCAAGCGCGATGGAGGCGCCAAAGCTGTTTCCAAAAGTCAACGCTGTTCGGAGGGACAGCGGAAGAGACAC
Source organism: Candidatus Kapaibacterium sp. (assembly GCA_027082775.1). Classification (GTDB taxonomy): domain Bacteria; phylum Bacteroidota; class Ignavibacteria; order Kapaibacteriales; family WFXC01; genus WFXC01. The sequence continues at coordinate 11,923 of JALWUI010000150.1, forward strand.
AGCAGGAGAGAGACCAGCCTGCACCTGCAATGTCATCAGCCATTCTTTCCGGGTTCCGTCCTGCTGCAATCCCCACCATCGCCACTGCCACTGGAGTTGGTAGGGAAGGGAAAACCACTGACTGGACCATTGCCATCGAGTACGCACAAAGATGCTTCGACGTCGGGGAGCCGTGTCAAGGGCATATAAGCGGTAGTGTGTCAGGGCAAGGCGGGTGTCTCCCCGCAAGCGGTACGGCGTTTGCCATACCGGGAAAGAACCGGAACGCTGGGTGCCCAGGGACAGATGCACCGTTGTATAGCCAGCATTCGGTTGATGCCCTTTGCTGAATTCCGCTGATGCGGACGGACGCCACTGGAAACCCTGCCAGTGGAATTGGTATGTGCCGCGAAGGGAAACGGTGGGGAACAGTCCGATCGCAGCATTGAGAAAACCGCGCGCTGGAGCCGGCAATGGCTGCAAAGTCGGAAACTTCGGCATCGGCAGTGGTGGTGGTGGAATTTTTTCCAGCGAGTAGAATTGCTGCTGCAACGCCTGAGCAGAGAGGAGAGCCGGGGGGTGTGGCAAAGGCTTCTGATAGGTCGGAATGCCAATTTCTGCTTTGCCAGTGATAATGAATTCTGGCAATTCAAACGGTTCCTGGTTGGGCTTGCCTGCTTCCTGCGAGTATCCCCTGAAGAAGATCACGGCAAGCAATCCTATCCATAGCAAGAATCGTTGCCCTTTCATTGCGTTTTTCTCCGTAGTTTTTCCAGTCGTGACCGGGCGGTGCGGGCGAATTCATCATCGCTCCGCAGGGCTAAGACCAGCCGATACTGCTCTGCTGCTAAATCCCACTGCTGCATTTTTTCGTAGCAATAACCCAGATTCAGCAGGGACAGCACGTACCACCGTTCGTATTGAGCAAAGCGGCGTTTGACCTGCTGAAATGCCTTCGCCGCATTAGTGTAATTTTTTTCGCGCAGCCATAGTTCTCCAATCCAGTACTGTGCTTCGGCTGCCAATGGTGAATCCGCATCGGTGAGCTTTGCAAATTCCTGCCGTGCCCGGTCGTATTCTTTCCGATCGCGGTAATACGCTGCCAGGCGGAACTGACTGCGCTGACCGAAATCAGTACTGGCATATCGGGTTGCCAACTGCTGATACAGCGCTAAGGCGGCTGCGGTGTCGCCCAGTTCTTCCTTAAGATAGGCACGTTCGAACAATGCTTTGATGCCAATGATCGAATCTGGAACCGCAGCGGACAACTGCGCCCACAGGGAGTCAGCAAGGGCAACGTTGCCCAAAAGTCTGGCTATCCTGCCACGTTCAAACTGTGCCCGAAGCGCAACCGGGCTGTGCGGATAGCGCTGGATCAGAACCTGGAGCAACGAGTCCGCCTGGTGCAGTAACTGGGATCGGACTGCCCCTTCTGCCATACTGGCATAGCTTTTTGCCAGCCAGAAGAGTGCTTCGGCAGCTCGGTCTGCATCGGGATATCGGTCTAAGAATTTCTGAAACTCCTCGGCAGCATCACGGTATTGACCACTGGCAAAGAGAGCATCGGCTTTTTGCCAGTACAGTTCTTGCGCCAGTGGGGTCTGGGGAAACTGTGCTGTGAAATTTTCGATGACCAGTTCCGCCTCTTCCCGCTTGCCCAGAAGTACGTAGCAGTATTGGATGCTCTGGAGGGCGCTGGCAGCAAAGGGGCTATTGGGGTAGGTGGAAACGAATTGTTGATAGGCTTCGATGGCACGTTCGTATTGTCCCGCGTTGTAATAAGCATCGCCGATTGCATAAAGGGTGCGTTCCCGGAGCGGAGAATTGGGATAACGATCCAGCAGTTGCTGGAACGCCTGAATCGCAGCATCGTACCGTTTCAACTGGAACAATGTCCAGCCGTGCAAATACAGGGCATCGTCTGCAAGCGAAGCATAGGGATACAGTTTGAGAAAACGCTCTGTTTCCCGAACCACGCCCTCATAATCTTTCGCCCGATAGAGCGACTGCGCAACTTGATAGGCGCAGTACTGCGCCAGCTCTGTTCTGGGTGCTCTGGCAACCACCTGTCGGTAAGTAGCGGCGGCGGCGAGGAATTTTCCGCTCAGGTACAGTGCATCAGCTTTGCGAGCTAAGGCATCCAGGGCATACGGAGATCGGGGGAATTCCCGGAGCAGGCGCTCGAATAGTGCGGCAGCCTTCGCAAAATGGCGGAGGTGGAAATGCGACCACGCCATTCCGTACAGAATCGATTCCCGGTGAGGTGTGGCGGGAAATTGCTCCAGCAGCGCCTGATAGTGAGCCAGTGCGTTTCGGTACAACTTGCTGCGGTAGTAGGCTTCCGCCAACCAGAACAGCACATCTGCTCGCCGGGTGTCCGTGGGATGTTCGCTTAAAAATCGGTTAAACATCTCGATTGCTGCTGCTGGCTGCTGATTTCCTACCAATGCCACGCCGCCTTTGTACCGAATTTCTGCCAGATACTGCTGGCGTTCTGGCAGCAGCGTTTCCGGCGTCTGCTGCGTC
>JALWUI010000151.1 GCA_027082775.1 Candidatus Kapaibacterium sp.
CACTGGAAGTGTCGGCGGCAGCAATTGCCCCCGGAAGTATGTCGGTATCTGGAGCGCATTGCGGAGCGCAACCAGCATCATTTGCCTTTGGATCAGGTTCGTTTTGTGGTACTGGATACGGAAACCTCCGGATTGAACCCTCGCAAGGATCTTTTACTCTCCATCGGAGCAGTGGCGATTCGCCGTCTGGAGATTGTCATCGAAGATTCGTTTGAAGCTATTATTGCGCACAAGCAGCAGCTTTTGCCGCAGGAAAGCATTTCGATCCACGGGTTGCGACCCAGGGATATTGAGGAAGGAGAAGCCCTGGAAACAGTTTTGCGGCGATGGTTGCAATACGTTGACAACAGCGTCCTGGTTGGACAGCACATAGCCTTTGATCGATCGATTATATCTGCTTCCTTACGCCGTTTGTGGGGTATTCGGCTTTATAACCCGGCAATTGATACTGCTCATCTGGCGATGCGGATTGAGCATCCGAACCGATCGATGGAAGAAATTTCCAGTAGTGACTACAGCCTGGATAAGCTGGCGAAGCGGTATCATTTACGTCCGGAGGAGCGCCATACGGCAATTGGCGATGCGTTTCTTACCGCTCAGCTTTTCCTTATTTTTGTACATAAGCTGCAACGCAGCGGGGTGCAGACGCTGCAGGATCTGCTGCGGTGGAAGCGATTGTGAAATAAGCAACAAGGGATCAGAAAATGCTCAGTGCGGCGTGGAATGGCGAACAAACTTTTCCTGTTCCGGAGTCTGTGCGGCAGTTGCTGTCTGTCCACGATTACGATGCTCTGTATTTGCATTCCATTACGTTTCCCGAACAGTATTGGGGAAGTGTTGCATCGGAATTGGTCTGGGAACGTCCCTGGGAGAAAGTGCTGCATCGCCGCAGTGATAGCAGTTATGAGTGGTTTACGGGCGGATTGTTCAATATCACGGTCAACGCTTTAGATCGACACGCCAGCGGGAAGAATCGGAACAAAGTGGCGCTGATCTGTGCGTATGAAGATGGCAGCGAGTTGCTGGTTACGTACGATCGGCTTTTGCGGCGCGTCAGTCAGACCGCAAACGGGCTGAAAGCAGCAGGGGTGCAAAAGGGGGATCGAGTGGCGATTATCCTGCCGCCCGGTCCTGAAGCGGTTGGAGCGATGCTGGCAGCGGCGCGCATCGGAGCACTCCACGCTTTTTTGTATCCTGAACTGGGTGTTGCACCGTTGCGGGCACGACTGGAAGCCCTGGCGCCGAAGGTGGTGATCTGTGGCGATGTTTTGCAGCAGGGAGGACAGGTGCATCCGTTGTATAGCATTGTCAGCGCAGCGCTGGAAGGACTGGAAAGTGTGGAACTGGTGCTGGTACATCGGCGGGTCAAACCGGCGCTATCCCTGACGGGCGAGCGAGAAAAAGACTTTATCGATTACATCGATGAATTCCCGCAATGGTGCGATCCAGTGCCGCTTCAGGCAACCGATCCATTGTTTATTGTGTTTACCAGCGGGTCGGGATCAGCACCTCGCGGCATTGTGCATTCGCACGGCAGTTATGCGGTTGCTGCGTATCATTTTGGAAAAACGCTCATAGGAGTGCAGGATTCGGATATTCTGTGGACCCTTGCAGAGTTGTCCTGGATCGTTGGGCATACGGCAATGGTGTATATGCCGCTGCTCTGTGGCAGTACCAGCTTCATTCGAGCGGGGTCAGTGTTCTATCCTGAGGATACCGTTTTCTGGAAGCTGGTGCAGCGGCACGGGATCAATGTGGTGACAACGACGCCGCGAATGTTGCGAGCACTCCGCCAGTCCTTTACAGAGGAAGCACAGCGATACGACCACAGTTCCTTGCGGCTCCTGCTCAGTGCTGGCGATCATCTTTCACCGGCTTTGCATCAATGGTGGCAGGAAAGCATCCTGGCAGATCAGGGGGTGGTGGCAAATAGCTGGTGGCAAACGGAAGTAGCAACGCCAGCGCTGGCTTCCCTGCCCTTCTTTGCCGCCAAAGCAGGAAAAGTGGGCAAAGCAATGCCCGGCGTGATAGCCGATGTCGTCTCCGAAGAATGTGAGTCCCTCTCTGCTGATGTCGGAGGCTATCTGGTCTTCCGCCGTCCGTTGCCGGCGATGTTAAGTTCGGTGTGGAATGAACCGGAGACTGTGCAGCAGTACTGGAATCGATGCCCGGAAACCTTCTGGACGGGCGATCTGGCGATGTACGATGATGAGGGGTATTTTACCATTCTGGGACGGGCAGATGAAAGTTTTAAGCTGGCAGGGCAGCGGATTGATCTGGCGGAAATAGAACTGTTGTTGCTGCTCCATCCGCTGGTAGAGGAAGCAGTGGCTTTTTCTTTCTATCTGAACGAAACGCTGACGCTGGTTGTAGTGCTGCTGCTGAAGCCATCGGAGCAATCGACCCCTCATCTGGAGCAGGTGTTCCGGGAGTTTTTGCAGAAAGAGCTGGGATCGCTGCCAGCATTGCGATTGCTCTTTGTGGAAACATTGCCGAGAACGAAGAGTGGATCCGTAGATCGGCGTGCTTTACGTGTGCAGGTCGAGCGCCAATTGATGCAGGAAACGACAGAGTAATTCGGCAGGTGTGCTGCCATGCCCGGTGAATATGCATTGGCAGTGCTGTCCCGATGGCGTTCGCTCTATCAGCCAGCAATGCAGATGGTTCGGGAACACTGTACGTTTCCACCTGCCCTTGCTGTGCTCCTGGGAAGTGGGTTGCAACTGGAGCTTCCGGCAGCAGCGGAAATCCCGTATGAGCGTATTCCGGCATTGCCAGCGCCGACGGTGACCGGGCATCAGGGAGTGCTGCGAATTCTGGAAAGCCGTCGGTGGGACAGAACGATATTGCTGTGGAGTGGGCGCTTTCACTGGTACGAAGGGTTCCCGGTAGAAGTCATTGCAGCACCAATCCTCATTTCGGCTGCTGTGGGATGCTCCAGCGTGCTGCTGACGAATGCGGCTGGCGGACTGAATTCCCATTTTGCTGCTGGAGATTTGATGCTCCTGCTCGATCACCTGAATTGCTTTCCGCCGATCCCTGAGCTGGCAGCATTTTCTCTTCGGCGATCACCATATTCAGCGGAAATCCGCAGAGCGTTGGTCCAGATTGGATTGAAACTGGAAATTCCCTTCCAGCAGGGAGTGTATGTGGGAGTCAGTGGTCCGAATTACGAGACGCCGGCAGAAGTGCGATTTTACCGTACTATTGGTGGTGATGCGATCGGAATGTCTACCGTCATTGAAGCAACAGTTGCCGCAACACTGGGAATGAAGGTAGCTGGGTGTTCTGTAATTACGAACGTGCTGTCGGAGTTGCCAGCAACAGGAGTGAGTCACACAGAGGTTGTGCAGGCATCAGCCCTGGCGGCGCCGAAGCTTGGGCGCATCCTTCAGGCAGTATGCGATGATCATTTGCCGATTTTTTTGTAAATTTTACTTTTCGGTAGTTGAGCAGTGCAGAGGATAGCAGTATGCGATGGATTCTGCTCGGAACGGTCATACTGGTACAGTGTACGATGATGCAGTCGGGGAAACAATATCCGGAACCACCGGTAAAACCAACGGTCACAGCGAAGCGGGGAGGACAGGGAACCGTCAGTTTGACGGTAGCGCTCAGTGGTAGCGGAAACGATCAGTCGCCGTCACTCCGCTTTGTCCGTTCGCTCAAAGATATGCACCTGATTGTGCACGTGCCGGGAACTTCTTTCTACGATACCCTGCATCCACTGCTGTCTTCGTCGGGGCAGATTTCTGAGGAACTCAACACAGCATCGCTCACGATCCACGGTGAAGCTACGTGGGAGAATCCACAGGGGATGGAATTTTCAGATCTGGAGGTGCGCGTGTTGATCACCACCTTCGACGGCAAAAAGTACGAAAGCGTACACCAGTTCCAATTGCCGCCGCCGCAGCCGGCACAGCAGGCGCAGCCACCATTGCGGCTGGAGGGGCGAGTGGAGTTTGAAGGTGACTCGGTGGCAGTGTTTGTGGCCTTAGCCGAACGGCTGAGATTTTTGGAGCGCGAATATTTCCCGACCTCCGAGCGGCTACGGGTCAAGGTGTATGACGCCAGAGGGACTCTGGTGTGGAATTCCGCAGAAGGACGGATGTTCCTGCAGGTCATCGGTCCTGTGGAGCCGCAGCGCATCGGAGAATTACACCGGTACGAACTTCGATGGGCGCTAAGGGATCGGCGGGGACGAAAGGTGCCGCCGGGAAAGTATCGGGCAGAGCTTATTTTACCGATTGTTCCTGCTCCACTGAAGACGGAAGTGCTGTTTAGCATTGGAGAGGGTGATGAGTGACGAGCAAGCAATGTGGCGGGCGCTGGAATTGGCGCTCAAAGGGTCAGGGTTTGTAAGTCCCAATCCGCGTGTTGGCTGTGTTATTGTCAAAGATGGAAGGGTCATTGGTGAAGGATGGCATCGATATGTTGGGGGTCCACACGCCGAGGTTGAAGCGATTCGAAATGCAACGGAAGATGTTGCTGGCGCAACTTTGGTAGTCAATCTGGAACCCTGCGCACATTATGGCAAAACACCGCCGTGTACGGATCTGATCATCGAAAAAAAGATTGGTCGGGTCGTAATCGGTATGCTCGATCCCAATCCCGTTGTGAATGGCAAAGGAGTGCAGCGGCTTCGGGAGGCAGGGATTGCGGTGAACGTTGGGGTGCTCGAAAAGGAAGCGCAATGGATTAACCGGTTTTTTACCAAGTATGTGCGCACACACTTTCCGTATGTGATTCTCAAAATTGCCCAGACCCTCGATGGATACATTGCCACCAATCGGGGAAGCTCAAAGTGGATTACCGGACCGGAGAGTCGGAAGCGAGTACATCAGTTGCGGGCGGAAGTCGATGCAGTGCTGATCGGAGAGCGGACTGCCCGAGTGGATAATCCATCCTTGACTGTTCGGGAAATTCCCGGACGGTCTCCAAAACGCATTGTGCTGGATCCTGAGCTATCCCTGCCGCTCCAGTTGAATTTGTTTTTAGATCCCTATCGGCGGCAAACGATCGTGGTGTGTAAGGAGGACCGTGCAACATCGCATAAAGCAAATGACCTGCGACTGAGTGGGGTAACCGTGCTTCCAGTGCCGGAAGCGGAACCGGGGCAACTGGATCTCTGCGAGCTACTGCGGAAGCTGGGGGAAATGGAGATTACCTCCATTCTGGTTGAAGGGGGGGGCCAGGTGTTTAGCAGTTTCGTTCACAATGAGCTGGTGGACGAGTTCCACTTTTTTATTGCGCCGAAGTTTTTTGGGAAGGGATTGCCGGCGTTTAGTGGATTGAATGCGCAGAACTTGGCGCACGCCTATCAGGTATTTCCAATTTCCTGCGAGCCAGTCGATCGAGATTTTCACGTGTTAGCAACGCCGTTGTCCATCGCTGTACCGCAGTGGTGTCAGCACAACAGTTGATTTTGAAGCTGAAATGTCGATGATGGCATTGGATAGGTCAAAGCAGCAAGATGGAAGCTCCGGTAATCACGCAACCGGTCATAACGTATGTCGGGGGGAGGCGCAGTGAGCAGCATTTGCTGAAGCGCCTGGAGCAGCAGTATGCCCGATTCCGCCGACTCCAGCAGGATTTCCGGACGTTGCAGCAGCAGGCACGGTGGGGTGGGGAGTCGCAGGGGGATTTATTCAAAGTCCAGCAGGAGTTGCGGCAAGCGCATTCTGAATATCGCCAGCTTCAGGAGCGGTATGATCGAATCCGCCAGTACCGGGAGCAATTCCAACAACGCCGCTTTTTCGCCTCTCCATTACCCGATGCGCAGGAATTGACCGTTCCATCGACCTCTACCTATACAGCGCTGGCACAGCCTTCGGCTCTCTCCTTTAGTGCAGAGTTTGCTAAGGGAGTTTTTGTTGACCTTTACGTGTAGAAGAGTCCTGCCATCTCCTATCAGGGGATGCACAAACGGTGGAATACTATGCTTTCACCAGAAGCGGTGCTGAGGAAGCTGGAGAAAAGACGCGGGATACAGTGAGCGAAGGATCACCAGTCAGTTTCGGAATCTTCGGTAAATTTGGAAAACCCTTAGAAAATTGTCAGGCAAAGTGGACGGCGGAATGATGCGGTTCTGGATGATTGTAGCTGTTTTCGGGTTGCTGGGTGGTGAGTTGTTTGCCGGAATGCGACCAGCACTGGCGGTGCTGCCAGCAGATCCTGCGGTGGGACGAAGAGCGCCGGTGGTAGCGCACGCTTTGCGGATTCGATTCCGTTCCGGAACACTGCCATCGCTGGATCCCCAAGCAGTGGTGCAACTGATCCCCGAAATTCGGGAAGCGAAACCGGTGCTGCTGCCACAGCAGACGGTGTTGTATAATCCCAAAGAGCGGCTGCGGCTGGGCATTCAGGTGAATTCAGACCGGTATTATCAGATGGTAGCGCTGGAAGAACAGTTGGTGCGCAGCTTTACAGTATGGTATACGGAAGATGAAGTGCCGGAAGTAATGGCACAGCGACTGCTGGAAAAATATCCAATTCTGGAAATTGCAACCCCTTTCTTCGCTGCTCAGCCGTTAGGACCACCCAATGATCCGTATTATCCGCAGCAGGAGATGTTGCAGGTGATCCGGGCAGAAGAAGCGTGGGAACAGTTTTCCGGTGATACCACTGTCGTCATTGGCATTGCGGATAGTGGGGTATTTCAGGAGCACGAGGATCTGGAGCCGTCGTTGTGGATCAACCGGGGTGAGATTCCCAACAATTACGTTGATGACGATGGCAATGGATATGTCGATGACTGGCGAGGTTGTAATTTTACCTGGCGGGAGGATGGGAGCGATCCGAATCGAACATTCGGGAATGGACACGGAACTGCCGTCGCAGGCATTGCCGGAGCAACGGTGAACAATGGCAAAGGAATTGCAGGAGTTGCGAATCAATGTCGGATCTTCCCAATGAAAACGATGCCGGGCGGCTCCAACTTTATCATCTATGGCTACGACGCCATTTTGTATTCCGCAATGATGGGATTTGCTGTTGTCAACTGTAGCTGGGGGAGTTCTGCTGCTTCGGTTATTGAAGAGTCCATCGTCAATTATGCAACAGCTCGAGGAACAGCAGTGGTCGCTGGCGCTGGCAATCACGGCACCGATGATCCTTTCTATCCCGCAGCATTTCCCGCTGTGCTGGGCGTCGGCGTCTGCACGGTGAATGATGGAGTAACCGATGCATCTGCCTATGGTCCTCACGTGCCCATCTTTACTCCTGCCCAGGGAGCGTGGACGACCAAAAACAACGGTGGATACGGCACATTTGGTGCAACCTCTGGGGCAACACCGGTAGCGTCGGCTGCTGTGGCACTGGCGCGGGCAAAAAATCCGGCATTGACAGCAGAGCAAGCCCTGACCTTCGTCCGCCAGTGTGTGGTTGATATTACGGATAAAAATACGCGCATTGCACCGTATGTAGCGCGCCGCCTCGACCTTTATCAGGTTGTGACCCGCGATCCTTTTGCAGCGCCGGGATTACGATACCTGAGGCATAGCTTCCAGTCCCCCGATGGCGCCGAACCACGACAATTTGCACTTGGGGACACAATGGTGCTTACGGTCGTGATGCGGAACGATCTGGGTCCCAGTAACTGGTTGTTAGCAACGCTGGAGTTGTTCCAGAATCAGGGGTCGCTGGAGCTTATTCGGGCGGAGGATTCCGTCGTTAATGTGCAGAGTGGGGATACGCTCCGCTTTCGCTTCCGGATGATCCTGCGGAATACGCAGGGACAACCGGTGATCTTTCGACTGACCTTTGAGGATGACGCCGGACAGTATCTGGATTACCATTTCCTGAAGTTTACACCCACCACCGCTCCGCTGCGCACCTACACTACCTTTGACAACGCCGTGGTGCGGTTTTCAATGGCTGATCGAGGTGCCATCGGATTTGCGTCGTTGTCGCCATCCCATCGGACCGGCGGTGTTGGATTCCAGATTGCGCCCTGGGGAAACATTCTGTTTGAGGCGGGCATTTTTGCAACTTCCGGGGGAAAGGTGGTCAGCAGCGTTCGGGGAATCCAGAGCAGTCTGGATAACGATTTTCGCCCTTTGAAAGGGTTCGTTCCGCCTGATGAGCATACCAGCATTATCGAAGATGATCGTGCGGCAACGCCAATCGGGATTCAGGTAACGCAAACGGTGCTCCTCCCGCCCCGGACGGGGATTGTGGCGCTGCGAGTGACGGTCAAAAATGTCTCAGGGCAAACACTCCCCCATCTTGCTGTTGGCTATTTCTTCGATTGGGACATTGGACCGTTTGGCGATGCGAACCGGATCGTTCTGCGGAATGATCTGCTCCGAACACTCCAGGTGTCGGGCGCTCTGGGCATAGCGTGGCGCGACGGCGATTTTCCGGTGGCTGTGACCGGCGTCTTGATCGAAGATGGTCAGGGACGGCCACAGTTTGCGGGGTTCAACAATAATCAGAATGCAGCAGGCACCCCTTTTGGGACGTATGATGGGTTTACCAATGCTGAGAAGATTCAAGCGTTGACCTCCGATACCACGCTCCAATATTCGGGAGCTGGCGACATTGCCTGCGTGACGGGAGTGTACTTTGATACACCGATAGCCGATGGGGAAGAGCGGCATTTTATTCTGCTGTTTGGTGCCGTTCCGACTGAAGCCGAACTCACTGCGCATTTACAGCGGACACTGGCAGCGCTCAACCTGAGCGCTGTTCATACGGCACCATCTTCTGCTCCGGCATTGAAGCTGCGGGTTATTGATAACCACCTCTGGATGAAGCCAGCCATTGAAGTACCAGCAACGGCAGCGGTAGGAATCTGGTCTCTGGATGGGCGATTGCTTTTTCACCGTTCAGTGCATTTTGTGCCGGATCGGTGGACAGTACTCCCAATGAGCACATTGCCTTTTGGGCAATATATCGTAAATTTACGTTTTGCGGAAACAGCGATGTGGGGCTTGTTCCGAAAAGAGTAAATGAGCGAGACAGAAGAAAGGAGCGACGTCGTTTCGACACCCACGCAGCAGGGGGAAAAAGACGAGCCGAACCTGCAACAGCGGATTCCGTGGTGGCTGGTGCTGCTGGATCTGATCACCATTCAGCTCGCCATTGGCATCGTCATTGCCTTCCGACTGTCGGAATTTGCGCACCTGATCTCTCCCAAGTTCACCGCTCAATTTCAGTTGCCGACGACCATTTTCTACAGCGTTGCTGGATTGGTAGTGCTGGGAATGTTCCGGGTGAACAATTTGTACCGGTACAAAGTCATTGTTTCGCTGGCAGATCAGTTTGTCCAGATTCTGAAATCCTTCGTAACGGTGGCAGTAGCAGTGATTGTCCTGCTCTTTTTCCTGAAAGATTCGCCATTAGCGACCTCTGCACGTGGCTATCTATTGGGCTTTGTTGTTGGTGGCGTTGGACTGGTGATGGTGGAGCGATCCATCATCCGATGGTTGGTGATTCGGAAGGTCATCTCCTTAGGAGAAGGGTTCCGCAAACGGGCGCTGGTGGTTGGCGCAGGGCGGGCAGGAGAACAGTTTGCACTTCGAGTGCTGAACGATCCGGAGCTGGATATTGAGCGAGTCTGGTTTGTCGATGATGATCCGAACAAAATTGGGAAGACCTTGTTGGGATTTCCTATCCTGGGTCCGGTTGATGATGTGATGACCCACGTGCTGTCTACGGGGGCGGATGAGATCTACATTTTTATGAACGCCGTTGAGTACGAGCGGTTGCTGGAAATCATTCAGCGCTGTAAAGCAACTGGCTTGCCCGTGATGGTGCACTCCCGCCACTTTGAAATTATCCTTCGGGAAGGCAAAGATCTCAGTCCTCAGGATGCCCTGGGCTATATTCAGTTGACCTCTCCCTTTGTCATTCGCCCCAATGATCTGGCAAAGCGGTTGCTGGATCTGGTGCTGGCATCCTCAATGGCAGCGGTGCTGCTGCTACCCTGTCTGGTCATTGCGGTGTTGATCAAGTTGACCTCCAGAGGTCCAGTGCTGTATACAACCTACCGGGTGGGACGTGGCGGGAAGCTGTTCAAAATGTTTAAGTTTCGCACAATGTACGTTGGCAGTGAGCATCTGCATCAAAAAGTTGCACAGGAGCGGTTGAAACAGGGTAAGTTTATGGGCAAGGTGGACAATGATCCCCGCATTACGCCTATCGGTCGCTTTCTGCGAAAGTACAGCATTGATGAAATCCCGCAATTGATCAATGTCCTGCGCGGAGAAATGAGCCTGGTCGGTCCGCGACCGTGTTTGCCGTACGAAATGGAATACTTCGATGACTGGCACAAACGACGTTTCTTGGTTCTTCCCGGCATTACCGGACTGTGGCAGGTAACGGGGCGGGAAAAGTCTGAGCAGTTGAGTATCCACGAAGCGATGATTCTGGATGTGTTCTATGCAGAAAACTACAACATCTGGATGGACATCAAAATCTTGCTGAAAACCATTCCGGTTGTGCTCCGGGGCAAAGGAGGGCGCTGAGGTAATGCGCATCGGTTTATGGATTTGTTGTGTAATGGTGCTGGGCATCCTGACGCAGTGTGATCGGCAAACTGAGGATCGATTTATCCGCACGTACCGGGATATCTTGATCATTCGGGAGCTGTATCCCGATACGGCTGTTGCCAATCCGAAGGTGCGGGAAATTCTGCGGCAGAATGGATTTACCAGAGAGGAGTTTCGACGAGTGTACATTGAAATGGCGAAAGATCCGGAACGGTTCCGCCGGCTCATCGATTCGCTCCGCCGTTATGCTCACCAATACGTTCGCTCAATGCAGGATACCGCGCGATAATGGCAGCGACAGTGCTGTTGTCGTGGAGTGGAGGGAAGGATAGCGCGCTGGCGCTCGCACGACTGCGGAAAGACCCGCGCTACACCGTTGTTGGATTACTGGTGACGTTTCGCCAGCAGGATCGGCGAACGCCGTTTCACTATGTGCCCGAATCGCTTATCCGGGCACAGGCAGCAGCCCTGCAATTGCCGGTTGTGCCGTTTTACATCCCTGAAAATGCGCCGAATACCGCATACGAGATGATTATGCGTCAGGTGCTGTTGCAGCAAACGGCGGACTATGTCGCTTTCGGCGATATTTTTCTCGAAGATTTGCGGGAGTATCGGGAACGTATCTTTGCATCCCTTCCGCAGCAATTGCTGTTTCCATTGTGGGGCGAATCGACAACAGATCTTTTGCAGGAATTTTTTGCTGCCCAGTGGAAATCAGTCGTTGTGTGTGTCGACGCTTCCAAACTTGACGAATCCCTCCTGGGGCAACTCTTCACGCCGCAGTGGATAAAGCAATTGCCACCGACCGTGGATCCCTGTGGGGAGAACGGCGAGTTCCACACTTTCGTCTGGGCAGGACCGCTGTTTACCCATCCCCTGCCAGTGCGGTGTACTGGTACAGTGGAAATTGTGCCGCCCTACAAAAATTGCCTCCTTGCGCTGGACGATGCTTATGGAAAAAATGCGCTTCAGATGCAATCAACTCCACTTTCCAGATGACAGGCAAGATGTTCCTACTGATGCCTTGATCATTTGCCGTTTGAAGGCCGTGCTTCAACCTTTGCGTAGACGGCAAACCGAAGCGGCAAGCTCTCTTTGTCGCCCTGAGAGGACACCAGTTAAACTTTCTGGTCAACCAGTCGTGCAACGGTTTCTGATGGTGATTCTGTCGGCGGTGCTTTGCTTTCACTGCGGATCCGCGAGAATGCAATGGATGGTGGTGTAAACACTTCAGAGCGGAGATCAATTTTTCCGTCGTGATCCCGGTCAAAAGCCATCGTTCCATTGCGGAGATCCGTAAAGGGGATAAACAGTTTTTTCAGTGGCAGCGTGGATGTAAGCTGAAAGCTGAAAGATTGCAGTTCCACAGCAGTAGCGCTAATGGCAATGGTCGGTCCACCGCGCGCTGTCATCGATCGGTTGCCAATCTGGACATTGACATTGAGTACTTTGGCGCTCATCTGCTGGATCGTAAGCTGGAAATGAACCGATTGCCCATCTGAGGTTGCAAACGTACCCTCCAGCGATAGCGATTCTGTGTGTGCTTCCACAACGGTCGTTTGCAAAGCGGTGGTTTGCAGTGAATACTCTCGCAGAGTCAAGGCGATGCCAAAGAGTTTTTCCAGATAGAGCTTGATTTCCTGAAGTCCAGCAGGAAGCGATTCCTGAGGCGGTTCAGTGACTGCTGGAGTATGAACGGAACGGGTCTGTGTTGCTTCTATCTTCTGACGCTGGCGGTGCACCGCTACAGACGCTAAGGTTTGGAAAGTGCCGCCACTTCCAGAGTGAATTTGTCGGACATCCATCGTTTGTCCCACATCCTTCGGGAACAGCGGCAATCCTTGCCGACATTCTTCCACACTGCTATTGTCGTCTAAAGCGGGAAAAACTTAACGGGAGGAAGAGCCGACCGCCGGATTCGAACCGGCGACCTGCGCATTACGAGTGCGCTGCTCTACCAACTGAGCTAGGTCGGCTTTGCTGCAAAAACACGGCATAGAGACGAAATTTCGGCGAAATATTTTGCAGGCGTTGCAGAGAGAGGCAAAATTCGTAAATTGAAGTTTGGATAGTGCAAATTGAGCAACGAACAGAAACAATGTGGTTGGTGCCTTACGAGCGGTGGGTGTTAGAAACGTCGCTGCCGCGTGAGGAAGTACAGGAGCGATTGCGGCAGCTATCAGTTCAGCAGGATCGAAGTCATATTGTTTTCCAGGGTGATGTGTTCGAGCAGGGGTTTGAACTCTGCCGGGTTATCCCACAGGTGCCTGCATTTTCGCTCCGATATCGCGGACGATTCCGGGATCGGGAAGAAGGAGGAACCCGTATTCTCTTTGCCGTGCGATTACCGGATCGAACGCTTCGATGGCTGATTGCCATCTTCAGCATCCTGGGATCCTTTGCCCTGCTGTTGCTTCTCCAGTTTGTCGCTCCCTTTCTTCCGCCCATCGGTAATGTCATTGCCGCTGTGCTCATCCTGGGATCGATGATGGCGTATGCCATTATCTGGGGATTGTTCAAAGCAGAGTCGGAAAAAGGGAAAGAAATTCTGTTCAATGTGCTGGATGTGGAGCAGATCCGAAAGCCCGAATACCATTTTGGACGTATGTGAGCAGCCGTGGCAGAGCTACCGGTTGTTTCTCAGGCTCCATCAACCGGTTTCTGTGTCCATTGCGAAAACGGCTGCTCGACTGCCCGCCGGTTGGTATGTGTATGTTGGCAGCGCGAAGCGAAAATGGGCGTTTCGGTTGCAGCGGCATTGCCAGCAGCAGAAAAGCGTTCATTGGCACATTGATCAGTTGACTACCCACCCGGCAGTAGAAGTTCGGGCGTATGTGCTGAGCCGCCTTCCGGAGTGTGAACTGGTACGCCGTACCAGAGGAGCGATTCTCATTCCGGGCTTCGGTGCCAGCGATTGTCAGCAACGGTGTGGATCGCATTTACGGTATTTGCCGGATGCTGAGTGAATGGATCATCGGAATCGCGGCTGTCATCTTTGCGGTCACTGCCGTGCTGTGGTGGGGAGCGTCGCAGATCATTCGTCCCCGTCGGGCAAATCCGGAGCAATCTTCGTGGTTGCCATCGACCGATCCACGAGCGTATGGGATTGATCGGTGGAAGCCTTTGCAGGTATCCACCACAGATGGAGTGCAGTTGCAGGGCTGGATTCTGTATCCCGAAGTACCGCCCAAGGGGAAGGTTCTTCTGCTGCACGGCATTTCCAGTTGCAAAGAGTATATGTTGCCAGTCGCTCGCCATTTTGTCAAGGCAGGATTTGCCGTTGTGAGTTTCGATGCGCGAGCACAGGGCGAAAGCGGAGGACGGTACTGTACCTACGGGGCAAAGGAAGTGGAAGACATTCGATGTATTCTGAACGCGGTGTCACAGAATGACCCGACAACTGACTTCTGGGCGGTTGTTGGACATTCTCTTGGCGGAGCAATTGCGGTGCAGGCGCTGGCGCGAGAAAGGCGCTTCCACTGCGGTATCATTGTTGGTGCTTTTGCCTCTTTGCCAGAAATCGTTGCTCACTATTGCCGACGCTACTATTACCTTCCATTCCGACGGGTTTCGGATCTTTTCTTGTGGCTGGCGGGGAAACGTGCAGGCTTCGATCCGTTTGCGATTGTGCCGGAACGCGCTGCACAGTCGATCCAACAACCGGTGATGGTGATCCACGGCGAAGCGGATGAAGATATTCCGGTGGAACACGGATGGCGAATCTATCAGGCACTGCCATCGCCGCAAAAAGTGTGGTATGGTATTCCGGGTGGAGGACATTTTTCCTTGGAGTCGGTCGCAGGATCGGAATACTTTGTTCGG
>JALWUI010000152.1 GCA_027082775.1 Candidatus Kapaibacterium sp.
TCTACCGACAGCCAGTCCATCGAGATGTTTTCTCCATCGACCACCTTCCGAAATTTGTCCCCCTGTTGAAATGTTATGCCGGTGCAGAACCGGAGCTGTATGACTGTGTTTACCACCAGCAGCCGGCAGGGTTAGTGGTTGAAGCGCTGGGAGTCGGCAATGTTCCTCCGGCAGTGTATCCGAAAATTCTCCAATTCCTGGAAGCCGGGATCCCGGTAGTCCTGACCTCGCGCTGTCCCATCGGACGGGTTGAACATATCTATGCATACGAAGGGGCGGGAAAGCAACTGCACGAAGCGGGCGTCATTTTTGCTGATTATCTTAATGGGCAAAAAGCACGGATTAAGTTAATCGTGGCTTTAGGCGCTCATTGTCCTCCCGACTGCCTCCGCAAAACTTTCGAATGGGCATAGGACTATGGGCATACGGATGGCACAAATCGCAGTTTTTATCCTCCTGCTGCTCTCTGCTACACTCGACAGCGTCCTGATCTGGTCGCAGAGCCTTTACACTGCCGCTGACCTCACCGCTCCTCTTACGGGCAGTATTGCTGCGGTTACAGCACTTGGTATTCTTGCTTTCCTCATCCGGTGGGAACGCTTTGCCATCCGCATTGCCTCCTTTCTCATCGGCTTTAGCTGGGGATTATGTGGTACGATGGCATTCCTTCATCTCTCGTTCAACCTTCCGGCATCCGCACTCCCATTGCTTGCTCTGATTCCACCAACTGCGCTTGCAATGGTGCTTGTGTCCTCACCGCCGCCCTACTATTTGCACAACCACGCTCGTCAACACAGCAGCGGGAACAAAAAAGCAACATAGATGCGACGAACCCAGGCGATCATCTCTTTCGATGCGCTCCGACATAATGTGGAGCAAATTCGCCAGCGATTGGCGCCGGGCGTACAAATCCTGGCAATGGTCAAAGCCAATGCGTATGGTCACGGGCTGATTCCCTGCACACGGTTTTTCCGCTCCCTCCACATTGAGAGTGTCGGCGTTGCTTACCTGGAAGAGGCGCTGGAACTGCGCGAAGCAGGCGATACCCAGAGAATTGTCGTATTCACTCCCCCATTTCCTGATCAGGTGCCTGCATTTGCCGAATATCAGGTTGACTGCATCATCTCGTCGGAAACCATCTTCCACGCTTTCGGCAAATACACGCTCCAGACTGGCAAGTCCATCGACGCACACCTTTACATCGACACCGGAATGCATCGTGAAGGAGTTACTCCGGAAGAAGCAGAGCGAATCGTTGCCCAGCTTCATTGCTATCCTCAGCTTCGCGTTGTTGGACTCTGTACGCATTTTGCAACGGCGGAAGAGCGCGACAAAACCTTCACATACCATCAACTCCGCCGCTTTACACAACTTTTGCACCAGTTTCAAGCGGCTGGCGTTCATTTTCCCTATGTCCACGCAGCAAATTCTGCAGCAATTGCGGACATCCCCGAATCGCACTTTACAATGGTTCGCGCCGGCATCGCACTCTATGGATACAATCCGTCACCATTCCTGCATCATCCACTGCACTTGCAGCCAGCGCTCCGACTGCAAACCTGTATCTCCGAAGTTCGACATTTGCCAGCGAACGAAGGGGTCAGCTACGGACTTACCTACCGATCTCCTCATCCCACCACCATTGCCACGCTGCCGATTGGTTATGGCGATGGCTGGAGCCGCGCTTTGAGCAACAAAGCCGTTTGTCTGATCCGCGGCGCTCGCTTTCCACTGGTAGGCGCAATCTGTATGGATGAAACGCTGGTCGACCTCCACGGACATCGCTTCCCCATTGGGGAGCCTGTGACTCTTATCGGACAATCTGGTACTGCCCGAATCACTGCCGAAGATCTGGCGCAGTGGGCTGGCACTATTCCGTATGAAATCTTAGCCAGTCTGAACACCCGAATTCCCCGCATTTACGTTGACAGTTTCACAAACGATGAAGTGGCGTCTCTGGAACAATCAGTGGTATCGAAATGAAGCGAGTAGCCGTAATTCTCGCCGGTGGCATCGGTGTCAAACTGTGGCCCCTCAGCCGGTACGATCGTCCAAAGCAATTCGGACATATTCTGGGGGAAGGTGTCCTTTTGCAAAATACCGTTTCCCGACTGCTCCCCCTGTTCGCACCAGAGGACATCTTTGTCCTGACCACCAGCCAGTACCGCGATATAACCCTCGAATTAGTTCCCATGCTTCCACCCACCAATATTCTGACCGAGCCATTTGGTCGCAACACAGCAGCGTGTGTTGCCCTCACTCTGACGCTCTTCGAGGCGCAATTTCCAGATGAGGACTACGCTATCGCCTTTCTCCCGGCGGATCACCTGATTCCAAATGTTCGGGAATTCCAGGAGCAGTTGCGGCTGGGCTTCGAGGCGGCTGAACAACTCAATGCCATTACCACCTTAGGCATTCCCCCCACCCGTCCTGAAACGGCGTATGGTTATATCCAGGTGGAGGCGAACCAACAAACGGTCCCCCAAGAGCTCCATTCCCAGGGCATTTACAAAGTAGCAACCTTTGCCGAGAAACCGGACATTGACACAGCACGCCGCTTTCTCAATGCTGGCGATTTTCTGTGGAACACGGGTATCTACATTGCCCCTGCCACGGTATTCCAGAAAAACCTTCAGCAGTATCTCCCGGACTTTGTCTTCCTGTTCCGACTTCTGAAAAAACATCTGAACAAAGCGGATTATCTGGAAACCTTAGAGACCATTTATCGCCAGCTTCCCTCAATCTCCATTGACTATGGCATAATGGAAAAAACAACCGATGCATACGTTGTAGAGTGCAGCTTCAACTGGAGTGATTTAGGAAGTTGGGATGAAGTCTATCGTCTTTCCCTCAAGGATGCTGACGATAACGTCCTGATCGGCAACGTTCTGGCACTGAACGCCAGAGGCTGCTACGTCCGCAGCAATGATAAACTCTTTGCGCTGGTCGATGTCGAAGATCTCATCATCGTTGACTCTGGCAATGCGGCTGTGATTTGCCGACGCGGAAGTTCGGAACGCATCAAGGAGATCGTCAATGCGCTGCGCCGAAAGAAAATGACCCCTTTTCTGTAGTGCAGTGCACGATTGCCCGGCAATTCTCGTCATACGCTTTCCATCAGCGCCCGTAGCTCAACTGGATAGAGCATCTGACTTCGGATCAGAGGGTTGGGGGTTCGAGTCCTCCCGGGCGCGCAGGGGAAACATACCAGAAAGCAACGCTGATTACCGCTAGTCCTTTTCCTTCCCCCGCTGAAATGCATCCTTGCTGCAACTGGTACTATCAGATGCAGGCTTTCTGTCACTTCTCTCTTTCCGGGTGATGGGGTTATGGAACGCAGCAGCGGTGCATCCTCTCCCGCCGGGAGCACACACCCTAAGGTGCAATCTTCATCCTTTGCCGACTGAAGCCGGCGCTCCCGGTAAGGTGCTCCCTGCTACTGGGAGCGCACGCTTCAGCGTGCATCGCCGTTGGTAGGATAACTCCTCTGGATTTTCCAGAACAAGCCAGAGCTTGTCCTACTATTCGCATTGTTGCCGACTGAAGTCGGCACTCCCGGTGCCAGCGCTTTTGGTCTACTGGGAGCGCACACTTTAGTGTGCATTTCTTTGCCGACTAAAGTCGGCGCTCCCAGCCGGCGCTCCCGGTAAGGTGCTCCCTGCTACTGGGAGCGCACGCTTTAGCGTG
>JALWUI010000153.1:0-1131 GCA_027082775.1 Candidatus Kapaibacterium sp.
CAGCAGGAGCAACAGTTGCAACACCTGCAAAAAGAGGTTCAGGATCATCAGATGCTGGAAACGAAAATCAACGAGCAACGCCGATACCTGCAGGATCTGGCAGAGCAGGGCAAAAGTCTGAAGCAAGAGCTGCGCGAGTTGCAAAAAGCAGCGGAAGAAGAGCAGCAACTGATCGCACACCACCGCCGCGAAATCGATCGCATTCGTCAATGGATTGATACCCACGCGAACTACCATCACATTCTCCAGCAACAATCCGAATTTGCCAGCGTCCTGCGCGAAGAGCCGCACCTGCGCCAGCGTTTGCAACAAATTGATGCAGAGCTTGCAGCACTTCATCAGGAAATGACCAGCTTGCAGCAGAAACAGCAAGAACTCCAGGCGAAAATCGAGCAGGAGGAGCAACAACTGGCGCAATGGAAAACGCATCATCTCACCGAGATTGAACGCGATCTCATCGTCCGCCTTCGCTCTTCGCTGCAACCCGGCGAGCCGTGTCCCGTGTGTGGTTCGCCCCATCATCCGGGCATTGCCTCCACACCTCTTCCTGCTCCAGCGACAGAAATTTCGCAGGAGCAACTGGAACAGCGGGAGCAGCAACTTCAGCGCCAGCGCGACCAACTGGAGCAGCTCAAAGGAGTGTATGCAGCAAAAGCTGCGCAGCATCAACAACTCACAAAGCAGCGATCGGAAATAGCAGCAGCACAGGCTGCACACCAGCCGCTCCTTGCCCGGTTAGCGGAACTGGCAGGTACTTCCATCACGTCCCACGAGCAACTCCAGCGCATCATTGACCAATGGCAGGAGCACCACACTCGCCTGCGTCAATACCAGCAGGAGCTTGATCGGGCAGAGCAGCGATACCGTCGCATTATGAAGCAGGTGGAGCAAAAAGAAGCGACATTACAGCGCAAGCGTCATCAATATGCGCAACTCAAGCAGGAACTCACTGAAAACGAACAGGAATACCGGCGACGGTGGGGTGATCGTCAGCCGCAGCAGGAGTGGGAGCAGGCACATCGACAGCTTGAGCAACTCAAGCAAGCGGAAAAGAGCCATCAGCAGCAACTGGAAGCACTTCGCCATCAGCACACTGCTGCTGCAACACAACTGCAAACCTTTGTGGAGCGG
>JALWUI010000153.1:1141-14064 GCA_027082775.1 Candidatus Kapaibacterium sp.
AACCATACAACAGCAATTGCAAGCACTCCACGAGCAGCTTCAGCCGATCCTTCAGCAAGCCAGCTTAGACTCTTTCGACGCCGCCCACCGCCTTCTGGCAAACCGTGAGGCTTTCGAGACCTTAGAGGAACAATTGCGAACGCTCCAGATCCAGCTCCAGCACAAGCAGACAACGATCCAGGAGCTTCAGTCGAAGCTTCAGCAATTACAGCAGCCGCCGCAACCGCTGGAAACTTTGCAGCAGCAGAAAGCGGCGGTCCGAAAGCGGTTAAACAATCTCCACCAGACGATTGGCAAGCTGGAGCAACAACTTGCAACGCTACAGGAGCAACAACGCAAAGCAAAAGCGCTGGAAAAAGAACTGCGGAAGATCCGCAGAGAACGGCAGCGATGGGAACAACTGGAAAAACTCATTGGGCGCAAGGAACTGGTCAAATTTGTTCAGCGGTACACGCTGGATATTTTGTTGCAGCAGGCGAACCGTTATCTGGAACTCTTAGCCTCGCGGTATCAACTGCAACGGGCAAATGAAATGGAAATCCAGATTCTCGACCGCTACTTTGCCAACCAACCCCGTCCGATCAAATCCCTTTCAGGTGGTGAAACCTTCCTGACCTCCATCGCCTTAGCACTGGCACTGTCCGACCTGTCACGCCAGCGAACCCGGATGGATACTCTCTTCATTGACGAAGGCTTCGGCAGTCTGGATGGGCAGCATCTGGATCAACTTCTGCTGCTTCTGGAAAAACTGGAGGCAGAAGGAAAACGGATTGGGATCATCTCTCACTTAGACAGCATCCGCGAGCGATTTCAGACGCAGGTCATTGTTGAACCCACCGCCAATGGCAGCAGTCACATCCGCATTGCCACCACTGCTTTACCATCGCTTCGTCCTATCGGTTGATCTCTTTGCCGATCAATCTACTCAAGATTGCCCAGGATCAGCATTGCGTCACCATACACATAGAACCGATAGCGTTCTTTGATCGCCGTCTTGATCGCTTTCAAAAACAGCTCCTTCCCTGCAAAAGCGGCTGCCAATAATGCGGAGGTCGACCGTGGAGGATGGAAATTGGTCAGCAATCCGCTAATGATTTTGAACTGGTACGGGGGATAAATAAATTTGTCCGTCCAGCCTTTGTTGACTTTCACAATTCCGCTGGCTAAAACGCTGGATTCCAGCGCACGGGCAACGCTGCATCCCACGGCAATCACACGCTTACGGGTTTGCAATGCTTTATTGATCACTTCCACCGACTCCTTCGGAATCTCAAAGTACTCGGCGTACATCTTGTGGCGTGTCAGATCCTCCACATCGATCCACTCCAGCGCACTATAGCTGAGATGGAGTGTTATGGGAACAATCTTCACGCCCTTGCGCTTCAGTTTCGACACCAATCCTTTGGTGAAATGGAGTCCTGCGGAAGGCACAACCACTGATCCCAGGCGTTCAGCAAAAATCGTCTGATAGGTCAATTTATCGTGCTCGGTGGGCTTTCGGGTAATGTAACTGGGCAGGGGCATCTCTCCAATCCGCTCCAGCACCTGATAGATATCTCCCTGATAATTAAATCGAACCGTTCGCCCTCGCGACGTGGTGTTGTCCAGAATTTCACAGTAAAACCGGTAATCGTCAAAGTAAATTTTATTGCCAATGCGTACCTTACGGGCTGGTTCGACGAAAATTTCCCACAATTTATCCTCCGGTCGCAAATCGCGCAGCATAATCACCTCAATGTGCGCGTTCGTTTTCTCTTTTTTGCCATACATTCGTGCCGGATAAACTTTGGTGTTGTTCACCACCAGGCAATCGCCTTTGCGCAGGTACTTGAGAATGTCGGTGAATTGCTGATGTTCGATGGTACCCGTCGATCGATCAACGACCATCAAGCGCGAGGCATCTCGTGGCTCTACCGGATACTGAGCAATGAGATTCTTCGGAACAGAATACCGAATTTCTGATAAGCGCATCCCCCGTCCCATCGTCGTCCAATGCCAATTTGTTCAAATTCCCTAATTTTGAAAATTTGGCACTTTAAGAAGTTTATTGGATGGTTTTATTTTCTGCCAGGCAAAGGAAACCAATGTGGTTCATTCTGGTGCTGCTGCTGTGCGCGCAAACTCCCGGCTGGAGCAGCGTAACACCACACATTCCGTGCCGGATCACAACCTTGCAGCAGCGCCCTGTGCTTCCCTTCCGGACCTTTTCTCCCAGTGGACGCTTTGCCATCCATTACGATACTGCCGGTACCAACGGTGTTCACTCGCCAGACCGGGATCTCAACGGCATTCCAGATTTTGTTGATACCGCAGGCATAGCCTTCGACTCGGCGTGGAACGTTCTTATCCACACACTCCGATTTCCTATTCCTCCGCTGGATAGCGGGAAATTCTATGCCGTTTTTATCCAGAACCTGGGATCGCAGGGACTTTACGGATTAACCGCCATCGATCGGTTTATCGGTTCCGGCGGCGACGCTGATCGTTTTACAACTTTCATCATCATCGACAACGACTACAGCAGTACTGATTCGTTGTACAACGAGCCAGTGTACTTCCTGCCACCCGAACCGGCACTACGAACCACCGCTGTCCACGAATTTTTTCACGCTATCCAGATTGGAATTTACGGACGCTTCTTAGACGAAGCGTTGTTCCACGAGCTCAGTAGTAGCTGGGTCGAGATGATTGCCTATCCCGACGTTCCCGGTTTTGTCCCCTGGACCCGCCTGCTGCTGCAGCACCCTGACCGTTTTCCTTTTAGCAATGCCACCGATCCCCTCGCTGGCTATGCCTATGCTCCCTTTGCCTGGTATTGTACGACGCAAAGCAGCGATTCTCTGATCCGCCGTATGTGGGAACTGCGCTCCGTTAGCAGGAGTTTCTATGAAGCACTGGATGCAGCCCTGTCCGAACAGCACCAATCCCTTGCTCACCTATGGTGCCAGTTTGCTGAGATCCTTTTACGTCTCGACCGTTCTGATGCTCTGCTCCCCCATTCCCGGCTCCTTTTCGCCCCGCAACCATTTGAGCAACAGCGTGTGAGTACCACCCCAGCTATGCTGACAGGCGCCCTCGATCCGATGGAACTCCGATTCTTCCGCTTTTTCCTCCCATCAGTCTCTCCCGCCCCCGATACGCTCGATCTGGTGATCGCTTCTGCCGACGTTGCGACAGCGGTAACACACACCCAGCACAAAGTAGAATACCGGCTGGCAGTAGCTCCCGATCACTCCCTCGACCTTTCGTTCCTGCCCGCTGACTCCATCGGCTGTTGGGATACTTTGCTTTCCCCATCTGCTCCTTACACCATTGCGGAAACTCCTTACCCGCAGCCATTCGATCCCGATCAGCACCACTTTCTGTACTTCCCTGTCCCCAGGGTGTCCGGTATACTGGAATCTGTCCGACTGGAAATTTTTTCCACCGCACTGGAACTGCTTGGCACTCAGCCGTTGCCCGTTGTCTTCGCAAACAATTACTGGAATGCGCGTTGGAATGGTCTGCTCAACGACCACCCCCTGCGCTCCGGCGTCTACCTCTATCGCATTTCTGCAAAAGATCGGTCTTTGTGGGGAAAATTCACCGTCATACACCGATGAAGCATACTGTGAAACTCCAGATAGAAAACCTTGGGAAGTCTTTCTTCTACCGCTGGATTTTCTCCGGCATTTCTGCTTGCTGGCAGACAGGTGACGTTGTTGGGATCACCGGACGGAATGGCGCTGGCAAATCAACGTTGCTCAAGATCATCGCAGGCATTTTTGCACCCAGCCGGGGAACCGTTTCCATCCAGCTTGATGGCAAAGAGCTGTATCCCGATCGCCTCCACCCGCATCTGGGTTTTGTTGCTCCCTACCTGCATCTCTACACTGAACTTACGCCGTGGGAACATCTACGTCTGGCTGCTCGACTCCGCGGCGTTGCCTTCGAACCGGAAGCGGCTGAAAAATGGCTGGATCACTTCGCCATTGCCGCTGTTGCCCATCGCCCCCTTGCAACCTTCTCTTCCGGTATGCTGCAACGCTTCCGTCTGGTGTTAGCCCTCGTTCATCGCCCACCGCTGCTCTGTCTCGACGAACCCGGTGCGACCTTAGATCATCAGGGGAGCAAGCAGTTGCAGGCAGCGATTCAGCAATGCGCTTCACAGAGCCTCATCCTGATCGCCTCGAACGATCCCGCTGATTTAGTCCACTGCACCCATACACTGGCTATTGAGCAATATCACAGCGGCGCACAGATCGATCCACTATCGGCTTGATCGCTGCTCGCAATCCTGCCTGGAGTAACGTTCCGGCGAAATAAAAGGATCCCGTTACCAGAACGGGTAGCGGCTGTTCTCCCAGCACTTCGACCAGCTCGGCAGCAGATGGAAACACCATTGCCGGAACACCCCGAACCTCCTGCGCCAACTGGTGAGGGCTCAGCGCCCGCGGCTCATCGATTGGTGTCAGCAGAAACTGCCGGGCAATGCTCATCAACTGCTCCAGCATCGCCTCCCAGTTCTTCGTTCGCAAGGCGCCAAAGGCAATCAGCCACCGATCAACGGACGGGAAATGGTGCTGCACCGCCTGGACACCTGCTCTGATTCCCTGCAGATTGTGGGCTGTATCAAGGATGAACGGCGGTTGCGTTCGCACCACTTCCAGCCGCGCCTGATACCCTGCCAGTGTGTGAACCTCTGCCAGCCCTTTCTGGATCGCTGATGTGGTCACGGGAAAGTGCGGTTGCAGCATCTCAACTGCTCGAATCGCCAGCGCCGCATTATGCAACTGGTGTTCACCAATCAGTGGCAGCCAGAAAGTTTCTGACTGCTGGGGTGAACGGTAATGGAAAGACTGTCCATTCGCCGCCCGCTCTACCAGCCGGTAATGCACAGCATCACTCAGAAGGAACACGGGAACGCCACGCTCTTGCGCAATCGCCTGAAATACCGGAAATAGATCACGATCCAGCACCAGCGCAGGAATACCCGGTTTCAAAATGCCTGCTTTCTCTCTGGCAATCGCCTCGCGGGTCGTTCCCAGTTCCCGTGTATGATCCAGATCGATCGCTGTAATAATCGTCAACACAGGAAGAACGACATTGGTGGCATCCAGCCGCCCGCCCATCCCTGTTTCCATAACGGCAACATCCACCTGCTGATCTGCAAAATACTGAAACGCTAAGGCAGTGGTAATTTCAAAAAAAGTCGCTTCGTAGCGATCCGCAAGGGGCAACAATGCTGTGATCGTTGCTGCAAACGCATCCTCAGGAATCGTAGCGCCGTTGATCCGAATACGCTCGAAAAAGTGCTGAAGATGCGGCGATGTAAACAGTCCCGTCCGGTAACCGGCAGCAGCGTATATAGCAGCAATCAGGGATGCTACCGTGCCCTTACCATTGGTTCCAGCAATGTGGACAACAGGAAAGCGATGTTGGGGATTCCCCAATTGCTCAAGCAACTGCTGAATCCGTTCCAACCCCAGTTTTACTCCCCGATTTCGCCGCTGGTACAATTGCTGAAGCAGTTGCCCAACTTTTTCCATCACCGTTCATTTCTCATTGTTCCTGCAGCTTCCTCTGCACACGTGATTCCCACCATCCCCCGTAGGGGCGATCTGGTGTGGTCGCCCACATAGACGAAGCATCGCTTCGCTCCCTACCATTGCGCCGGAAGCCCACGCTTCAGCGTGCATTCACTGGGAACGCACCCCTTTAGGGTGCACTCTCTTTTGTCGACTAAAGTCGGCGCTCCCAGTCCGCTGGGAACGCACACTGCCGTGTGCATTTCTTGCCGGCTAAAGCCGGCGCTCCCAGTGATGTGCCGACGAAAGCCGGTACTCCCAGCATCGGCGCCGGCTCCCCTGGTCGCCATCACCCGCACCTGTAGGGGCAACCGGCTGGTTGCCCACCGGGGAGCGCAGGCTTCAGCGTGCGTTTTTTTTGCCGACGAAATTCAGCGCTCCCAGGATAACTTTTCATCAAGGGCGACGCCCAATAAAAGCAACCATTCGCTCTGCCTGCTCGCCATCCCGACGATAGGAAGCGCACGCAGGCGTCTGATAGGTACACAGGGGACTGACCTCAATACCCGTGGCAGGCACTCCCACTGCTTGCAACTGTCGCTGGACTTCCGCTCGAATATCCAGCACAAAGCGCTGACGCTCAGGCTGCCAGACAGCAGTATCGGGAAAGAGTGCAGCAACGTCTGCTCCAACTTCGTAGACATCAGCGGAAATGCAGGGCGAAACGTAGCATAAACACCGAGAAGGATCGACAGCAAATCGACGTTGCAGCAGCACCATCGTACGATACACAATCTGCTGGTACAATCCTCTCCATCCAGCGTGAATCGCTGCCACAACGCCTCGCTGCATTTCAGCACACAGCACGGCTGCGCAATCGGCTACACGAATGGTCAGGCATATTTCCGGCTGTGCCGTTACCAGCGCATCTGCTTCGGCACAGTGCGGCAGCGGCGGTACTTCCAGCACCGCGCTGCCGTGTACCTGCTTGACCGCCGCTATGGTCCAGGATGGCTCTGCAAACGTCGGAAACACTGTTGTCAAAAACTGTGGGACTTCAGCACACTGCCGTGGTCCGTGCAGGACAACGCCCGCAACAATATCCGACGGGAAAATGGTCGGCGATATTAGCATAAGTGCAACAGCGCAAACCGAACTAAATCAGCAACGTTGCGAGCGTTTAATTTCGCCATCAACCGGGTTCGATGAGTATCAACGGTTCGAGGACTGATATACAACCGTTCCGCGATCTCCTTTGAGGTCAATCCCGCTGCCAGCAGGCGCAGAATTTCCTGCTCTCGCTGTGTCAACTCAATGGTACTGACATCGACAATTTCACCCAAAACGGGTGCTTCAGGATCATTCATCAGGCGGAGCACCGTTGTGCTGTACACTCTTGATCCTTCCAGTACCTTGTGCAGGCACGCAAAAAGCTCCTCCGGCTCAATGTCTTTGCTTAAATAGCCGCGGGCGCCAGCTTTCAGTGCTTTCTGCAAATGAAAGCGGTCTTCCAGCGACGTCATCATCACAATGGGCAATTCTGGATACTGTTTCTGCAACCGCTTTGTTGCCTCAATGCCCGACATTTCCGGCATAATGATATCCATCAGCACCAGATCCGGCTGCTGCTGCTGCACCACTTCTATCGCCTCCGTTCCTGAGGCTGCCTCCCCAACCACTGTAAAATCGTCGCTCAAAGCCAGAATAGACCGAAGTCCTATGCGGACAACCTGATGATCATCGGCAATAACAAGCCTGATTTTTCCCGATTCGTCCGCCATCACCCATCCATCAATTTCCCCCTTGTTGTCCCCCACCTTGTTGCTGATTCTGTTGGTTCAATACCCGTGCAGAAGCAACGATCTTGTCCGTAATCTGCTTGTACACCGGTGCTTCTGCTCCAGTCAACTGCGCTCGCTGCATAAACGCTAAGAGATTTTGCGCCACCGGCAACGGCAATTTAATCCCCGCCTCATCCTGCGGGCCCTTCTTCGCATCCGTCGCCTGCTTCAAAGCATTCTGCAACGTGCGTTGCACTTCCAGAAATGCCTCAACTTCGTTCCCCTGCAATGTGACTCGATTGAGCAATTGCAATGCAAACTGAACTTCTGCAACCGTCAATTTGGGCTCCAGTATAGGCGTCTGCACATTCTGCTGCGCATACATCGTCACACTGACAGTCGCCATCAACAGCGCAATACTCACTGCAAAGACCTTTTTCATTTCGATTCTCCGGTTTTGTTTGACTTTACCTGTTCCATTTCAAACAGCGATGCCAATGCTGTTACAATGCTCGGCTCTGTAAACGAATAAGCATACAAAATGCCATCGACGGGAAGTTGCTCCCCCATTACGGGATTTCCAAAGATCACTGCTATAGCTGGTCGATCCTGTCGAAATGCCTGTATCACCGCGGCAATTCTTTCCCGATGTTGCAGCAAAGCCTGCGCACGATGAGTTGCAAATATAAGGAACACCAGTGTTTCGGAGGTTAGCAGGTGATCTTGGAGCTTGGTAATGTCTTCATCCGTAATGGTGTGATCCAGATACCCTACGTGACATTCCCGGTCATAAAATTGCGGGATGTATTGAAACGCATACGTAGCATAGCCCATATCAGGATCATTGTCAACAAACGCCAGGACGGCTATTTCTTCCCACCGATCCAGTGGCAGGCAATCGGGTTTGCGATCATCCGCCCACCGCAACGCTCGTTGTGCAGCGACCAATGCAACGCGCCGATGCTCTTCCACCGCCAGTTGTGGTTCCACCGGCGCCTCTCCCAGCAGTCCCACGTGCTGCCGCGCTGTTTCCAGCCGGTCCAATGTTGCTTCAAAAGCAGCGAAATCGACAACGCCATCCTCAACCGCTGCCTGTAACAACGTTATTGCTTCCACTGGATCTGGCGGCATCAGAAGCACGTCGTTCCCGGCTTGCTTTGCCCGCACAATCGCCGCTGCTACCGTTCCCCACTCCGTAACAGCCGCCATATCCAGCGCATCGGTGACCACCAGGTGATCGTAGCCTAACTGCTCCCGCAACAGATGGCGCACAATTGTGGAGGACAGAGACGCTGGTACAATCGCTTCATCGGGCTCCAGCAATGGATACGCCACGTGCCCTACCATCACCGACCGCACACCATACTGGACTGCCGCCGCGAAGCTCATTAACTCATTGCTGCTTAACTCCTGTAACGTCTGTCGCACAATGGGCAGATGATGATGCGAGTCCGTAGTGGTTGCGCCGTGCCCCGGAAAATGCTTCGCGCACGCCAGCAGTTGATGGTGCTGAATACCCTGAAGAAACGGTACACTGTGCCGAACAACCGTCTGCACATTTGCCCCAAAAGAGCGGACACCGATCACAACATTCTGCGGCTCAAGGAGCACATCCGTAACGGGTGCAAAAATCCACCGTATGCCGATCGCCTGCGCTTCGCGGGCAATACACTCTGCCACGCGAAACGTCAGCGGTTCATCATTCGCAACACTGAGGGCATACGCGTTGGGAAAGGGCGTTCCTCCCTCCAGCCGCATTGGCAAGCCCCATTCAAAGTCGGCAGCAAACAGCAAAGGACGTAGCGCCTGCTGCTGCAATTCGGCAATGACTCCGGCGACCTGTGCCGGAGTACCACTCATAACGCAAAACCCGCCGACCCCCTTCTGCACCAACTGCTCGATGGTTTCCCGATACTGTCCTTCTTCCCGAAAGCGATCTGCCGCCAGACGCGGGAATACACTCTGTGCAATGACCTGCGCTCTGGTAAGATTTTCCACGGTTCCAGCTCCAGCCTATCCAGTAACTGCTTCAATAAACCGGACACGTTCCCCCTCAAATTCTCGAATCAGTTTCCGCAATGCGTCCGATATTCGCTGTGGCTTCCAGGTCGCAGCGTTCAGGTTGACCAGCACCAGATTTGCCACTACCAGTAACGTCCCATCCAGCAATTGCACAATCTGCTCCATCCCAAACGAAGAATTTTTCACAAAGACCGTTCGGGTCAGGACTTCGTATTCTTCATCAAACCGGGCTGCCCACAGATAGTCAATGTCCAGATGGGCGACGACAAACCGATACTTCGTCACAAACGTTTGTTGATCAATAGGCAATCCCAGCGCTCGCCAGTACTCCACCCGTCCTGTTTCCAGCCATTGGAGGTAAACAGCATTGTGCACAATATTCTGCCGATCCACTTCAAAAGTGCGGACCCTGCCTCGAATTCGATGTCGGAACAAAGTCAGATCCACGGCTTTTTCCAGTTGCTCCCGCGGCTTTTCAGTTCGAAGATTTGGATAGTCCAGCGTCATCAGCGGTTTCCCGTTCATTGTTGAAACTGTGCAAAATTACAAGATTTCGGGCAGGTAGCAATTGCCCTCTTTCCCAATTCCTTTTTCCCTGCCTTGAGAACCTTCTCAATCCTTGCGTGTTTACCCAGCAAATTCTCCAGCTACGTTACCTTTTGGAGCAAGTAGAAGTTTCACAACGCTTCACAATCAATGCGAAAACGAGTTCAGCACGATTCGGTGATCGAAACGCTTGCGCTCACTGCCCGCCTTATGGAAAAGTTCACAGCCCTCCAACTGCTGACGGTGGAGGCGGAGTATCTGAGCCGAAGTCTGCGCTCGCTTACGGAACTATACACAAAGCTCAAGAAGTTGCGACAGCAAAAGAGCAAAGCACCTCAGCCATCTGTCCAGGTTCGACCATCTATGCCACACAAGCAGGACCCAGTAGCGCAAGTATCGCTTGACTCAATCGTCAAATGGCTTATTGAAGACCCAAGTCCTGCCGATCCAGACACCACACTGCAGCAACTTGGTGTATGGATATCGCATAAACTTCCCTCTTCATCCTGGGAGCAACTTAGAAAATGGTTCGCTACAAAAAAAAGTGAATCTCCTTGAAGGCAATCTTAGAGTTCCAAATTTCCACCTGATCGCCGCCAGCTTGCTTATCGGAAAATTTTATTCCCATTTCCAACCTCTTCTCACTGTTGCCAAGCAATGCATTTCTCAGAAATGCTATCGATTTCGATTCACTCTCAATCCCATTGCATATCCCGATCGCAATCTCAGTGCTCACCTGATCCAGCAATTGCTGCATTACCTACACAATTCTACTCCAATACTCCGTAGCTATCGCCGGATCAATTCTGATACTTTCCAGATTCGACTCAAGCCTACTGTTGAAGCCCGCCACTTTTTTACTGGCGAGTGGTTAGAAGTTTTTATCCAAGTATCAGCTTTATACATAGTACTGGCATCCGGTTACTCAGATGTCCTATGGGCACGGAACCTAAAAGTGAGTTATCAAGACCTCTTTCGCCGATCTTCTCAACAATATCGTGAAATCGACTTTTTCTTTCTCCTCTCGGGAGTCCCTTTCTGGTTTGAAGCGAAAAGTGGAAAGCAAAGGAATGCTCTGGAGCGCTATCAAGAACTTTGCACTCTTTTGCGAGTTCCTCAAAGTTATGCTTTTCTCGTCCTTCCAGATCGCTATTCTATCCCGATCTCTCCACTCTGGCAAAATTCCGGACTTACCATCTGCTCTGTTACCGAATTCCCTCAACGATTTGCCTATGCACTTCAGCTCTTCCAACGGAAACAAAGTTACGCCAGGCTTCATCGAAACCTTCCTACCCTTTCCCCATCCTCTGGCAAAGTATTGAAGGTCATACACTCCTTTGGGAAGTAAGCGCTCCATTTCAATGGGCAAGAAAAAATCCAAGAAACGCAAATCAAAAAAAGCCAAAGAACCTCCCAAGAATAGCAAGCCATTACCCTCCGCTCAAAGACAGTTGCTTCGAGCAAAGATTGATCGAGAGATAAAAAACTTCTCTGCAAAGGCAGAAAAACTCTACGAGATTTCCTCCCCCATTCAAACGCCCACATGGGAGTCGATGTTCTCCTTAGACTTTCCACTTGCAGGTTCAAAGAAGAAGAAGAAGAAGAAAAAGAAGAAAAAGAAGAAAGAAAACGATCAACAATCCGCTCACCAACAAAGCAAAGAGAAAAAGAAAAGCAACCCACCTCAGAGCTCCTTTCCACAAAAGCTCCAGACTGCCCCGAAAGCACCAAAAGTATCATCAGAAGAATCGCTTCGTCACTGGTTCCACACCAGGCAATTCCGATTATCTGAGATAAAGTCTACACCACCACAAATGCTGATTTTACAACTATCCCTCGATATCGGAAAACACTATCTTCACTACCGATTCTTATTGGGAAGCATTAAGCAGTGTATCGCACAAAAGGTTTCCCACGTTACCTTTCACTTTACGCCATCTCAATACACTCAACCGGAGGAAAGTTTCGAGTTTATAGACCAATTTTGTGCCACATTGAACGCTTTGCAATTCGTACAGAACTTCAAAAGGCGCGAAAATGCCTTCCAATTTACTCTCTCCGCTGATTCAATCGTAAAACAATTCTTTTCTGGCAGGTGGCTGGAACTTTTCATCCAGGCAACAGTACTCCAACTGCTCAACGAATTTCCTAATGTTCCTACCGTGTGGGCACGGAACATCCAACTATTCTTTGAAGCTACTACCGACCAGGCTGCTCAGCAATGGGAAATCGACTTCTTCCTCCTTTTCCATCATTCCCCCATCTGCTTCGAAGCAAAATCCGGGGACACCCGGAACCTGAACCGATACAAACAACTCTGTCGGCAGCTTCAGATCCCAGCATCCCGCTCTTTCGTAGTAATCCCCGCAACACTGCCCGGTTCTCCCCGATGTGAACACTTATCCAACCGCTATTCCGTAACCTGCTGTTCCACCACCAGTTTCGCAAGGAAACTCCACACCGTACTCTCCGAAATTTACCAGCAAACTTTCCCCGATTACTCATCATAACTTAAAAACCTTCTCAAAGTTTCTTCCGCTACCCTCCAGAAATGCTGGAATCGTCACATTTGCCGAAATCGATCGGTAGTTGAACAAAATCTTGAGAAGAGCAATGTTAGACCCAGAGGCATTACGGTGGTTGCCGCCCACGTGTTTTCTGGAACCATTTCCTGAGTATGAAATCCTTGAGCTCATCGCTCCCTTTATGGAAAATCTCATCGCTCCGCATTTGCATTCTCCCACAACGTTCCGCCGGTTCTTTACGCAGCTTACAGAAAAGCTCACAGCCCTCCACTTGCCTGATGTATCGGATGAACTGCTGCTTTCAAAAGCGATCATAGAAACACGCCTCCGAAAGTCATCTATTTCCGATTATCAACAGAAGAAACTCATCGAAAAGATACACCCAAGAGTGGCAGCGCTTTTACAGGCAAAAAATCTGCTGAAAGAGATTCTGGCAAATAAAAAGATCCGCACAAGATTTCTGGAACTCAAGGAAGAAAATTCGCTGCTGAGAGAACGGCTGGTCAAGAACCCCGCATTGCTCGAAGCGGTGCGTACAAAAC
>JALWUI010000154.1 GCA_027082775.1 Candidatus Kapaibacterium sp.
GCTGAATTATGTCTTTTTTGATCTGGGCTCTGCGAAAATTCCTGATCGGTACATTTTGTTCAAATCGCCAGAAGAAACCCGGGATTTCACTGACGAAACGATTCCCGGTGGTACGCTGGAAAAGTATTATCACATTCTCAACATCATTGGGTATCGGCTGAAGAAGCATCCGAAAGCGAAAATCGAAATCGTCGGCTGTAATGACAACACGACTCCGGAAGAGAAAAAGGGCGGAAAGAAGTTGTCCCGTGCACGGGCGGAAGCGGTATTTAACTACCTAAAAAATATTTGGGGCATTAGCCCTGACCGAATGAAGATCAAAGTGCGCAATCTCCCAAAGGTGTACTCAAATCTGCGTGATACTGCTGGAATCAAGGAAAACCGGCGGGTCGAAATTCTGTCGAATGACTGGGAAATTCTCAAACCTATTCTGGACGTAGACAAGACTCGCTTCCCGTCACCGGAGGAAATGACCTTCTTTATGGACAATGGTATCGAAGATGCGCGGGTAGCAGCTCGCAAGATTGTCATTACTCGAGGTGATAAACCCTGGAATGAGTTGACAGATATTGGTACAACTGAGAAATCATATGTGTGGAACTGGCAAAGCCGGGAAGGAACGTATCCGGAAGACGAAGTACCATTTAAAGCGAAATTGGTGGTTATTAGCAAAAACAATCGCACGTGTGAATCGTTGCCTATTTACATCAAGGTCAAGCAAGTAACGACGGAAGAAATGTTGGCGCAGAAAGTTGCCACCAAGACCTTGGAAAAGTATAATCTCATTCTCTTTCCTTTCGATCGCTACGATCCCGGACCATTGAACGAGCGCATTTTGAAGGAATACATTTATCCTCGCATCTTTCCTTCCTCGGAAATTGAGATTGTCGGGCATACCGATGTCGTTGGCTTGTATGATCACAATAAGCGTCTTTCGGAGAATCGGGCGAAGGCGGTAGCAAAGGCTATTCGACGGTTTGCAAAGGGAAAATACAAGGAATTGAAAGTGCGAGGAGTGGGAGAAGATGATCCGCTTTATACCAATTTGTTGCCAGAAGGTCGATTCTATAACCGAACCGTCCAGATCATCATTCAAACGCCGTTAGAAGATATTCAAAAAGCGCAACAACAGCAGCCGTAGAAAATGGGAACACAACAGTGTGTAAAATAAAGTAAAGGGTGGAGCAATGAAAAAAACAGTGTGGATTTTTTCAGTGTTGTCTTTCGTTGTCTCGTTATTAAACGCACAGGTTTTACCGCACAGGGTTCCCAGTGCCGCCGAATTGTTGAGCAATGGAACGAACGGACGGGAATTCTGGATAGCGATTCCGCAGAATGAATATAGACGATGGGGAAGTACTCGAGATATCATTGAGATTTATATCGCTTCTGCCTATGAAACAAACGTTACCATTCACGCTCCCAATGCAGGGGTAGGTCCCTACACCGCTCATCTGAAGCCAATGGAAGTTGCTATTGCCAGTACAAAAGAAGCAACACAACATTTTCCTCAATTGCCATGGTCACTGGAAGTTCGAGATGAAGGTGGCAAAAAAACGGACAAAGCCATCCATATTACAGCAGATCAGCCAATAGCCGTTTACGTCTTGTCGGCAATTTCTACGACGGCTGAAGGGTATATGGCGCTGCCCACGGAAGTGTGGGGGAAGAAGTACATTCACGTTGGATATTACGATTTTTGCGATGGATGTAGTCCGGGCAGCAATGTTCAGTGGAAGCGGGGATCAGGGTTTATCGTACTCTCAAAGTTTAATGGTACCGTGGTACAAATTCGGCTGAAAGGGACAGGGACAGGTGTTCTTTACGCTCCACCTAACGGCGGAGAAGAAATGATCCAATTTCCGCGGGACTGGGGAAAAACTTACACTATTACACTGAACGAAGGAGATGCGTATGTGATTCAAACCCGTGGCGATTTTCAGTACGGGCTATTTGATATCAGTGGGACAGAGATCATTGCAAACAAGCCCGTGGGAGTTATTTCCTTCCACGTACGAACCCAGATGCCGCTGGCAGCACCGTGGGCACCGCGGGATCACCTTTCTACGATGTTGCCACCTGTCCACGCGTGGGGAAGACAATATATCACCGGGGAATTGTTGCGGGAAAATCGAGGGGATTATTTCCGCATCATTGCGGCAGAGGATAACACCCAGTGGGAAGTCAAATGGTATGACAAGCAAACAGGAGAGCTCTTAGGACAGTTGTCCGGACTGTTGCGGAAGGCAGGAGAGTTCTTTGATTATCTCAACGATTGGAATCCGCCGAATATTAGATCGATCCGGGGATTTTCTGTCTGGAAAGCTGACAAGCCGGTGATGGTGCTCCAGTATTCTTATTCTGCGCCGTGGGACGGTGCTAACGAATACGATCCTTTCTACTTCTGGGTTGTGCCAGTGGAGCAGTATACCAAAGGGACGGTATTCGAAACACCGGCACGGGTGCGATATTCAAAAAATTATTTCAACCTGTTAGCTATCGGTAACCCAGATGACGAAAGTAAGCAGGGATTGAAGTCCATCAAAATTGATAGCAAGCCAGTATGGCAGCAGGA
Source organism: Candidatus Kapaibacterium sp. (assembly GCA_027082775.1). GTDB lineage: Bacteria > Bacteroidota > Ignavibacteria > Kapaibacteriales > WFXC01 > WFXC01. The sequence goes on from JALWUI010000154.1 coordinate 2,576, forward strand.
TCCCGGATTCCTGGTGCGCCAGATACCGGGAACAGATGTGTATTACTCCGTACTTCAGGTCACACCGGGTCCGCATTATATTGAAGGCGATGCTCCTTTCGGCGGATATATTTACGGCTTTACGGTGGTAGAATCCTATGGGTGGCCCGCCGCAACCGCCGTCAATAAGATCGATGAGCTGGATACCCTGGAGCCAGTGCTGGAATTTGTGGAAGATTGCGGCGATTATGACTTTACCGCATGGGAGGAACGCAACGGTAAACCCAACGATAACCCCCGCCAGATTGATCAGGGAGTCAGCAAGATCGAGCTGATTGCAGAAAAAAGTTTCAACTATCGACTGGTGCTGGTCGATCCGCCAAAGCTGGAAAACACCGGTGAGAAGATTTCCCCTGCCAAGTTCCGGCTGGAAGTGATCGACAAATCTCAGGATGCGCAGGCGTATTTCATCGTCGTCGACCGTGCGGGCAATGTTGCGTATGACAGCGTGTTTTACGAAGCGCCGAAGTTGGTGCCGTCAGATACCCTGGTGTTTTTCGATACCGTGCGGGTCGGCAAGAGCCGGACGCTGCTGCTGGCGGTGGTTAACGAAAGTGATTCAATGCTGGTAGTGGAGGAATTGCGATTGCAGGTAGGTGATGAGTTTGAGATTGTATCAGTCACACCTGATATTCCGGCAAGTTTAGCAGCAGGCGATACCCTGTGGGTGGAATTGCAGTACACGCCAAAGGATGAGCGGAGCGATCCGGAGGATTGGGACATTGATTCGTTGTTTGCAACAACGCCGTGCGTGGAGTTTCCGCTGGCAGAATTGCGGGGACAGGGCGTGTTGCCGCATATCGTGGTGGGCGACTGGGATGCCGGACAGGTGCCGGTTGGACTGACCCGGTGCAATAGTGAGAACATCCAGGATTTTCAACGGACCGTGGAAATTCACAATCCGGGCAGCACGGTGCTGACGATCACCGAGATTCGGAATGTAACTGCCCCGTTTTCGCTGGATCAAAGTACCTACACATTGCCGATCAAAGTGCAACCGGGAGAGACCATTTACTTCAAGGGGGCGTGTTTCACGCCACCGGCA
>JALWUI010000155.1 GCA_027082775.1 Candidatus Kapaibacterium sp.
GTAAAATACAAAAAATTAGCCGGTGGAGGATACTTTAAAATTGTGAACCAGTCAGTGCCCAAAGCCTTAGTCCGATTGGGATATACACCAGAGCAGATTGAAGAGATCGAAAAATATGTCAAAGGGCACGGAACGCTGGTCGGTTGCCCCCACATTAACCGACAATCGCTCAAACAGTTAGGCTTTACTGATGAAAAACTGGAAGCTATCGAGCAGCAGTTAGATACCGTCTTCGACATTCGCTTTGCTTTCAACAAATGGACCCTGGGTGAAGATTTCCTGAAAACCTTAGGCTTTACCGATGCGCAACTCAACGATCCCGACTTCGACTTGCTGGAAGCATTAGGCTTTTCAGCAGAGCAGATCGAGGAAGCCAACGAATACGTATGCGGAACGATGACGCTGGAAGGCGCGCCGCATCTGCTGCCCGAGCATTTACCCATTTTTGATTGTGCCGTTAAATGTGGGAAGAAAGGAACTCGCTACATCGACTATATGGCGCACGTGCGGATGATGGCAGCGGTGCAACCGTTCATTAGCGGTGCTATTTCTAAAACAGTCAATATGCCGGCGGAAGCGTCGGTGCAGGATATTGCCGACGTTTATATGGAATCCTGGAAGCTGATGGTAAAAGCTATTGCACTCTACCGCGATAGCTCGAAACTCTCCCAGCCACTGGCAACGACGGTAGCAAATTCCTTAGAAGAAATCTTAGCACTGCCCGAAGAAGAGGAGCCTGAAAAAGTCAAAATCGTCGAACGGGTCTATCATCGGGCGCAGCGGCGACGTTTACCCAAGCGCCGGAAAGGGTTCATCCGGGAAGCATACGTCGGTGGACACAAAGTCTTCCTTCGAACCGGGGAATACGAGGACGGTTCGCTGGGTGAAATCTTCATCGATATGTACAAAGAGGGAGCGGCGTTTAAAGGCTTGCTCAACTGCTTTGCCGTGTTAGCCTCGAAAGCGCTGCAATACGGAATGCCGCTGGAAGAATTAGTCGACAGCTTCACTTTTACCCGATTTGAACCCGCCGGACCCGTAGAAGGACACGAGGCAATCAAGTATGCAACCAGCGTACTGGATTACGTCTTCCGGAGTCTTGCGTATGACTACCTGGGACGAACCGATTTTGTCCACGTGAAAGCCGTCGACGAAATCTCTCCTGCTGCACCAGAGCTCACGAAAGCAGCAGCAAAGGAAGGAGAAGAAACAGAAGAAGTGGCGCAGAACCAACAATCTGATCCAGAAGGGGAAGCAGAATATGAACTGCTCCATAGCGAGGTTGTCAGCCGGGAAAGAGAGCAGTTTCGGGAATACCACGTTGTTCGTTCCCAGGGATACACGGGCGAACAATGTCCGAACTGCGGCTCAATGCGCGTGCGTCACAACGGTAGCTGTATGGTCTGCGAAGATTGCGGGTCAACTACTGGTTGCTCATAAACACACTTATCCCGGACAGTCGTATAAAAAAGGGAGCAGTTTCTGCTCCCTTTTTATTTTTACACTAACCGAGTGCACGACGAACAAAACAACCTCCGGTCCCTATGACACTTCTGTTCGTTTGTCCGAGGTCCCATAGTTGCTGAGAAATTCAGCAATAAACTGAAGGAGTGCAAACATTCGAGGATAATACATACGCTTTGGTCCAATCAGCCCGATCGTCCCTGTCGCCTGATCGAACCGGTATTGGGCTGTCAGCAAACTGTATTCTTTCAAAATCTCATTACTCACTTCCGGAAGTTGCTCCTGAAACTCTTTGCCAATATAAGCCCGAACTGTCCCGGTTGCATTCGGTTCCGCACACTCCTCCAGCAAATGAACGACGACCTCCTCCTCCTCGATGAGTTCAATAATTCCTTTGAGCCGTTCTACCCGTTCGAACTCTGGATGCTCCAACAAATGTGGAATTCCTGCAATGTGTACTTTCTGCTCTGAATACAACGCCGGCGACAACAATCGCTCAGCAGATTCTACGAAGAGTCGCACAACTGCAGAATCATACGAATGCGGTTCCAGCAGTTCGCGTAAGTGTTTTTGCACAATCCGCAAACTCTTGCCCGCCAGTCGCTCATTGAGTTGCGCCTCGACCACCTGAATTTCCTCCGGCGTAATCTCTGAATGGGCTTCCACGGTGAGTGTACGCACCACATCTGACGCTAAAGCTACCACAATGAGAATACGCTCTGAAGAAAGTTGAACGATGCGGATCCGCTCAATTTCTATATCCGCTAATTCAGGCAGTTTGATGATGCTCAAATAATGAGACAACGTGCCCAGGATCTTCGTCGTACTGCGCAGCAACTCCTCTTCCGACGTACTTTCCAACCGTTGCCGCAATTGTTCCGCTTCTTGTTCGCTTAACTTTTCCACCGCCATCAGGGAATCAACATAGATACGATACCCCTGATCTGTGGGAACTCGTCCGGCCGACGTATGCGGATGGGTAATCAACCCCATCTCCTCCAGATCTGCCATAATGTTGCGAATCGTGGCAGGGCTGACGCCTAATTCCTGCGCCAGATGTTTTGCCAGAAAGCGAGAGCCGATCGGACGCGCCTCTAAGATGTAGTTGTGGACAATTCCCCGCAACACGATCATCTCTCGATCGCTCAACCGCACCCCCTGCTGCTTCCAGGACCCTTTGTGAGAATACTGAAGTTTTTGCATATCAAACGAACAAACTTTAACCCTTTTCCTATCCAAAGCGTTTTACGAGACGAACAAATGTGCAAAAAATGACAAAAAAAAGGCTACCCTATCGGGTAGCCCTCAGCCACTCCAAGATCGCCCTCCTTCGCCTCGAGAGGACGTTCTCGCTATGCGCCTACTTTTGAATGATCACCGGGATGCTGACGCTGTGAGATCCACTGCGCAGGGTTAGAAGATAAGTACCACTGCTGAGCGATTGGATTGGAAGCGTAAGCTGATGCAAACCATCTTCCACATTCCCGGCATCAACTACCAGTACAACCGATCCTGCCAGATCGTGCAATTTTGCTTGAACGGGCATTGTCAACCCACTTGCCAGATACTGAACGGTCACGTTCTGCCCCTGTGCCGGCTGCGGTGTGACGGTCACAATCTCCAGTTGACTATCGGTTGCTTCAATCGACTCCGGTGCACTATCACCCACTGTAACTGGACCAACCCGACCTCGCAGCGTTGCGGTCGGATACGGCGAGACACCGGGGATCACTGCCAACAACGTTCCAGACCGTAACCCGTTCGTTCCACTATTGGCATCAAACGCCACAACTACGTCCACCGTGCTCCCCGCTGCCAGCGTGTAATTCGACGGTCCATTGACAATAGAAAAGTTCGATGAACCCAACGTCAACACCGAAGATACCGTCACCGCACTATTTCCATCGTTGTGCAGCGTGAAAGTGTACTGCCCACTCTGATTGCCAAAGTTGTATTGCGACGGTGTGAAGTACACCACCGGTGCCCCCGTTCCATAGAACGCCGTTCCTCGGACATTGAAGTAGAACGGTCCTGTTGTGTTGTAAACGACGATTTGTGCTTCTTTGACTGCCGGGTTGGTATTGGTCGGAATAAACTGCAACGTAAAGCTGCGGCTACTGTGGGGCGGAACCAGTAGCGGCAGGGAAGCAACGACGTTGAACTGGGTTGGGT
>JALWUI010000156.1 GCA_027082775.1 Candidatus Kapaibacterium sp.
ATAGCCTGTTTGAGCCGTCGAATGTTTCGCTGGCATTGCATATACCACCGCGCCATTTTGAGTCCAAAAGTAATGGGTTCAGCGTGTACGCCGTGGGTGCGACCAATGCAGAGGAGGTCTTTGTATGCTATCGCCTTTTCTGCCAGAACCGTTGCCAGTTGCTCCAGTTTGTCCAGAAGCAGATGTCCAGCACGGCGGAGCTGGACGGCAAAGGCGGTGTCAATGACATCACTGGAAGTCAACCCTCGATGGATGTATCGCCCGGCTGGTCCCACGTTTTCAGCGACATTGGTCACAAAGGCGATGACATCGTGATGTACGGTGCGCTCTATTTCCGCAATCCGCTGGAGATCAAAGCGGGCTTTGGCTTTGATCTCAGCAACTGCTTCCGCCGGGATTAATCCTAAGTGTGCCTGGGCTTCACACGCCAGAATTTCGATGTCAAGCCAGATTTGAAATTTCATTTCATCAGACCATATCGCAGCAATTTCGGGCAGTGTGTAGCGCTCGATCATTGTTTCATCGGGATTTTTGAGACTGACCGGGGACAAAATCTTGACCATACAGAGGAACAAAGGTTGCAGGATCGGTAAATCGTTGCTCTTCCCAGTACGCCAGTGCCCGGTGAGCAATGAACCGGACATCGAGGCGATTGAAGAGACTCACTGTCTTCGCCGCCGGACAGAGGCTTGCTCCAGGGCCCACAACAATGAAGTCTGGCGTATCATACCGTTGCTGTGCTTCTGCACTATCGAGCAGTTCGAGCGATCCAATAGATGGAGCGGGAGCAAAGCGAAATTCCTGAGCATACACTTTGTTGCGATGAGAGGGAAGAAGAACAACGATCGGGGTTTCGGGAAACCACTGCGTTAGCTCCTGGGCGGCAAAGGCAATTGCTTCGGCGGTGGGAATGGCAATGAGCACCGGAGGTGAGGTAAGGCAGAATCCTTTCGCAAATGCAGCGCCAATGCGCAATCCTGTGAAAGAACCGGGACCGGCGGATACGGCGACAGCATCTACCTGTTCCGGAGCTATGTCAATGTCGCGCAGCGCATGATAGACAATTTCCGCTAAGAAACGATCGTGCAGGTAGCGCCCGTCAAACTGGGCAGCATACTGGATCTGTGTTCCCGAAACGGCAACACCGCAGGCATCACCGGAAGTTTCAATGGCTAACACTATTGGTTGCTGGCGTTCAGCCATAGAAATGCTCAGGTTCTCTGCAACGAAAAACGCAAAGATAGGGAAAGCGACGGGAAGGAAGAGCGAACGCACAGGAAGGAAAAGTATGACGCAGCTTACCGGAAACGACTGGAAGCAAAAGAAGAGAGAGAGATGAGCGTCTCGGAAGAAAGAATTTGAGCGCAAGGCTGTAGAAGACGACGGCAAAGTAGTGCGGGAAATGAGAATTGTAGAGCTGCGGTTGGCACACTTTCGGAATCACACGGAAACGGTTCTTACTCTGGAACCGGGAGTCAACTTATTTGTAGGCGAAAATGGGCAGGGAAAAACCTCGATTCTGGAGGCAATCTTTTTTGCAGCCTTTGCCCGTTCGTTTGTTCCGGGACGTGAACAGATCGTTGTCCAGCGAGGGCAGGAGCAAGCAGAGGTCGAGGTACACGCTGAGCGGGATAATCAGTTGCCCTATTGGGTGCGGATTGAGATTCCCATTCGGGGGCGGAAAAAGATCACAGCGAACGGTGAAAACATTACCCAGACGTACGAAATTATCGGCTCACTCCCGCTGGTTGTGCTGGCACCGGATCATCGCTCGATCACCATTGGCGGACCCGCCCACCGGCGGCGTTTCCTGAATACGTTACTGTCCCAGAGTCACCGCCGGTATCTTAAAACGTTGTGGATGTACCATCAGGTGCTCAAGCAGCGTAATGCCCTATTAGCAGCGCATCGGCAGATGCCGATTGGGGAGATCGACGCGCAACTGGAACCGTGGAATGAACAGTTGATTCAGTATGCAGCAGAGTTGACGTGGTGGCGCTATCAGTTTGTTCAGGATTTTGTTCCGCTGGTTCACCACTACTATTCGCTGCTGGGTGACGCTGCAGAGCAGATCACCGTTCGGTATTGGTCGGATCTTTTTCAGTCTGCCGAGCTTCCCGCTGCGCTTGATGTAGAGACGGTGAAAACGGTTGCGGCAGAGCGGCTGGAGCGTCTGGCAGAGAACGAACGGCGGCAGGGAAGAACGCTGCTGGGTCCCCAGCGGGATGACCTGATCTTCGAAATCAATGGGTTGCCATTCCGGCAGGGAGCATCGCAGGGGCAGCATAAATCCCTGCTGATTAGCCTGAAATTTGCGGAGTGGCATTACCTGGATACCCGGTTCGGTGAGCATCCGATTGCGCTGTTCGATGACATTTTCAGCGAGCTGGACGAACACCGTATTCGGCGGGTACTGGAATTGCTGGTGCCGCAAACGCAGTTGCTGATTACAACAACCGACCGGAGAATTCAGGAATTGCTACCGGCAAAGACACACTATGCGATCTATCACGTGCAGGACGGGACAGTAGCGTTACAAACAGTGGTGTCGTAGGATGTTCCATCGCGATCCACTTCCACTTCGCCAGATCCTGGAAGAAGTGCTTCGGGATTCGCCTCTGGCGAAAAAATTGGCTTACGCCGATGTACCGCGATTGTGGCGTGAAGTGGTCGGCTCGCCGCTGGATCGGTATACGATCCCGGTGGAGGTGCGGGATGGCTGCTTGATTGTCCACGTCACTTCTCCGGTATGGCGAATGGAATTGGAGTTGCGGAAAGCGCAGCTTCTGGAACAGTTGAACCATCGATTGAACACGCCCCTGCAGGATCTGCAAATCCTTCTGGCACCACCTCCGGAGCGGGAGGGCGTGCACGGTAAAAAATAGAAAATCGTCTATACCACGGCAGCAGCCTTACTTTACCGAGGGCGCAGGTTTTCGATAACAAACACAAAGGAAGTAGTGGCTTATGGAACAGACGAGACCGGTAGTAGCAGAGCAGCGGGGAAACGGCGAGTATACAGAGAAGCATATCAAGGTGCTGGAAGGGCTGGAAGCAGTCCGTCGGCGTCCAGCAATGTACATTGGCGATATTGGAGAGCGCGGACTCCATCACCTGATTTACGAAGTGGTTGATAACGCCATTGATGAAGCCGTTGCTGGATATTGCCGTAACATCGTTGTGACTTTACACGCTGACGGTTCGTGCTCTGTGGAGGATGACGGACGGGGAATTCCAACCGGCATTCATCCAGAAAAGAAAATTTCGACCTTAGAGCTGGTAATGTGCACGCTGCACGCCGGTGGGAAGTTTGACAAGAGTGTTTATAAAGTTTCGGGTGGTTTGCACGGCGTCGGCGTTTCCTGTGTGAATGCCCTTTCCGAGGAAATGGAGGTCGTCGTTCAGCGAGAGGGCAAGGTTTTTCGGCAGCGGTACCAGCGGGGCAAACCGATAACACCGGTGGAGGTGATCGGGAAAACAAAGAAGACCGGGACGTACGTACGGTTTAAGCCGGATCCAGAAATTTTCCCAAAGACGACCTTTCACTTTGATCGCGTTGCCAGCCGCCTTCGAGAACTGGCATTTTTGAATCCGGAGGTCACGATCTGGCTCAAAGACGAGCGGGAAGGGAT
>JALWUI010000157.1 GCA_027082775.1 Candidatus Kapaibacterium sp.
AAATTGTGATCCGTTTTTATATCGTTGCTGTCATTTTAGCCATTCTTACAATGGCAACCTTTAAGGTGCGGTGATCGTATCCTGGAGCAAAGAAGTGCGGTACTTCAGCCATCGCAGGACTATTCCTCCAAGGAGCATAATAGCTGCAAAGTATCCCCAGCACCAATGAATAGGAGCTGCAGGATGGAAAAGGGAATAGAGCACCTCCAGGACAAAGAAGCTAATAGGAAGATTGATCCAGCCTGGGTATTCCTGGCGAAGCACTTTGCGCCAGGAAAATGGACGATTGGAGGGGCGATAAGATCGGAAACGCGGAATAAAAGCCGGTGTGGATGTTGCCCAGTGTTCAAACTGTTGCCCGAATTTCCGCCGCAGGAATGCTTCTTCTGCAAAAATAATTCGTTCGTAGTACAGCCAGTACAAAGTGATAAAAAGAAGAACAAGCCACCATAAAGCTGCCCAACTGACTACGCCCAGCATAATCAAAAAGTTTGCCAGATACAAAGGATGCCGAACGATTGAATACGGTCCTGTCGTGTTGAGAACCTCTGCTATTTGCTCCTCGGTGTTCCGACCGGACGTATTGGGCGGCACCTGACCAATGACCCATATTCGGAAAATGATGCCAAGCAAGGAAACCAGAAAGCACAAAATTTCCCAGACCGGTGCGTGAATCAATGGGGTAGGGAGATCTTTGCTGAAGGCAAAAGTGGCTGCAAGTACAGGGAGAAAGAGGAGCGGAATGTAGCTGCGATATCGAAAGAGCCAGTTACCCCAGCGTTCGCAATCTTCGCGGAATGGCATTGGAAGCTGCATTCTCCGGTTATCAAAAATGAGGATAACGATTCGGGCAATGGATAGCGTGTAAGTTGGGTTATTGGTAAGCACGAACCAGTCAATAGAGCGGGTCAGCTAGAGATCAGGGAAGTTTTGGCAGTAGCACGGAATTTTGTAGTTTTGTGTTTTGTCAAAGGCACGATCAAGGTACACTGGCAATGATCGAAAGTTATCTGCCGATTTTTGGGGCGACCTTCGCAGGGATTTTATTTGGTGCATTTATGCTGAAACTCCACGAGTGGTTCGGTCCGAAACGACCGACAGTTGAAAAACTGACAACGTACGAAAGTGGGATGATCCCATTCCACACAGCAAGACAGCGCTTTACCATTAAGTTCTATCTGGTTGCAATGCTGTTCATCATTTTTGATATCGAGATCGTCTTTATGTATCCCTGGGCAGCCGAGTTTCGGCATTTAGGAGCGCAGGGTTATATAGCAATGGTGTTGTTTATGATCCTGTTGTTTGTAGGCTTTGTATATGTCGTACAGAAGCGAGCACTGGAATGGGATTGATAGAAACCGTTGAGCGGCAGGGGTTTTTGACCACCACGGTGGAAGATCTGGTAAAGTGGGCGCGCAAAAGTGCCCTCTGGCCCATGCCCCTGGGGATCTCGTGTTGTGCTATCGAAATGATGGCATTTGCCGGTCCCAAGTTTGATGTTTCCCGCTTTGGTGCTGAGGTTTTCCGGTTTTCACCCCGGCAATCCGATTTGTTGATCGTTGCCGGCACGGTGACCTATAAAATGTCCTGGGTGGTTCGGAAAATCTACGATCAGATGCCCGATCCAAAGTGGGTTATCGCAATGGGAGTTTGCACCTCGACGGGGGGAATGTATCGCAGCTATTCCGTGGTGCAGGGCATCGATCAATTTTTGCCTGTGGATGTTTATGTCGGTGGCTGTCCACCACGACCAGAATCTTTGTTGAAAGCACTGATGTTCATTCAGGAGAAAATCGATCGGGAACGCGCAATCATCATCGATGAGCAGGGAGAAACTCGAGAAATCCCGAAAGTGCCGCAACCTCCGGTTTCGATCGAAGACGTTGTTCAAGAAATAGTAGAGTCGTAGGGAATGGCAAACGAGTCGAAGTTCTACCCGTATGCTCGGATTGTAGCGGGTGTTGCTATTGCTGCAGTTTTGCTCATTTTGATTTCCAATCTTCAGGGATTTTTTGTCCGTCCAGAGGATGATCCGGAATGGACACCGCCGCCGGGTAGTGAGCAGCTTGCTCAGGCTGCCACAGGGGAGCAGCAGGTAGCAAGTGGACCAGGAGCAGACCTTTACGCGAAACATTGCGCTACCTGTCATCAGCCTAATGGAAAAGGATTGCCGGGAGTCTATCCGCCATTAGCGGGATCGGAGTTGCTCCAAGGAGAACCAGCTCGGCCTATAGCGATTGTTTTACACGGGTTCACTGGGAAGATTCAACGGAATGGTAAAGAGTATAATGGCGTAATGACACCATTTGGCAATTTGCTGTCCAATGAAGAAATTGCGCAGATTCTGAGCCACGAACGCTCCAGTTGGGGGAACAGTGCTGATGCGGTTACGCCGGAAATGGTTGCGCAGGTGCGTGAAATGACCCAAGGCCGAACACAGCCGATGACAGAAGAGGATCTAATGAAGCTGGAACCTGTTTCGCAGTGAGGTTTCGGAATGTCGCAGGGGGTGAAGGAGGGGGAAACGGAAAGGAGTTTTATTTGCAGAGTGAGTATTTGGGGGTTTATTGAAGATTTAGAAAAATCGGTTTTTATAACGCGAGGAAACAAAGTTTTAGAGGTAAGGCGTAGGGATGGCACAAGACAGTACGGTTCGGGATAGCAATCAAATTCAAAAAGTGCAGAAGCGGCTCCATTGGTTTAGTATTGGGGTTGCATCCTGTGTGTTGCTTCTCATTACGGTCGGTGGACTTGTCAATAGTGCTGGTGCCGGGCTTTCCGTTCCTGATTGGCCCACGACTTATGGGGAAAATATGTTTTTGTTCCCGCTTCATAAGTGGAAAGGAGGGATTGTATATGAGCACGGGCATCGGCTCCTTGCCAGTTTAGTGGGATTTTTGATTGTGCTCCAGTTTCTGGGAGTGTGGATTGTAGAAAGGCAGCCAGAGCGGCGATGGGTGCGGTATTTGTCCTTGGCAGCGGTGGGAGCGGTTATTGTGCAGGGCATCCTGGGAGGATTGACAGTACTGTATCAACTGCCGCCGGAGATCTCTATTTCCCATTCTTTGCTGGCGGAGTCGCTGTTCTTGTTGACAATTCTGCTGGCGGTAGTTACCGATCCTCGTTTTCCGCATCGTGCGGTGCAACCGGTCCACATCTCAGGGCGATGGCAAAAGTTTTTGGGTGTGGTCGTTGCTGCATTGTTTATCCAGATTTTTTTAGGCGCTCTAACCCGTCATACCCACAGTGGATTGGCAATCCCTGATTTTCCCTTAGCGTATGGTGCTTTAGTACCGGAGTTTTCGGATTACCATATCACGATCCATTATATTCATCGAGTCGGTGCTTTCATCGTTGGTATTTTGATTCTCATTGCAAGCTGGAAACTGTGGCGACACCGTGCAGAATTGCCCCGGCTTCGCTTGCCAGCCATAATGCTCAGTGTGCTGTTGGTAGTGCAAATTTTCCTGGGTGGTGGCATTGTCTGGTCGTATCGGGATATTTTGATTACTACCTTACACGTGGGCGTTGGCGCTGCAATGCTGGGATTGAGTTTTTTGCAGTATTTGCTGCTTCGTTTTTATTACGCTCCTAGCAATGCCTCAGAAACGGCTGTGTCAGCAACGGACTATAAAACGGTGGTTGCAAATGCAAAGTGAATTATAGGGAGGAGAAAACCGCCCGATGCCGGAATTGCGGTCACAGCAGGAAGAAGTTGCGGTTGTATCAAGTGCTGAGAAAATGCGAGCGTACTATGAACTGACAAAGCCGGGCATTGCGCAAATGGTTGTGCTCAGTGCAGCAGCAGGATATTTGTTCGCTGTGGATCATTTTCTTGTCTATTTTGCAGACTGGCGTCACGTTCTGCACTTTCTGGGATTCCTTGTTGGTGTTGCTTTAGTAGCTTCTGCCAGTGGAAGTTTGAATCATTACGTGGAGCGTGATGTCGATGCAGTGATGCGTCGGACGGCTAATCGTCCGCTGCCCAGTGGCAGAGTAACCCCGGCAAAAAGCTTGGGATTTGCTATTGCTTTGGCGTTGGTGGGGTTTTTTATTCTGGCGTTGATCAATTTCTTTGTTTTGATTCTCGCTGTTTTAACGCTGGTTAGCTACATTGCGGTGTATACGCCGCTCAAAAAGCGGACGGTGTGGAATACCTACGTCGGGGCAATTCCCGGAGCTTTGCCTCCATTGGGAGGCTGGGTGGCGGTGCAGAATAGCTTTGATTTGTCGGGATGGCTCCTTTTTGCACTCCTGTTTCTCTGGCAAATCCCGCATTTCTTCTCTTTGGCCTGGTTGCATCGTGAAGATTTCAAGGCGGGAAATTTCCGGATGCTTTCCGTTGTTGACCCCTCCGGAAAAGTCGTTGGAGTTCATACAGTGCTGACAACAATCGCTTTGATAATCGTGTCCTTGTGGTTGTATTTTGCCGCTGATCTTAATCTGTTGTATGCGACAGGCTGTATATTGTTCGGAAGCTATCTTTTATGGCATGCCCTTCAGTTCTGGCGTCAGCCGGGAGATCAACAGGCGCGCAAACTATTGATTGCCTGCTATTTGTATCTTCCGGCAATATTGCTTATTCTGTTGCTTGGAAAGGGGTAGTTTTCCGACCCCATTTGCTTCTGATGGGAAGTTCGCGGCATATTAAAGTTGTGATTCGACAGTTGCCAGTCAGGGAGCTGTTGCTTCACTGTGTGATTTTTTCGCGATTAGGTGAAAGTTAAATAAATCACAGAGCAGGCTATGCACGGAACAGTAAGAATGCTCGGTATTGTGCTCCTGAGCATTGCGTTTGGGTGGAGTGGGTGCCAGCGACAGGATCCAATTATAGAAGAAGCGAAAAAAGCTTTAAAGGTAGTAGGAGAAGTTCCAGATTTTACAGCAGAGAATTACGATGGACGGGTCATTACCAAGAAGGATCTCTTAGGCAAGGTCTGGGTGGCAGATTTCTTCTTTACTTCTTGCGGGGGACCGTGTCCTATTATGAGTTCTCAATTATCGGTGTTACAAAGTGAATTCGCGGATGTTCCCGACTTTAAGGTGGTCTCTTTTACCGTGGATCCCGATACTGATACCCCAGAAGTGCTGAAAAAGTATGCCGCAAAATATGGAGCAAAACCGGATAAATGGTATTTTTTACGAATGGACCTGGACAAATTGATTCCTTTAGCAGAAAAGGGATTTCGCGTTGCTCCACCAGTCGAGCCTGCAGCGCATGCAACGCATTTTATTCTGGTAGACCGCTGGGGACGCATTCGTGGCTATTATCCCGGAACGGATACGCAGGCATACGAGAAGCTGGCAGCAATGGTAAAGCTGTTGCTGAACGAAAATGAGCCTGCGTGATCTGCCAACACTCAACGCTGTGCTGAATTTTCTGAGTTTTATTTTCTTGCTCATCGGATATCGTTGCATTCGGCGCAAAAATGTCCGATGTCACCGGAAAATGATGCTTGCTGCTTTTACGACCTCTGTATTGTTTTTTCTCTCCTATCTTACCTACCACTTTGCCGTTGGGGTCATTACCCCATTTCGAGGTACCGGATTCTGGCGGATAGTTTATCTAAGCATTCTGATCTCACATTCGGTACTGGCTGCGATTGTGCCGTTTCTGGCTATTATAACACTTTATCGAGGACTGAAAATGCAGGTCAAGCGCCACCGGGCAATTGCCCGGTGGACGTTGCCAGTGTGGTTGTATGTGTCTATTACCGGTGTTCTGGTCTATTTGATGCTGTATGTCTGGTTTTAAGGGTAAGATTGTTCAGCATTCCGGAAGGGGAAATTTTGGTGTCGGTGTTTACTGTATGATCGAATTTTGTTATTTTTGCGTTCTTTGTAATGCCCCTTGCTGCTGATGCTGTTGTGCAGGCGATGGTAGGTGTGGGGTCGTAAGAGGATAGCAAGGGGGAGAAGGTGAGATGACAAATGGTCGGTAGATTGTGAGTGTGGCAAAGTACGGAATAGTGAGTGCCGGGATCAGAAGCGGAAAGTTGGCGGCATAAAGAAGCGATATTTTTTAGTGGTCTGCTGCCGGTGGGGTGGCCGACAAGTAAGAAAGTGGGGTTTTTAAAAGAGGGCGAGGGTGAATGTTTACGAAAGACATTGATGCCAAGATCAAACGCAGTATTGGGCTGACGGTGTTCGTTTTAGTAGCCAGTGCTGTCAGTGCCTATTTTGGGTTGCATCCACGAGTAACCGATGTCGGGTATCGACCGACCCAGCCAATTCCGTTTTCCCACAAGTTACACGCTGATACCCTGGGCATTAAATGTATGTACTGTCACACAAGCGTTGAAATCTCGCAGCATTCTCCCGTTCCAGAAACGCAGACCTGTATGAACTGCCATATTGCAGTGGGGACGGATAATCCAAAGCTGGCAGGCGTTCGAGAAAGCTGGGAGCAGAATAAACCTATAGCGTGGCGACAGGTGCACAAGTTGCCGGAGTATGTCCACTTCAATCACAGTGTGCATATCCTTGCGCAGATCGATTGTGCATCGTGCCACGGGGAAGTTGAGAAGATGGGAGTGGTAACGCAGATGAAGCCCCTTACAATGGGGTGGTGCTTGAATTGTCACCGAAATCCTGAAAAGTATGTTGTACCTGCTCGTCCAATTTCTGGCATTTTTACAGGCACTGAAATGGCAGCGTGGGGGCAAAGCAAACCAACCTGGGGCAGCGGCCGGTGGCTTAAGGTCAAAGATGGGAAGATAGAGGCGATAGGCAAGCAAGAATATCAGTTTGTTGCAGCGGACGTTGCAGGCATTGTCGTACCAAAGAAGCCCAGTAAGGGACCGGAAACGTGCTCAGCCTGTCATTATTGAGATTTTCTGAATGAGAAGTGTGTCTTAATGTGGGTGAAGATCAGATGAGTCAGAAGGGGAAGCGTTTACTGCATACCCGCAAAGGGTGGAAGACCCTCAAAGAGTTTTTCAAAGATCCAGCGACGCTTGCGAAGATGAAGGAGCGGCGGGAGAATGAATTTCCGGCAGGTTTCCAGTCACCAGCAGAAGATAATGGGATTACAATGGATCGGCGGACCTTCTTAGCATTACTTTCGGCATCTATGGCGGTGACCGCCACTGCTTGCCGCCGTCCAGACTATAAATTGGTGCCAGCGGTTAAATCCGTGGAATACCGGGTGCCGGGAGTTGCCAATTACTATACCACTGTTTTTCAGCACGGCAATGTTGCCTACGGGGTCGAAGTAAAAACTCGAGAAGGGCGACCGGTTCATCTGAATGGGAATGTGGATCATCCTGTGAGCGGTGGGAAAAGTAGCGCTTTGCTCCAGGCACAGTTGTTGACATTGTACGATCCCGATCGGATGACAACAGCACGGTTAAACGGAAGAAGTGTGCCTCCCAAAACCGTGTTGAAATCCCTGATTGATGCAATTGGGGTGGCTGCGATTTCTGGAGGTAAAACATACTTTCTTGTTGAAGAACATTGCTCTCCGACACTGGAGTCGCTCTATCAATTGCTGCAGGAGGAAGGAATAGAGGTCGTTCAATTTCCCGCCGTCTTTGCTGATACACCAGCAGCAGTGAATCAGCAACTCTTTGGCATCGATGGAGAATTTGTACCGCAGTTGCAGAAAGCGGATACCATTTTGTCTGTTGATGCCGATTTTCTGGGAACTGACAAGTTGTGGGTGCATCATACACGCCACTTTGCCAGTGGACGCACTCCGTCCCCGGAACATCCCGAAATGAAAAAGTTATTGGTCGCTGAGGCAGCACTCAGTCTAACGGGTGCAAAAGCGGATCATCGGATTAAACTCCATCCAGCACAGTACAACAATTTCTTAGCTGCTGTGCTGCTCTCCGTTGCAGAACTGACTGGACAGAATCAGTGGAAAACCGTGGCGCAAAAAGCCAACCCTTCGGCATTAGAGCCTGCGCTGCAGGAGCAAGCCAAACAGGCGGCGGCTGTGCTGACACAGCAGGGACGGCAGGGAGTTGTGCTGGTCGGGGCACACCTGTCGCAAACAGCGCACGCATTAGCAGCAGCCCTGAATCAGGCACTGGGTGCTTTTGGAAAGGGCAAAGTTTTTGATCCCCAATATGTTCTGCCGCACAGTCATCAAAAGCAGCCGGGATTACAAAAGTTCCTCCAGGATCTGGCAGCGGGCAATGTGCAAACGGTTGTCTTTCTGAATACGAATCCTTACTACTACGGCACCACCGAGTTGCAGGAGCTACTGGATAAAGTAGAGGAGAAATATAGCTGTTCCCTGTACTACGATGAGACCGCCCGGAAGGCAAAAGGCTTTATCCCAGCGGCGCATTTTCTGGAGCACTGGAACGATGCAGAAGCTTTCGACGGAACTTTAACATTGCAACAACCAGTCATTGCCCCATTGAACGAAAACAGCATTGACATTCCGAGTCTTGTCTTTGAAGTTGCGAAGGCACTTGGAAAAGTTGAGGACGAAAATTTCTTTGCTTATTTGCAGGGGCGTTGGGAGGCAGAATGGGAAGCTTCGGAAGCGGAAGATATTGCGGATTATTTTTCAGATCACTGGATCAATGTTTTGCGAAAAGGAGCCTATGTGCCGTGGGCAGCTCAAACGCGGGAGGTGTCGGTGGCGACACCTACTCTGGAGCAGATTGGTGCATTAGTACAGTCAGCTTCTGCTGCCCAGAATCTTGTATGTTACGTAACGCCGGATTACACCCTTTATGATGGCAAGTATGCCAATAATGCCTGGTTGTTGGAGCTGCCGGATCCCATTACCAAAGTGGTGTGGGATAATGTGGCCGCGATGAGTTATCAAACGGCGAAGAAGCTGCATTTGAAGCAAGAGGACGTTATCGAGTTGGAAACGCCGCGGGGAAAAGTGTTAGCGGCTGTCTATTTGCAGCCTGGGATGGCAGATGATGTGATCCACATTACCTTGGGATGGGGACGTACCGCAGGAGGGATTGTGAGTGAACGCAAAGGTTCCAATGCGTATCGGCTGGTGAACGGAATTGTCGATGGGCAAACGGTCGGGTATTATGAGGCAAAGCTTCAGACGACGAGGCATCGGTATCCGATCGTGACGACCCAGGAACACTTCCTGATGGAAGGAAGGCCTATTGTGTTGGAGACCACCTTATCAAGAATTCAGGCAGGCAATGAGGAATTAATTGAGCGAGTCGAAGTTCCCGGAAAACCGGAGGATCAACCATTTGCAAAGCCGCCCAGCATTATGGCAGAATATGAGTATGAGGGACATCGCTGGGCGATGGTGATTGATCTCTCAAAGTGCACAGGGTGCAGTGCTTGTGTTATTGCCTGTCAGGCAGAGAATAATGTGCCAACGGTGGGGAAAGATCAGGTGCGGCGGGGCCGCGAAATGCATTGGATTCGGCTGGATCTGTACTATATTGGTGATCCTGAGAATCCGGAAGTTGCCGTTCAGCCAATGCTTTGCCAGCATTGTGAAAATGCTCCGTGTGAAAATGTCTGTCCCGTGGCTGCTACGGTTCATAGCCCTGAGGGACTGAATGAAATGGTGTATAATCGGTGTGTAGGAACGCGGTATTGCTTGAATAACTGTCCATACAAAGTACGCCGCTTCAATTTCTACGACTATCACACGGAAACTCGCTCGCCAATTGAGATGGTGTTCAATCCAGATGTGACTGTCCGGATGCGAGGGGTTATGGAGAAATGTACGTTCTGCGTGCAGCGGTTGAATGAGGCAAAGTGGCATGCCCGGCAACAGGGACGAGACCGGGTGAAGGATGGAGAAGCTGTGACGGCGTGTCAGCAGGCATGCCCTGCGGATGCCATTATTTTTGGCGATCGGAATGATTCACAAAGTCGAGTGCATCAACTGTGGACCAGTGAACGTGGGTATTGGGTCTTAGAAGAGTGGAATACCCGGCCACAGGTGACTTATCTGGCGAATGTCCGCAACGATGATACCGTTGCATAGAGTGAAAACTTGTTTCATTAAAATATGTAAGAAAGCCTATGGAAGTGCAGGAATACGCAGGTGCTGAGGTGAAACAGAAACGATGGGATTGGGGAAAGCTGCGGGAGCCGCTGGTTTTAGGCGAACCCACGCTCCATAAAGTGACAGCCGACATTGGGCAGATCATTGATCGTCCGCCGACGGTTAAGTTCTGGATTGCTATTTTAATCACGGGAACCTTAGCAGCAATTGGGTTTGCCTGTATCGCTTATACGGTTGCCACGGGAATCGGTGTTTGGGGCAACAATAATCCCGTCGGCTGGGGATGGGCGATTACCAACTTCGTGTGGTGGATTGGGATTGGTCACGCAGGAACGCTGATTTCTGCTATTCTGTACCTGTTTCAGCAGAAATGGCGAACAGCCATTAATCGGGCTGCTGAGGCAATGACCATCTTTGCCGTGATGCAGGCAGGTTTGTTCCCGTTAATTCATACCGGACGTCCGTGGTTGGCAGTGTACTGGCTGTTTCCATATCCCAACCAGATGCAAATGTGGGTGAACTTCCGATCTCCGCTGGAATGGGATGTTTTCGCTGTGGGAACGTACTTTACGGTGTCATTGGTGTTCTGGTATACCGGTTTGATTCCGGATTTTGCTACACTGCGAAACTTCTTCCGTAGCAAAGTGAAACGTTCTGTGTACACCTTCTTCAGCCTGGGCTGGACTGGGTCAACGCGGGCGTGGCGGCATTATGAAATGGCATATCTGATTCTGGCGGGACTCTCAACACCACTGGTGTTATCGGTGCACTCTATCGTTTCGATGGATTTTGCAATGGCGATTCTGCCCGGCTGGCATACGACCATTTTCCCACCATATTTCGTTGCCGGAGCGATTTTCTCCGGGTTTGCAATGGTTATTACCCTGATGGTCATTGCACGCGAAGTGCTGGGACTCCATAACTATATCACCCTGTACCACTTTGACAATATGAATAAGATTTTGCTTGCCACTGGGATGATGGTTGGGTATGCGTATTCGATGGAGTTTTTCATTGCCTGGTATGGAGCAAATCCGTACGAACAGTTTGTGTTTATCAACCGGGCGACCGGTCCCTATTGGTGGGCATATTGGACGATGGTTTTTTGTAACGTTGTTGTGCCGCAGATCTTCTGGTCGAAGAAAATGCGGCGAAACATTCCGGTGATGTTTGTTGCTTCGATTCTGGTCAATGTCGGAATGTGGTTTGAGCGCTTTACCATTATCGCCACTTCGTTACATCGGGATTTCCTGCCTGCCAGTTGGGGATACTATACGCCAACGTGGGTGGAAGTTGGGATTTACGCAGGAACCATTGGATTTTTCTTGACGCTGTTTATGCTCTTTGCTAAGTATGTTCCGATCATTGCAGTCTCTGAAGTTAAAGCCGTGCTGCCGGGGTCGCAGCCAAAACATCATTGAGCTGGTGAGGCAAGTTGAAAAAAAGATACAGAAACAATGGCGGGAATGAAAAAGACAGCACCGGTTGCCGTAATGGGTGATTTCGAGGATCCAGACGCGCTGCTGAAAGCAGCGGAGAAAATTGCCAATGCCGGTTATACGGCCTTCGATATCTATACCCCGTATCCTGTTCACGGTTTGGATCGGGCAATGAAATTGCCAAAAACAAAACTCTCGTTTTTCTCATTGCTGGGGGGATTAGCGGGATTCTTTGCGGCATTGCTGATGATCTGGTGGACTGGTGCAGTGGATTACAAGCTGAACATTGGGGGTAAACCTCTGTTTGCCTTCCAGTTTGCTGTGCCGATTACTTTTGAATTGACGGTGCTGTTTTGTGCCCTTACCACCTTCGCTGTGATGCTGGTATTGAGCAAATTGCCGAAGTGGTATTCTCCCTATCAGCACGATAAGGGGTTTCAACGAGCTGTGGATGATCTCTTTGTGGTTGCAATTCCTGCCAGTGATCCACGCTTTATCTTAGAGGATGCCAGACGCTTGCTGGAAAACGTCGGGGCAAAGAATGTGCGAGTTGTAGAAGATTAGGTGAGATGGGATCGATGAACAAACAACTGCGATTTCGTACCGTTTTCTGGGGTCTGATAGGAATTGCTTTCGCTATTTTCTGGATTCTATTGTTGTCAGGCAATATCCTCTGGACCTCTGATACTCCGCCTTTGCAGGTGATTCGCGATATGGATAATCAGATGCGGATTACGCCGCAAGAAGAATATCCATTTTTCCCAGATCGTTCCTCAGATCGTCCACCATTACCCTACACGGTTCCGCGATATGCACAGGTGTATACGCCGGAAACGGTGGATGAAGCTTTGGAGAAGTATCCGGAGAATCCTTTGCCAGCGACGGAATTTGTTCTGGCGCGAGGAAAAAATCGGTTTGAAACTTTTTGTGCACCCTGCCACGGATTTGAGGGCAAAGGAGACGGAACGGTAGTGAAACGTGGATTCCCGGCGCCACCTGATTTAACCCGGGAGATTACTCGATCATATTCCGATACCCAGATTTTCCATATTATCAGTCGCGGACAGAATGTGATGCCCAGTTACGCAAGTAAACTTTCGGAGACTGACCGGTGGGCAGTCGTGCATTATGTCCGGTGGTTGCAGCAGCGGGCTGTGCAAACAACAGAGAGTTCGTCAACGGAGGCGGGAGAGTAAGCAAATGGAAAAGTATGTATTAGGAAATGCCGCTCCATTCGTGCAGAAATTGAAGCGCCTGGCGTTGATTTTGATTGTGATTGGAGCAATCGGGAGCGTTGCTGGCATTATTTTGAACTATTCCCATTTTATGCTGAGCTATCTGGTAGCAGTTATGGTGGTGGGTGGCATTAGCGTTACCGCACTGTTTTTTGTGATGATTCAATTCCTCACCCGGGCAGGATGGAGTGTGCTGATTCGGCGAGTGCCAGAGTTTCTGTCGGCATTTACTCCCTTCCTGATTTTTGCCTTTCTTCCGATTCTTTTTGATGCCTGGGTAACGCATTCAATTTTCGAGTGGACGCATAAAGAAGTTGTAATGCAGGATCACGTTTTGCAAAGCAAAGCACCGTATTTGAACGAAGTTTTCTTTACGGTTCGAACGCTGATCTACGTATTGGCGTGGTTCTGGATGTACCGAGTCATCATTGGCAATTCCTTGCGCCAGGATGAGACAACCGATATAGCGCCAACTTTAACAAACTTTAAGCGTTCCGGACCTTTTGTTGTATTGTATGGATTAACGCTGACCTTTGCTGCTTTTGATTATCTGATGTCTTTACAGCCGCATTGGTATAGCACGATCTTTGGGGTCTACTTTTTCGCTGGCTCTTTTGTTGCAACGATTGCCCTGATCACTATTTTCGTCGTTCTTTTGAAAGAAGGAGGATATTTGCCGGGCGTGACGGTGGAGCATTATCATAACCTGGGGAAGTATTTGTTTGCTTTTACCGTTTTTTGGACCTATATCGCGTTTTCTCAATATTTCCTGATCTGGTATGGTAATATTCCTGAAGAGATCCTCTTTTATCTTCGACGGTATGAACCCGGCTGGATCGTGGTGAGCTGGGCGTTGCTCTTTGTACACTTTATCATTCCTTTTGTTCTCCTTCTACCGCAGAAAAGTAAACGAAATCCCAAAATGCTGGCGTTTGTATCCGCGATGATTTTGGTGATTCATTATTTCGAAATGCATTGGGTTGCGGTTGCTGCTCATCATAAAACCTTCACGTTCGGCTATGAAGAAATTGCTGCGATAGCTCTGCTGGGCGGAGTTTTCCTGTGGATTGTGGCTCGGCAGTTCGCAAAGCACAGCCTGGTTCCGGTTCAGGATCCGTTTCTGGAGGAATCGAAGGAAGCTGTCTCATGGGGTAACGCCAGTTAAATTATCAATTTGCTCACAGGCTGCTCCCCAGC
>JALWUI010000158.1 GCA_027082775.1 Candidatus Kapaibacterium sp.
GTTCCACAACACTGCTGTCCCGTTCGGTCTGCTGGCGAACGTGCTGGCGATCACTTTCCAGAGCTTCCAGTTCCTGGTGGAGTCGTTGCAGCATTCGCTCGATGCTGGATAGTTGCGATTCTGTTCGGGCAATTGCCTGTTCAATTTGATTGCGTTGCTGCTGCGCCGTCCGCAGTTGTTGCTGAAGCCCGGCGATGCGGATCTGTTGCCGTTCCTTTTCAATGCGTGCCAGTTGCTGCTGTGCCGCTTCCAGCGCTGCTTGCTGCT
The DNA here is from genome assembly GCA_027082775.1 of Candidatus Kapaibacterium sp. Classification (GTDB taxonomy): domain Bacteria; phylum Bacteroidota; class Ignavibacteria; order Kapaibacteriales; family WFXC01; genus WFXC01. The sequence continues at coordinate 268 of JALWUI010000158.1, forward strand.
GCTGCTGCTGCTGCTGGAGCGATTGGATTTTTTGCTGCCGTCCTAACAACGCCGTTTGTGCCGGCTCACGGCTTCCTCCGCGGTGCAGTCCATAGCTGGAAAGCACGGTGCCGTCCGTCGTGGCAACCAGTGGAGTAATGCCCTGACTGAGTAGCGCTTGCGCTGCCTCCGCATTTTCCGCGATAAGAGCAGTGCCCAGCAGGGCTCGCAGCGCAAAGCGGAGACGAGGGTCGCTGACTTCTGGGATTTCGCTGGCGTAGCCAATGACGCCGGGTAATTCGGGAAGTGGTGGGGGATCTGGCTGCGCTGGGATCTGCTCCAGAACCAGCAAAGATGCTCGCCCTTTTTGTTCTGACCGTAGTAGCGCCATTGCTGCCGTTGCCGCTGCCGCATCTGATACGACGACCATCTGGAGGTATGGTTCCAGCAAAGAGCTGAACGCTTCTTCATACATTGCCGGCACCTGTAGAAGCTCGGCAAAGGAAGTAGGATGGTAGCGGCGCGCCCATTCGGGATGTTCCAGAAGGAATCGGGAAGATTCCGCAGAAACTGCCAGGTTCTGAAGAAACTCCAGCGCTGCTTCGATATGCCGGAGCTCAGAGCGTAATTCCCCTATTTGTTCCAGCAGGTGTTGTCGCTCCTGTTCCAGTTGTTCCTTCTTTGCTTCCTCCCGGTGGAGTTGTGATTCCAATTCTTCAATTTGTGCTGCTGATTTTTGCTGTTGCTGCTGCAATTGGCGGAGCTGAGCAAGCAGTTGCTCCCGGCGTTCCTGTTGTTCCTGAATCGATTGCTGGATTTCTTCGATTCGGCGGTCGATGGTTTCCAGTCGGGTTTTCTCCCGTTCCTGTTCTGCCTGAAGCTTGTTGAGGTATTCGAGCAGTTCCAGTTGCTGCTGCCGAAGGTGTTCCACTTCGCGCCGCTGCTGATCCAGTTGCAACCGCTGCTGGACCGCAGCAGCATTGGCGGCATCAACCTGCTGCTGCTTTTGCTGCACCGCCGCTTCCAGTTGCTTACACTGCTGTTGAACCTGCTGGAGCTCTTCCATTAAAGATTGGAGGCGTTGATGAATGCGTTCCTTTTCCGCTTCCAGCTGCTCCTGCGAACGCTGGAGCGCAGCAATCCGCTCGGTGGTTACCAGAAGATCTTTTTCCAGACTCTGGCGTTGCGATCGTAATTGCCCAAGTTGATCACGAGCACGTGCCAGCTCGGTTTCTGCCCGGTGAAGAGTTTCTTCCAGGCTTGCGATGGCAATTTCCTGGTCTACCAGCGCTTCTTCTCCTGCCTGCTTTTCTGCTTGCAGTGCTTTGATCTGGCGTTCCAGTTGCTGGCGTTGTTGGTAATATCGCTGATAATCGTGCACCAGCAGCCACTGAAGTCGCTGGAGTACCTGTTGCTTGAGGTGCTCGTAGCGCTCCGCTTTCTTTGCCTGTCGGGAAAGAGAACGAACGGAACGTTCGACCTCGGTGACCAGATCCTGAATGCGCGCAATGTCCGATTGGAGTGCCTCTAACCGGCGCTGTGTTTCTCGTCGTCGGAGCTTGTATCGAGTAACTCCCGCTGCTTCGTCGAAAATTTTTCGTCGCTCATCGTGGCGCTCGCTGAGAATGGCATCGATCATTCCCAGTTCAATGACCGAGTACGCATTAGCGCCGATGCCCGTGTCCATCAACAGCTCCTGGATATCACGATATCGACACCGGCTGCGGTTCAGCAGATACTGGCTTTCTCCGTCCCGGAAAAGGCGGCGCGTGATGCGAACTTCGGTGTATTCAGTAGGGAGCACATTGCGGGAGTTTTCAAAAGTCACACTGACTTCTGCCATACTCAGCGGTTTGCGCGTTCGGCTGCCGTTAAAAATCACATTCTGCATCGTATCAGCTCGAAGAACCGAGACGCGCTGCTCACCCAGGACCCACCGGATCGCATCCACAATGTTGCTTTTGCCGCATCCATTGGGTCCGACGATGGCGGTCAGTCCACTGGTAAATTTGAGAGTGGTTTTCTCTGCAAAGGATTTAAATCCAACCAGTTCCAGTTCCGATAGAAACATCAGTGTCGCTGCATCTGTTATTGTTCCGAAACTTCTTGTCCGGATGGACTTGACGCTTCCTGCTGCTGGGGTGTTGCTGTCGATGATGCCGGGTTATCCGGGCGCATTTGGGGAAAGAGAATCACTTCCCGAATAGATTCCTGATTGAGCAGGAGCATCACCAGTCGATCAATGCCAATGCCTAAACCCGCCGTTGGGGGCATACCGACTTCTAAGGCGTAGAGGAAATCCTCATCGATGACCATTGCCTCTTCGTCGCCCCCTGCCCGTAGCCGTGCCTGCTCTTCGAAGCGTTGTCGTTGATCGATGGGATCGTTGAGTTCTGAGAAAGCATTTGCCAGCTCCGTGCCGGCGATAAACAATTCGAACCGTTCCGTCAATCCGGGCTTGGAGCGATGGCGTTTTGCCAGAGGGGACAATTCAATGGGATAGTCGATGATGAAGGTAGGTTGAATCAGTGTGGGCTGGACGAATTCGCTGAACAATTCATCGATCAGTTTGCCCTTGCCTGCACTTTCTTCCACTTCTATGCCTCGTTGCTCTAAGGAGGATCGAAGCGTTTCTTCAGAAGCGCTTAATACGTTGATCCCGGTTGCTTGTTCAATTGCTTCGACCAGAGGGATCCGGTGATAGGGTGGAGAGAAATCGATTTCGTGTGACCCAATGTGCAGGGTGGTGATATGAAAAACTTTTTGCACGATCTCCAGCAGCAGTTGTTCAACCAGTTCCATCATCCAGTTGTAATCTTTGTAGGCGACGTACAACTCCAGTGCGGTGAACTCTGGATTGTGCATTCGGTCCATTCCTTCATTGCGAAAGTTTTTGCCAATTTCGTACACGCCTTCATAACCGCCGACAATCAGGCGCTTGAGGTACAGTTCGGTTGCAATCCGGAGGTACAAATCAATGTCCAGTGCATTGTGATGGGTAACAAAAGGACGGGCGAAAGCGCCGCCATAGATTGGTTGCAGAATCGGGGTTTCAACTTCCAGCCAGCCGCGCTCATCGAAGAACTGGCGAATGACCCGAATAATTTCGGCTCGCTTGCGAAAGATTTCCCGAACTTCAGGGTTGACGATCAGATCGATGTAGCGGCGACGGTAGCGGAGTTCTTTGTCACGAAAAGGATGGTGTACGACGCGCTTTCCATCCTCGATCGTTTCCTTGGGAATGGGCAGGACGGTCAGTGATTTTGTCAGCAACTGAAATTGCTGGACGTGGACGGTGATTTCACCGGTTCGCGTGCGAAAAACAAACCCTCTGGCACCGATGATGTCGCCAATATCGAGCAATTTGAGCAGATCGTACGATTCCCCCAGATCGTTTTTGCGGAAGTAGAGTTGAATGCGTCCCGTTGCATCCTGAATATGGCAGAAAGTTGCTTTTCCCATTCGACGAATGGTCATAATGCGACCGGCAACGGAGACATTTTTTAAGGCATCGGCATCTTCATCGGAATAGCGGGCAAGAATTTCCTCTGCGGTGTGCGTTCGATTGTATTCGTAGGGATAGGGGTCGATCCCTTTTGCCCGCAGCGTTTCCAGTTCCTCGCGCCGGCGAATTTCCTGATCGCTGAGCTTTCGTTGCATCCTGCTGCTGCTTTTCCCCTTTGTTGACAGAAAAGACCGTAAAGTAACGCACTACCACCGCTTTCATTTTGGCGTGGATTTCACGACGCTGCGCTCGCCCGTAAGCGCTTTCCGCATTACGTTGCGGCTCTCTGCTGTTAGCTCATCGAAATCTGCGTATATTTGCAGTTTGTAGCTGGTGGTTGAAGAGCAAGAACAACAAAGGAAGTGGAGTGATGACAACCCATACGTGCGATGTTGTGGTCGTTGGATCCGGTCCCGGCGGTTATGTTGCGGCAATTCGTGCAGCGCAGTTGGGATTGAAAACCATTTGCGTGGAAGTTGATCGGCTGGGTGGCGTGTGCTTGAATTGGGGCTGTATTCCTACCAAAGCGTTGTTGAAAAACGCTGAATATATGCATTTTCTCCAGCATTCGAAGGACTTCGGCATCGCAATCGAACAGTATCAGGTGGACTTTCCAGCCGTCATCCGCCGGAGCCGGAAAGTGGCGGATCGGATGTCCAATGGGGTGGCGTTTCTGTTCAAAAAATACAAGGTGCAGCACCTCCAGGGTTTTGGGGTGCTTCGCTCACCGCACCAGGTGGATGTGCTGGATGCAGGTGGCAGCGTGACCGATCGGATTGAAACCAAGCATATTATCATTGCCACCGGCGCGCGCCCGCGAATGATTCCGGGGATCGAAGTCGATCGAGAACGGATTTTGACCAGTAAAGAAGCGTTGCTGCTGGATACTTTGCCGGAGTCCATCATTATTATGGGCGCTGGCGCTATCGGGGTGGAATTTGCTTACTACTTTAATGCCTTTGGCGCGAAGGTGACCCTGATCGAGTTGATGGATCGGATCTTGCCACTGGAAGATGCAGAAGTTTCCAAGGAGTTATCTCGGCATTTTCGGAAATATGGTATTACGATGTTGACCAGCACGCGGGTTGTCTCCGCCCGCCGCAAGGGCAACGGCGTTGAAGTGGTGATCGAGAAGAAAGACGGAACGCAGCAAACGCTGACGGCTGACTATGCGCTGAATGCTATAGGGGTGCAGGGGAATGTGGAAAACATTGGATTGGAACAGGTGGGGGTTGAATTTGAACGGGGACAGATCAAAGTGGATGAGTATATGCGGACCAACATTCCGAACATCTTTGCCATCGGCGATGTTGCGAAAGCGCCATGGCTGGCTCATAAAGCCTCGGCAGAAGGGATCCTGTGTGCAGAGTTTATTGCTGGCAAATCTGTCCATCCCATTGATTATCAGAACATTCCCGCCTGTACCTACTGCCAGCCGCAGGTTGCCAGCGTGGGATTGACCGAACAGCAGGCGAAGGAAGCGGGCTACACGGTGCGGGTTGGGAAGTTCCCGTACACCGCCAATGGCAAGGCGCACGGGATCGGCGAAGCGCGGGGGTTCGTCAAGCTGGTCTTTGATGATCAATACGGTGAACTGCTGGGCGCCCATATGATCGGACCCGATGTAACGGAAATGGTGGCGGAGCTGACCTTAGCCCGGAATCTGGAAGCGACGGCGGAAACGATCATAAAGACCATTCATCCGCATCCGACACTGAGTGAGGCGATTATGGAGGCTGCGGCAGAGGCGTATGGTGAATCGGTCAATTTCTGAGCATTCCACCTCGTTGCCCTTTGAGGTGGAAGATTGGGGACTGATTGCGTACCATCAGGCGTGGCAGCGGCAGCGGACGTATTTGCAGCAGGTCCAGCAACGGCAGCGCCGCAGTACCTTGGTGCTGTGTGAACACCCGACGGTCATTACTCTGGGACGGCTGAGTAAGCAGGAACATATCCGCATCCCGGAGGCGTTTGCACAGGCAAAAAATATCCCGATTGTGCCGATCGAACGAGGAGGGGATGTTACTTTACACAATCCGGGGCAGTTAGTAGGATACCCCATTTTCCACCTGAGCGATTTCAAAGAAGATTTGCATTGGTTTCTTCGGGCAATTGAAGAAAGTATCATCCGGCTTCTGGCGACTTTCGGTATTGTTGCCGGACGCGTGCCGGGGTTGACAGGGGTATGGATCGAAGAACAGCGAAAAATTTGCGCTATTGGCATCCACGCTTCCCGATGGGTCACAATGCACGGTTTTGCCCTGAACGTTTCAAACGATCTCAGCGAGTTTCAATACATCATCCCCTGTGGCATTGCTGATCGGGGCGTCACCTCGATCGAGCAGGAGCTCGGTAGAGCCGTATCGATGACAGAGGTGAAGCGCCGGTGTGTGACTGCTTTTGCCGAGGTCTTCACGCCTGTTGCCCGGCATACGGATACGGTGCGGTAACTCGCACTGATTGTTGTATGTGCTGCTTATGATCGACGGCGCTTTTTCTTCCGCTGGTACTTGCTCTTGGTCGGCTTTTGCCGCTGAGCAGTTGTGACGTTTGGCAAGCCCGGTATGGATTTGTTCTGCGTTTCCGCCAGCTCCTGCATTTCCCGAAGCCGCCGCTGGAACCAGCTTTCCTTTCCCGGTTTCCGCTTCAGATCCTCTAAGGTGATTTTGTTTTTGGAATACTTGCGGAGGTACAATTGCTGGAAAATGCCAATGATGTTAAAAGTGAAGTAGTACAGGTTCAAGCCGCTGGGGAAGTTCGAGAACAGGAACAGGAACATAATTGGCATAATGTATACCATCGCTTTCTGGCGGGGATCGGTAACAGTCATTTTTTGCTGAATGAGCAGCGATGCTGCCATTAAAATCGCTAAACCTGAGAGTTTATCCACATTGAACAGCGGAATGCGGAAGGGAAACGTTATGACAAAGTCGGGGATAGAAAGGTCGTGAATCCATAGGATGAACGGTGCTTGTCGCAACTCGATGAAGGAGTTGAACAGCATATACAGGGAATACAGGATGGGAAGTTGTAAGAGCATCGGCAGACAGCCGCCAGCAGGATTGATGTGGTATTGTTGGTACAGTTTCAGGATTTCTTGCTGCTGGAGTTTGGGTTCGTCTTTATACTTCTTGCGGATCTTTTCCATTTCCGGCTGGAGTAGCCGCATTTTCTCTGCCGATCGTAGCTGCTGGATCGTTAGCGGGTGAAGCAGGAGTTTGATCAGGATGGAAAAAATGATGATGGCAAATCCATAGTTGGGAATCAAAACGTGGACGGCTTTAAAGATGGGCATCGTAAAGTATTCGCCAATGGGACGCACGATCCATTCCCAGCCTAAATCGATCAATGCCTCCATTCCAAAGGGTTCAACCAGATCGTAGTCTAAGGGTCCTAAGTACAGGGTAAAGTGATTCTCCTGGCGATTGCCCCGGTAAGGCAGGCGGTAGCGGATGTTATAGCGTTCATAGTGCCCTTCGTTGGGAGCTGGATATGCTTTACCACTTAGATACCCTGCGGCTTCGTCCGAAGGGTTTTGCGGGATGATGCCGACGACAAAGAATTTCGTTTTGACTGCCAGATAGTCTATCTTCCCGGATGCATGGGTTCGGCGAACTTCGTCAATGTCGCTGGCATCGAATTTTTCCAGATCGCCATTGAGAGAAATTGCGCCGTAAGCATAGCGGGATTCGTCGACGCTGCTCCATTCCTGATACTTGATCAGGTCGTTCCAGAGGATATCATAACGGCGGTTGGCAATGAGGGTGTGAAGTCCTTGAAGCTGCACGTCGGCATCAATGGAATAGCGATCGCCATAGAATGTGAAGGTTTTGAGGATGTGCCGTCCATCGCCAAAATCTAAAACTGCCTGGAGCCGAAGTGTATCGGTACTGTCCAGATGGTATGCCCATCGGTCAGTTGGAAGAATCCATCGGAAGTGCAACCATCGAGTGTCGATTTCCTGAGCGTTGGGCGAGATAAATGAAAGGCCAAATCCACCCAGCGTGTCACTCCAGGGAATCAATTGAACAGGATATCCATTCCACGTGCGGTAATGTTTCAGAAACCAGCGGCGGATCGTTGCGCCGCGTGAGCTGAGAATTGCTTTATACAGGGGCGTTTCAATCGTGACAAATTCCTGATGGGTCGCCACATAAGGGCGAAATGTTGAATCTTGCAGTACCGGCAGGGAGGGAACGGTTAGGTGACGGGTGGTGTCGGTTTTAACCACTGTCGTCTGTTGCTGCGTTGTATCCTGCTCAGGTGGCAGCGGACGTTGTTCGATGGAGACATAGACAAGCCAGGCAGTCAGGATAATGCTGATGAGGAGAATGCCAATCAGTGCCTGTCGCTCAGAATTCATTGGTTTCCCTTTTCGTTATTCGTTTCTCGTTCCGGAACTGGATCGTACCCGCCGGGGTGGAAAGGATGGCAGCGGGCGATGCGTTTCAGGCTTAGCCATCCACCTTTGACAATGCCAAAGCGTTCTACTGCCTCGATCGCATACTGAGAGCACGTGGGGGTAAAACGGCAACTGGCAGGAAAGAGCGGTGAAATAGCGATTTGATACAGTCGAATTGCCCACACCGCAAGGCGCCGAACGCTATGTTGCCATTTGCTCTTCATACTGGCGCACTGCTTGCTGGAGCATTTGTGAAACAATCGGATAGACATCTTTGAGTTGCAATCGTGACGGCTTTGGTGGATGCCGACGCCAGATAAGAATAAGGGCATCAAAAATGCGAGCATCAGTTGGATGCTTGAGAAAGTACTGACGCAGACTTTCGCGTAACAAACGCCGCACCCGGTTGCGAACCACGGCGGAACTGCCTCGACGAAGGCTGACGCCAAAAGCGATGCGATACGGTGGCGTTTGCTGTGGTTGTGCCCGATACCGCACAATCAAAACTAACGCTGGATGTACCAAACGCTTGCCGGAAGCAAAGAGAAGACGAAACGAGCGCTTGCCCCGCAGCGATTCCAGGTACACCAGAGCCGATGGATGCGGAATGCGGATGATCACCGGCGAAACTCATCACTGACTGTGAGCTTATGCCGCCCCTTTTTGCGCCGTCGACTCAATACTTTTCGACCACCCCGAGTTGCCATCCGGGCGCGGAATCCATGCTTGTTCCGCCGTTTCCGATTATGCGGCTGGTACGTGCGCTTCATTCGTTCCTACCCCTTGTTTCGGAAAAACAAAGAAATTGCAAATCACGAATGTTGGGACAAATTGTTGTGCCCTCCTTCGGTTACGCTGCTACCTGCTGGCTCCGCGGACAATGGATCTATCCGCGCAGCTTGTCGAGCAATTCGTTGAGGAGTTGCACTTCGCGGTCCGACAACGTCTGGCATACCTGATCCATCGCCTGAATTTGAGGATCGAGACGCTCCAGAAGTTGCAACCCCTGTTCGGTGATCACTACCTCTTTGCGGCGACGATCAGCCTGACTTTCAGTTCGGGTGACAAGCTTTCGACGGACTAATCGGTCCACCAGGCGGGAAACATCGGAACTTTTGTCCAGCATACGCTGCTGGATTTCCTGAATTCCAATCGGCTGACGCTGCTGCCCGCGCAGGATGCGCAGAATGTTGTACTGCTGCATCGTAATGCCAAACGGCTTTAGAATGGTACGCAACTCTTCTACCAGCCAGTGGTAAGTGTAGAAAATGTTCAGAATCGCCCGATGACATTCACTCTGGAATCTGTCTTGCAGGATTTCTTCTTCTAACCGCATTGTTGTTGGTATGACTGTTTGTTAGGGTATAAAAACCAGCCGACGGCAGATGCCGCCCGCTGGTGTCTAATTGCCGATGCGTTACTTTTGCTTGATCAATTCCAGATCAATATCGAGTTTGACTGTGTTGCCTACGACCAGCCCACCCTGATCCAACGTCTTATTCCACGATACGCCGAAGTCCTGTCGATTGATTTCCCCGGTAATCTTGAAGCCTGCACGAGTGTTCCCCCATGGATCGCGCACAGAGCCGCGGAATTTTACGTCCAGTGCTACCTCCTTAGTGACATTTCTAATGGTGAGGTCGCCAATCAGCTTGTATCGGTTCTTGCCAACCCGTTGCATTTTTTTCGACACAAACTTGATCGTGGGATACTTAGCCGCGTCGAAAAAGTCCGGAGACCGTAAGTGATTATCTCGCTTGGGATTGCCAGTATTGATGCTGTTGACGTCGATCGTTACGATGGCGCGAGCATCCGAAAAATCCGGTTTGTCAGAATAAACCTCCACCGTGAATTTGTCGAATTTGCCTTCTACTTCCGTGATAACCATATGACTGACGATAAAGCCAATTCGGGTGTGGGGAGGGTCGGGAGACCACCTGGTCTTTTGAGCAAAAAGCGGAAGCGCCAGAATGAAAAGGAACGCCGCGAGTGCGAAGCTTCGATGTTGCTTCTTCATTGGAATCACCTTTGTTTGTGAAACATATTGAACACGACGGCTCTCTTTACGGAAATCCCGGAACATTATTTGTTCCAACAACTATTGTTTGAACAAATTTGTCTGCTGGCTGACAAATAGCAGGAATTTCGGAGAGGAACGGGTGAAAGGCGGCACAGGAGGAAAATTGCCAGGAAGGGATGGACAATTATTTATCCGCAATGACGGTATCGTCGATGCTGATTGGCACGATCGGTTGTTTCGGGTAAGGAGGGGGAAGAGACCAAACAGGGGGCGGCGTAGTACTGTACGGCAATTTTTGCCGAAGAGGAATCCGGTAGAAATCGCCGGTATCGAATCCTGCACGGCGAAGAACAGTGGTACCATCCAAAAAGAGTGGAGGGAAGTGAGCCAGAAAGTACTCGCCAGCGTACAATCGGCACAGCCGCTCTTCTAGATATTGCTCCAGTTGCCAGGATCGTTCGGTCAGCCGAATGGCGGCAGTCGTGTCAAAAGTGGAATCAGCGAATGCTAAAATTCGAGCTGGTGGCAGGATGTAAATAATGATGGGGGTACCAGGGGAGACCCAGTGGTAGAGCTTTTCTCCATCTTCCCGCGCAATGCGGATGCAGCCGTGAGAGGAGGGTTTCTTGCCCAGGTAGCGGTAATAACCGTAGCCATCCAGGGCGTGAATGCCAAAATTGCCCGAGAATCCCAGCCACCAGTACATTCGGGTGCTGTCAAATTGGCGAGAGATTGCCAGTCGGGCTTTGTTCTGAATGGTGAAAATTCCCGTCGGGGTTTCCATCCCTTCTGGAATGCTGGAAGTGCCGGAGGAAATCGGCATCACGATCGGTGGAGCATTCCGGCGGTGCACCCACAGCTTTTGTTCGATCAAAGAAACTTCCAGATAAATGTCGCCCAGAACGTAGACGGTGTCGTAAACCGGCATCCACTCCCGAAACGGCAGGGGCTGCGACCACAGAAGGCTCAAGCAGCTCAAGCTGAGGATACCGATATACCACCACCGCATTCCACCCATTTGCATTGTTGCCATACGGTTGTCAAATAAGATTGAGCAACAGGTTTATTGTTTATCACATATAGCGATCAAAAATCGTACCAGTTGTTCCCGGAAAAGGGGGTAAAGGCGCAGATGGTGCTGGAGCGAAGTTCTGAGGTGCTGGTGTTGTGGGGACAGGTGAATAGGGCGGGGCTGCATTGCGGTAGCGGTGCACCAGCGATTGCCGGAACGTTGGTCCCGGTGTCGGTTGTTGCCGCCGGTGTCGGGATGAGGGTTGTACCGGTGAAGAGATGCGGGAAAAAATGCCCTGGGTTCTATCCGCAATTGACGGCTGCCTGTCGGTGCTGGGTTGCAGGTGGCGGGTACGAGAAGCAGAAGAAGACGTAAACGGTGCTTTTTGTCCGGACGGGCGAACAGCAGAAGCTGCCTGCCGGATACGTTCGTTGTCCTGGTCACCACGTTGCTGAGCACGTCGCTGGTTCATCAATTCCTGCCGCGCGCGCATTTCCTGTCGCTGTGCCTGAGCAGCCACACTGCGATCCTGTGGCGAAGGATCCGCAGGCGCTAAGGCTGCCCGCTGTACCTGCTGCATCTTCCGAATCGTTGCCTCCGGATCACCCGGTACGGGGCTGGTATCAATCCGGACTTCTCCAGCGACGGCATACTGCTTTCCATCCGGCCCACGTTCATAGCGAAAACTTTTGCCGCGTACCAGGGAGCCTGCGGCTGCCTGATGCGCTGCCTCGTGTGCGCGCACTTTTCGATCAATTTGCCGCAACCGCTCTATTTCCCGCTTCTCCTGATCCGAAAGTTCCTGCTGGCTTCGAGGTGAGAGTTCGAAGGTGTCTCGCTGCTCGGCAAAGCCTGCACTTTGCGTGTCGTTATTCGCCGGCGATGGCACTGGTTGAAGTGGTTGCCGGGATTGCCCGAAACGGGTGGCTGGAGCCAGCGGCTGATTGGCGGATGGAATCAGGGATGACTTCTTTGGTTGGACTGGAGATGTTGTTGTCGTATCCGGCTGCGAACGGGCAAAAGTCGTATTGCTCTTGCTGTTGCGGGAAAAATTCGGAATTTTGTGATATGTGGATTGGGGCGGAAAGGCAAAGGGTGAACGCTCATTTGGCAGCACAATGGGAAAAATCAGTGAGCGGGAAACGGCGCCTATCCGTTCATTGGGAAGCATTTTTTAACTTTGTTCCGCTGTTAATGCAGTGTGTTGGACAAACCAACGAGGAACACTTATGGCAACGAAAATCAAAGCCTTAGTATTGCAAAAGCCGGGCGGTTGGAGTAACCTGATGATTCGGGAGATTACCAAGCCTCGACCAAGACCAGGAGAGGTGCTGGTTCGGGTCTTTGCCGCAGCGCTGAACCATCGGGATTTGTGGATTGTTGAGGGACAATATGCCGGGATTCGGTATCCTGCTATCTTAGGATCCGATGGCTGTGGGGTCGTAGAGCGGACGGGCAGTATGGAGGATGGGCATTGGATCGGGAAGGAAGTGATTATCAACCCGGCGATCAACTGGGGACCAGATCCCCGCGCCCAGAGCAATGATTTTGAAATTCTGGGGATGCCACGCAAAGGCACCTTTGCCGAATATGTGGTCGTTCCCTCTGATCGATTAGCTGTCAAACCAGACCATCTTTCCTATACCGAAGCAGCAGCGCTCCCGCTGGCGGGACTGACTGCATATCGAGCTGTTTTTACCCAGGCTGATGTCCAGAAAGGGGACAAAGTGCTCATTACCGGCATTGGGGGGGGAGTGGCGCAGATGGCTTTTCTTTTTGCGCAGGCAGTGGGTGCCGAAGTATGGGTGACAACGGGCAGCGAATGGAAACTGGCGCGAGCGCTGGAAAATGGCGCTGCTGGGGGTGTCAATTATCAGGAGGCTGAGTGGGATGCGCAGTTGCTGCGGGAAACAGGTGGTTTCGATGTCATTATTGATTCGGCAGGAGGTGATCAGTTGAATACGTTGCTGAAACTCCTCAAACCCGGTCGTATCCTGGTAACGTACGGTGCCACCCTGGGTAAACCCAGTGGACTGGATCTCCACCGCATCTTCTGGCGGCAGCTTTGCATTCAGGGGACGACGATGGGGAATGATGAAGAATTTGCGGAAATGGTGGAATTTGTCCAGCAACACCGGATTAAACCCGTCATTGATACCGTCTACGCCTTTGACCAGATTCTGGAAGCCTTCGACGTGATGCGGCGTGGAATGCAGTTCGGCAAATTGGTGGTGGAATTTCAGGTCGAAGATGATTTCTTCCGCCGCCGTCGCCGCACACCCAAGGC
>JALWUI010000159.1 GCA_027082775.1 Candidatus Kapaibacterium sp.
CACTTCGGGACGCCGAATCGCTTCCGACACATCTTCATCGTTGAGAAACGTTCGTTGTTCCCCATTGACCATTGCCAGTCGGACGGTGTATTTCTGAAGAATCTGACGGGCATGAGCTTCATCGATGGGGAAATGCTCCCGCAGAAACGCTAATGCCAGGGCGCGATACATCGCCCCCGTGTCGATGTACAAATATCCCAACCGTTGGGCTAACGCTCTCGCCGTTGTACTTTTTCCCGATCCTGCCGGACCATCGATAGCAATGATCAATTTCTTTCCCATAGCGCTTCGACCAGTTGTTGCACACGTTGGCTATTCTCAAGGGAATCCAGCAAAGCATCAGGAGCACTCGCCCTCAGCCGCTGTCGAGGAACCGGACCGGTAGCAACTGCAATGACTGGCATTCCTGCCTGGCGTGCCGCCGCAACATCATTCGGTGAGTCTCCGACCAGCACAAAGGGAATTTTCTGGCCATACCGCGCCTGCAACCGTTGTGCAAAGAGCTGAACCAACCGTGTCCGTTCCGGCGACTCATCTCCATAAGCTCCAAGCTCCACGAATCGGTCCAGAGCAAACAGGGACAATTTCCACCTTGCTACTGGCTGAATATTCCCCGTCACCACCCCAATGCCAATTTCCTGCGCGCGGAGCCTTGCAAAGAGTTCCCGCACACCGGGCAACAGTTGAAACTCTTCGCTGCCATAACGCCGTATCTGACGGGCAAAGTGCCGAAAAAAGGCAGGGCGCTGCTGCTCGCCCACTTGAGCATCTATCTCTGCGATTGCCAGAAGTTCACGGAACAATTGCCAATCTGTTTTCCCTGCCGCCTGCGGATAACGCGCTTCCGGTATCCGAACCTGAAAGAGCTCCTCAAAAACTTCCACCATTACTCGTAACCCTTTGCCGAAATGCCAGCGCAACAACGTACCATCAATATCAAACGCAACGTATCCCCGCGGCAGAGCAACCATTTACGAAACATTGAAGCGGATGTACAAAATATCCCCATCCTGAACGCGGTAATCCTTCCCTTCAATCCGGTATCGCCCGGCTTCCCTGACCGCCTGCTCCGAGCCCAGTGCCTCCAAATCCGCAAAATGCATCACTTCGGCTCGAATAAATCCTCGTTCAAAGTCCGAATGAATCTTCCCGGCTGCCTCTGGCGCCGTTGCCCCACGGCGAACGGTCCACGCCCGAACTTCCCGGGGACCAACGGTAAAAAAGGTAATCAACCCCAGCAACTCATACGCTTTCCGAATCACCCGATGCAATGCAGGTTCTGTTATGCCAAATTCCCGGAGAAATTCCTGCCGCTCTTCATCCGAAAGCTGTGCCAACTCTGCTTCCAGAGCCGCACAAATGGTGACAACTTCTGCCTGCCGCTGCTCTGCCCACCGCTGCACCTGCTCAATCCATTGATTACTCTGCCGAAATCCTTCTTCATCGGTGTTCGCAACATACAGAATGGGCTTATCGGTCAGCAAAAAGTACTGTCGCATCCAGCGCGCTTCTGCTTCACTTCGATCAAAACTCCGGGCAAGATGTCCCTCAGACAAATGGGCAATCAACCGCTCGAGCAATGCAAATTCCTCCTTCGCATCTTTTTCCTGCGCCCGCATCCGCTTTATCACTATTTCTTTCCGCCGCTCCAGCGTCTCCAGATCTTTCAGCAATAATTCGGTCTCCACAATCTGAATATCCCGAAGCGGATCGACTTTCTCATAGACGTGCGTAATATCGGTCGAATCAAAGCACCGCACCACGTGGAGGATTGCATCGACCTCTCGAATGTGGCTCAGAAATTGATTTCCCAAACCTTCTCCCTGCGAAGCTCCCCTGACCAGTCCCGCAATATCCACAAACTCAATGGTTGTCGGCGTTACTTTCTGCGGCTGGTACAACTGCGCCAGCCACGTCAGCCGGGGATCAGGTACAGGAACCACGCCCACGTTGGGATCAATGGTGCAAAAAGGATAATTCGCCGCTTCTGCGGTCGTCCGGGTCAAAGCAGTAAAAATCGTTGATTTCCCCACGTTCGGCAATCCAACGATTCCTACCTGTAAAGGCATTTTTCTTGTCTGCTGCATCCGTGCCACATAAAACCGCTGTGGAGACGTGAGCTCTTAAAAAACCGTGTATACACACTGGCTCATTACCTGCGCTGAAATTATTATTTTGCAATTCTGTTGGCTCGGGGGAAGGACACAATGCCTGTCGAAGCCCTCAGATACAGGGTCGTAGCAGCCGATGATCATTCTCTGATCCGTGCCGGCATCCGCTCTGTCTTGGATTCCCTCCACAATTTCACACTGGTGGCTGAAGCCAGTTCCTGGGATGAGGTGTTCCGTCTCTTACAAACGCAACCGGTGGACATTTTAATTGCGGATCTTTCAATGCCGGGTCCGGGGGGCATAGAGACCATCAAGCAATTGAAGGAACAATTCCCTAACCTGAAGATTCTGGTTTTGTCAATGCACCCAGAACACATCTACGCTGTCCGCTGCCTCCGAGCAGGGGCATCCGGGTACCTCAACAAAGAGGAAGACCTGGACCAACTCCAGCAAGCACTGCAAACGATCGCCTCCAACCAGCCATTTCTTACCCCTAAGGTACAGCAATTGCTTCTGGATGCCTCCCAAACCACCGAACCGCACCATAACCTCTCAGATCGCGAGTTTGAAATTCTTCTCCAATTGGCACAAGGGAAAACAACTGGAGAAATCGCCGAAAGCACCCAGCTCAGCGTCAAAACGATTTCCACCTACCGACGTCGCATCCTGGACAAATTGGGACTGCAAACAAATGCCGACATTATCAAATACGCCCGTGCCCACAGGCTTACCTCAGAATTCTGAACAAACTCTGTGGATTCCAGCACTTCCTTAGAACCGCAGCGTTTCAGGAGCACGCTATCGGGAAGTCAAGTCCCGGCAAAGAAAAGAGCGAAAGGATAAGTTTACCGACCATCACGTTTAAGGCGGAGAAATGAGGAAAAGCACCGCAATGATGACAAGCAGAACAATTATTGCCACACTGGCTTTGATCACGCGGCGGAGAACGGAAAATGCCACACCGAAGAGAACCAGTACTACGATCACAAGGTAAAATGGTGGCAACGAAAAGAGAAAATCAATCCACTGCTGCACTTTTACGCTCCTGAACCACTGCGATCCATAAAAAAAGCCCCTTTAACGGGGCTTGCTTGTTGCGGGGGCAGGACTTGAACCTGCAACCTTCGGGTTATGAGCCCGACGAGCTACCAATTGCTCCACCCCGCGATATGCTTGCTCTTCGCCGGGTTTTGACGAAATTTGCAGTTTGCTTATTGTAGCTGTCAGAACAACTGAAGGTTTGCTGCTATGCAGGTATCCCTTCAATGGTTGCGAGAATTTGTCGAGATCCAGGAATCACCCGATGTTCTTGCCGACGTGCTCACCAATCTGGGACTGGAAGTGGAAGAGTGGCATCATTTCGGAGAAGAATACGAGGGGTTTCTGATAGGAACAATCCGCGACATCACGCCGCATCCCGAAAAGCCGAATTTGCAGGTATGTCGCATCGATCTTGGCGATCGCCAGATCACCGTCGTTTCTGGAGCGCCGAATCTTTCCGCTGGGAGTAAAGTCGTTGTAGCGTTGCCCGGAACAACTTTGCCGGGAACAGGGGAAACGATTGAATCCAGATCGTTTGGCGAAATCGTATCGGAGGGGATGATCTGTAGTCGCTACGAACTGGGATTGGGCGATAGCGAAGAAGATCGGTCAACAATCTGGATTTTGCCCGACGATGCACCGGTTGGAAGCACGCTTCGAACATACCTTCAGTGGGAGGACACCGTCCTTTCAGTCGCTTTGACACCGAACCGAGCAGATTGTCTCAGCCACATCGGCATTGCTCGAGAAATTGCTGCTTATTACCAGCGTCCGCTGCAACAGCCATCGGTGGTTGTCAACGAACAACCACCTTCCACAAAAGAAGCCATCCGCATTGAGATTCAGGATCCGGAGTTATGTCCCCGGTATGCCGGGAGATTGATCCGGAACGTTACCATCGGTCCCTCTCCTCTGTGGCTCCAGCAACGGTTGTTAGCGGTTGGTCTACGTCCCCGCAATGTGGTTGTCGATGTCACCAATTACGTTCTAATGGAGCTGGGGCATCCACTTCACGCCTTTGATTACGACAAATTAGCCGGTCCGGCAATCATCGTCCGGCCCGCTGAACGGGAAGAACCTTTTGTGACCTTGGACGGGAAAACCCGCTTGCTGCAACCCGGAATGTTGCTGATTTGCGACGCGGAGAAACCAGTCGCAATTGCAGGGGTAATGGGAGGAGCAAATTCCGAGATCACGGAACAAACAACCAACGTATTCCTGGAATCCGCCTATTTTCACCCCTCCTCCATCCGCCGTACAGCAAAGCAATTGGGACTCAGCACGGAAGCTTCTTATCGCTTCGAGCGTGGAACGGACATCGAAAATGTCCCCAGAGCGCTGGACCGGGCTGCTGCTCTCATTGCAACCCTGACTGGGGGTACGGTAGCCTCGGATATCTACGACGTTTACCCTTCTCCGCCAATTCCGAAACAGATTCGCCTCCGCTACCAGCGGGTTCGTCGGATTCTGGGCGCAGCCATTGACCCGGACACTATCGACCAGATCTTACAACGCCTCTCCTTTACGCCGCTCCACAAAGATCCGGAAGGGATTGTTGTTGGCGTTCCCAGCTTCCGCGTCGACATCGACGAAGAAATCGATCTCATCGAAGAAATAGCACGTCTCTGGGGGTATGACGCCATTGAGCCTCAAACCACCTCGAAATTACTCTACACTGCCCCAAAGCTTCCGCCTTCGCTTTTGCCGCTACCGGACAAACTGCCGTTAGCCCAGCACCTGATTCATTCAGGGTTTACGGAAACAGTGAACCCTCATATGATCGACCCATCGACTGCCAGCCGCTTTACGGATGCGGTGGTTCGCATTGCTAATCCCTTAGGAGAAGAACTTTCTGCTCTGCGCCCCTCCCTGATCCCATCGATCATCCGCGTTATCGATCGCAACATCCGGGTACAACGGACAGATCTCCGAATCTTTGAAATTGGAAAAATTTTCCTGAAAGTGAACTCCGAGCAAAGCTTCATTCCGGGATACACGGAAAAAGAACACCTGATTTTCGCCCTGACGGGACACCATTACCCGAAACACTGGGGAGTCAAGCGTCGTCCTTACGACTTTTTTGACGCTAAAGGGATGCTGGAACATCTCATCAAGTTGCTCCATTTAGCCGATGTCCAGCTTCGTCCCTTTGTAGATCTCCCGTTCTACTACACCGGCAACGCTTTGCAAGCGGTATGGAACGACGAGGAAATTGGATCGGTGGGAGAGCTACATCCGGACTTGCTGCGCCGCACGGAAATCCAGCAGCCTGTGTTCACTGGGCTGCTCTATTTAGACAAAATCGCTGCCATTCCCCGGCGACAGCCGCGCTACACCCCGGTTTCCGCTTTCCCAACAGTGGAACGCGATCTGGCGTTTATCGTGGATGCCGCCATCCCTGCCGGAGATATTGAAGCGGTCATCCGCCAGAGCGCCGGTCCCTTTCTGAAGCACCTCACCATCTTTGACGTTTTCACCAATCCTAAGGTGCTCGGTGAAGGCAAAAAGAGCATTGCCTTCACGCTCCAGTTCAATGCGCCAGACCATACGCTCACGGATGAAGAAGTCCAGCAGTTCATCGATCAGATCATCGCTGCTGTTCAGGAAAAATTCAATGCGCAATTGCGCGCTTAACGGCGGGATACTCCCAATAGAGAACAACGTTCTGGAACAACGAATCGTTGCTTTTCAGCTCCCTTTGTCATCTCAGCATACAAGTAAAATCGTACCGGCTCCTGTTAACGACCAGCGTGCCTGCTGCTTTGTTTACCCTCTGCCTGTTTTTATCCAGACACCACTCCTTCGTTTTCCCGCTGGACCGTACTGAAACCTTTAGTGATCAAAGCAACTTTGAGCTCCGGTGCAAGAAGCTTACCTCATGCAAGAAACTCACCTCAACTGTGTAACAGCCATTCACCTGTGTGAAGATCCCGCAGAGTTTCGTAATTTGCAATTTGCTTAGGAAACTGTCGAACAAAGTGCTACAAAAAATGATCCGCATTCAGCGCATCTTAGTTCCCATTGACTTCTCCGAACATTCGCAATACGCTCTGCAATATGCAGCGGAAATTGCTCAACAACTGGGTGCAAAGTTAACACTGCTTCACATTGTAGAACCTATCGCTTATCCAGCAGATTGGGGATTTTCACAGGTCGGATTGGTAGATCTGGAAAAAGAGCTGATCGACACGGCAACCAGCGAGTTAGAAAAAATCACGCAGGAACTACGCGCCAAAGGCATACAGGTAGACTTCGAGGTGCACAGCGGGGCACGAGCATCGGACGAGATCGTGCAGTTTGCCAAGGAACACAATGTGGATATCATCAGCATTGGAACGCACGGCAGAAGCGGATTAGAACACTTTCTGTTTGGAAGCACTACCGAGCGTGTGCTGCGGAAAGCGCCGTGTCCGGTCTTAGCCGTTCGACTGCCGGAATACTTAAACAAAGAAAACGCTGGCGAATCGGAGTGAGTCAAACAAAGCATTCCAGACAGGAGATGGCAATGAAAGTTCGGAAGCTGGTAACGATCGAACGACACATTGCAGAAAATCAGGCACTGTCTCCAGAAGCCAGCGGGGAATTCTCCCGCCTGCTGCGTGATCTTACCTTAGCAATCCGGATCATCGCCCGAGAAGTTCGGCGCGCCGGGCTGGCGGATATCCTGGGAATCACCGAAGCCACGAACGTTTCCGGGGATGTCGTCCGCAAACTGGACGTCTTTGCTCACGACACGATCGTCCGCGCAATGGACCACGGCGGTCATCTCTGCATTATGGCATCGGAAGAAGCGGAAGAGCTGATTCGCATCCCTGAGCAGTACGAACGCGGTAAGTATGTGCTCATTTTCGATCCGCTGGATGGATCCTCCAACATCGACGTGAACGTGACGATCGGCACCATTTTCTCTGTCTACCGGCGAGTCTCTGACAGCGGCGATGGCACGCTGGAAGATGTCCTGCAACCGGGGTACAAACAGGTTGCAGCAGGGTACGCCTGCTATGGAAGCAGCACGGTGTTGGTCTACACCACAGGCAACGGGGTGGACATTTTCACCTACGATCCCACCGTCGGTGAATTTTTCCTCACGCACGAAAAAGTCCAAATCCCGAAGCGGGGCAAGTATTACAGCATCAACGAAGGCAACGCC
Organism: Candidatus Kapaibacterium sp.; assembly: GCA_027082775.1. GTDB lineage: Bacteria > Bacteroidota > Ignavibacteria > Kapaibacteriales > WFXC01 > WFXC01. Next base: position 7,303 of record JALWUI010000159.1, read on the forward strand.
GCATATTGGTCCCCGCAACTTCAGCGATATGTGCAGTATCTGAAAACGCCGTCGGAAGACAAGCAGCGTCCCTACAAACTCCGCTATGTTGGAACGGCTGTCGCAGATGTTCACCGAACCTTGTTGTACGGCGGGATTTTTATGTATCCGGGTGATAAAAAGAGTCCAAAGGGTAAACTTCGCCTCATTTACGAAGCCAATCCAATTGCAATGCTGATCGAGCAGGCGGGAGGACGGGCGACGGACGGAGAACATCGCATCCTGGAGATCCAGCCGACAGAGGTGCATCAACGAACACCCCTGTTCGTCGGCAGCCCGGAAGATGTGCTGGAAGCAGAAGCATTTCTGCGCGGTGAGCAACAACCCGTTGCGACCGTAGCCTCGTAGATCAAAGCGGTGTGGAGAATGCCAGACAGTCGAAAACATCGTGGCAAGCATCCCTCGGACGACAAATTGTTTGCGCCAGACCAGCACAGCACGCTGCGGAACGCCGTCTATGATCTCTCGTACCTTCTGACCCGCGGCTTCAGCGAAACGGCTGCTCTGAAAACAGTCGGCGATCGTTACCGACTAACGCAGCGGCAACGGCTGGCGGTCCAGCGCGCCAGTTGTCCCCAGCAGGCATTGAATCAACGGCTGCATTCGCAACTGGATCTGGAGGATCTGGCGGGGCAAACCATCGCAATTGATGGGTACAACCAGCTCATTGCTTTAGAAAGCGCGCTGGGCAATGCGTATCTGTTCATCGGGCGAGATGGCTGCTACCGGGACCTTGCCAGCTTACACGGTACGTATCGCAAAGTGGAAGAAACCATCCCTGCTTTGCAGCTTTTAGGCACAACCTTAAATCAACTTCAGATCCAGCGTGCCATTATCTACCTGGATGCTCCGGTATCCAACAGCCGCCGCCTGCAATCGCTGATGATGGAGCTGGCAAAAGAAAACCAATGGAACTGGCAGGTAGAAGTCCAGTTGCAGCCCGATCCACTGCTGGCACGTGCGCCGTACCCAGTGATCACGACCGATAGCTGGATTCTGGATCGGTGCCATCAATGGGCAAATTTGTTCCCAACGGTGCTCCTGATGGCGCAGCTTTCGCCGCCCATTGTAGATCTGCAAATTCGACAGGTCTGCGCCGCTGAACCATTTTAAATTTGCAATGTCTCCACAGCTTCAGCAACGGCTGGAATCTATCCGCACCAATACAACTGCCGGGAGCCGACAGTTGGTACTTTTTGCCCTCGATGCACTGGCAGAATGCCGGTTTTCTTCTGAAGCTCTTTCCCATTTTCTGACCCAACTCCGGTGGATCCGTCCTGCAATGGCAGCATTTCGCACGATCAGTCGTTTCCTCTCCGATCAACTCCAGCACATCTCCTGTCCAACTGCTGTCGAGAAAACCAGAGCGCTCATACAACGCAGTTCCCGTGAAACGATCCAGACCGCTTTACAGCAGCTTCCGCATCACGGCACCGTTGCCACCATCAGTTACAGCTCCCTCATTGAACAAATTCTGGTCGAAGGAATCCACGAAGGAAAACAGTGGAACATCTACTGCTTCCGTTCCGGCACTCCTGCTTATGGCGAATTTTTCCAGCAACGACTCCATCGGGCTGGCATTCCCGCCACCGTACTTCCAGATGCTGTGCCATCGCACCCCATCGATTTTGTTCTGATCGGTGCTGACACAGTCTCCCCGTCCTATGGACTTATCAACGGACACCCCAGCTATTCGCTCTGCGCTCTACTCTTCTACCAGATTCCCATTTATTGCTGCGCCGAGTCTTTTAAATATGACGCATCGCTTGTACTGGAACCCGGCTTCGACTTTCTTCCTGCTTCCTTCGGTATTCACCAAATTTCCGACTCCGTCTGGATCGATTCTTTAGCAGAACATCGCTCATAAAGAGCCGTGTTTCCGGACATCGGGCTCCATTCAGCTCTTTTCTTAACATAACGGACAGCCAACTCGCTCCGACCTCCCCTTAAAAGATTTTTCCTGCAAATTCTTCCTTAGTTTTCCAGGTCAGCGGTTATGTTAAACAAACCTCTTCCCGTTTTCCACAATCATCCACAAATCGAGTGTTTCTGAACTGTGGAAATCCGTGGAAAACTTACCACTTTGTCCACACTTTTACTGTGGAAAACTTGTTTATCCACAACGCTGTGGATAACTCCGCACTTTTCCACATCATTTTCCACATACGACCAGTGTTCGCTCTCCCCTTGATTCCGTAGGAACGAGCACTTCTTCCATCCCGGCTTTTCCACTTTTCCACATCTCCTGAAACTACAACCAGAGAAGAGAAAGCTCAATTCCTGTAACGGAAAATGAAGAGCAACCGCTTCTCTCACGGGTTTTCCCTATATTCGCAACATTGTAGAACAAAGTGGAGCAAACAGAAAATGAAACGGTTTAGCCTAATTCTGCTTCTCAGCCTTGGAGTGACCATTGCACATGCGCAGTTATTCTATCCGCTTGGTGTCGGAATTGGTCTAACAGGACAGATGGGAATCAACGCTGGCGATATTCCGCAGGGAGAAAAAACAGAGCTTGCAATTGCGCCTCTACCGAATTTCTTCGCTTCTGCGTGGTACATTGTTTCGCAGAAGGAAGACTTCGGATTTGCGCTGGATGTGGGATACACCACGAACACGTTCATAATGAAGCCGTACCAGAATGTCACGGACCAAAACCGCTTCCAGTATGTTCTCAGCTACCTGAGCGTTCATCCGTACATCCAGTTCAAAATGTTTAACCTGGGCGTTGGGCTGGGATTCCCGCTAAGCGGCAAAAGAGAGAACGTTGCCGGAACAATCTCACAAGAACTATCAAACCTTGCAACGGCGATAGAACTCCGGTTCAAACTCTCGGTTCCCGTGTACCGGGATGCAACGGGTAAGGTGAGTTTCTGGATTACCGGAGCGTACCAGCTTAATGGGATTTATGCATCGGACATTCCCAACAATCCCAAAGTTGCCTCCGCAGGCATTGGGTTCAGCTATCACTTTCACTTCCGCCTGTGGGAATACTAAGTCCGGTGGTTATGCACCGGCAGGTGTGGAACGTCCTTTTTGCGGGCATTCTCGGATTTTTCAGCATATTTTCCCTTTTCCGATGCGCGCATCCTCTACCGCCACCGGGAGGACCGCGGGATACCATTCCGCCGACTGTTTTGCAGACAATTCCTACCAGTGGAACCGTTCGATGGGAACGTCCACAGATTTCCATCGTTTTCAGTGAGGAAATCGCCGTTCAATCTCCCGCCAGGTACATTACCATTTTTCCCCCCACGAATTTTCGTGCTGAGTGGGTTGAGGATGACGAGTTGGAAATTCATCTGGATTCGCTCCGGAGCAATCAGACCTATGTTGTTACTGTGAGTCCGGCGTTTCGGGATGTTGAAGGCAATACGCTGGAAAAGGCGGTAACGCTGGTTTTTTCGACTGGTGACACGATCAGTCAATACGGCGTTGTGGGCAGGATATGGGGGAGACACCGTGGGAGTAAAACCATCGTGTTGTTAACGCAGGAAGGCACGAAGTGGCAGGATTCATTGTGGTATCAGCAGCCGGACTACTGGCTGGAGGTGGGAGCAGACGGAACGTTCCAGTTTCCTGCTTTGCTTCCGCGGCGATACCGTATCGCTGCTTTTGAAGATCGGAACGGCAATGGTCGGTACGATCGTGGATGGGAGGCAGCGACGGTTGGATGGAGAGAAGTGGTGCTGGGACCGGTGGTGACTGATACTATTGAGCTGTGGATGTCACCCGTTCCAGACCGGGAGCCGCCGAAGCTCATTGGAGCAACGCCGCTGACTGCTCGATTGCTCCGGCTGCGGTTTTCTGAACCACTCGATACCGCTTCGATTCAACCGGCAGCATTCTGGTGCCGGGATACCGCAACAGGACGGATGCTCAAACCATCGGGAGCAGGGCTGGAGCCGGGAAAACAAACAACTGTTTTGCTGGCATTTGCTACCCCGCTGGCATCCAGCATCTGGGATGTTGGCGCCAGCACCGTAGCAGACACCGCAGGAAATGTGCTCGACACCCTCCAGAATCAGGTGCAGTTTCGAATGCCCATACTCGCCGATACGCTTGTACCACGCATCGCTGAACTTCCCCTCAAGGGCGACAGTTTGCAGCTTCTGCTCCCGTTTTTTCACTGGATCTTTGCTTTTTCTGTTCCAATGGATACGGGGGCAACGGCAGCGGCAATTTCACTTCATCGATTGGACAGTGGGCAGACGGTACCATTGCAGAAACGATGGAAAAGCCAGACCCACATTGAACTTCAGCCGGTGGATACCCTTTTACCACAGCAGTGGTATGAGCTGCGCATTGATACGGTCGCCATCGCTGTTGGAGGGGTATCGTTGCCCTCTCCGGTTCGCATCCGTTTCCGCACGCCCGATCTTCGGGACTTTGGAGAATTCGTCGGGGAGATTCAGGATGCGCATCCCGGAGGACCGTATATCCTGATCGTTCAGGGAATCGGTTACGGTATGCAGTATCGGCATACGCTTCAGCAGCCGGGCACGTGGCGTATTCCATCGGTGGTGCCCGATCGGTATCAACTGTGGTGCTTTGAAGATGCCAATCGCAATGGACGGTTCGATGTTGGACGCATCGATCCGTATCAACCGTCAGAGCGCTTTACGGGGTGGCAAACGGTCGTGCGGGTAGCACCACGGTGGACTACCGAAGGAATTCAGATCCGGATGCCGGGACATCCCGCCGCTTCTCGATCAGAATAAGGTACGGAGAACGGTCTGAACTGTTGAGTCGGCGATATTGCACTGCTATAGCGATATCGCGGGGAAAGCGACGACTCCAGTGGATGAGTGCTTCGGATTCCTCTGTCCCTGCAGGATGACCGGGATACACCACAATGCTGATGCGTCCCCCGACGTTCAGCAGGTGGAAAGCCGATCGCACCGCCGCCATCGTGGTTTCAACATCGGTTGTGATACTGCGGTCTCCGCCGGGAAGATAACCCAGGTTGAACATTACCGCACGGATGTGTTTGTGCAGAGAAGCGGGAATATGATCCAGAAGTTTGCTATGGCAAGCGCAGATAAGAGTGCAGCGATGGTTGAGGTGGAATTCCTGCAAAAGCCTGCGGGTCCGATCTAAGGCGATCTCCTGAATGTCAAAAGCGTACACGTGTCCCGTTTCACCCACGTGCTCTGCTAAGAAAATCGTGTCTTTGCCGTTGCCAGCCGTTGCATCAATGGCGATGTCGCCTTCGTTAAGGACCTGACCGATAAACAGTTGTGCAATGTAAGTGACCGTTTCCAGCATTTTATCCGAACCGATTCAGATGGACTTCCGAGGGAATGGAATCTTTACCGGATAAAGCCTCAGCCAGCACGGACGCTAAGAAAGGAGCGTACCCCACGCCTTTGGTTCCCAGCCCTGTAAAGAGCCAGAGTTGGGGATACTGAGGATGGGGACCAAGAGCTGGCAGGTGGTCGGGAAAAGTGATGCGAACACCTGAATGGTGCGCCAGAATCGTTACTGGAACAGTGGCAAAGTTCTGGAGCGCAGAGCGGAGTTGACGGTAGCCTTCAGCCGTTGGCAGAGCAGTTGCATCGTCCCATCGGTAGGTGGCACCAAACCGGAATATGTGATTCCCCAGGGGTGCCCAGTGGACACCCCGATTGAAAATCAAATTCTCTGGTAGCGATTCAGCAGCAAAGGTCAGCGATTCGCCTTTGGCAAACTGGAACGGCAACAGGGAGTTCCAGAAATGAGAATGGAGGATAGAGTCGCCGGGACAAAAAACGGCGAACCGTGCTCGCACCTGACGATTCCAGCGAACGCTCCGGTGATCTAATTCGAGTTGAGCGTCGGTGTAGCGACTTTCGATCAGAGCATCGTGGTGGAACAGAAATTGCCGCCAGGAGTGTAGAAATTTCTCTGTCTGGAGAAGAAAACTCTGGCGGGTTAGGAATCCACCCAGCGGAGCAGAAACCCATTGGGCAACTTCTTCGGGAGAAAGAAAGCGATCGATGAACTCCGCAAGAACCGTTTCCAGCTTCCGCTGCTCCCACCGCTTCTTCTGTTCTTCATCTCTGAAGAAACGAGCAATGGGCAGCGGAAAGAGAAATTGCATATTGAAGAACCGCTCAATCTCCGTAACTGCTTCAATGAGAGCGTCCCGGCAATCGGGAAAGTTCCAGAAGGGCGTAAAGCGGTATCCGGCGATGGGATTGAAGGTCCCGGTGCCGGTCGCAGAAGCCGGAAGGATTTGAGGGGAGTCCACAACCAGCACGTCCACGCCGCGACGAATCAACCAGAAGCTGAGAAAAGACCCTGCAAGCCCCTGTCCAATAATGAGGACGTCCACCGAGCGCATTGTGCATTCTTTTGCTACTGTGTATAAAACACAGAAGCGGCGCCGGGCGCCGCTTCTGGCAAGCAGGAGGTTTCGAGTTTATTGTGAAACACTGCTACGCATTGGACGGTTCTTCTTTTCTGCAAAAACGTTCAAAAGCTTCAACCAGTGTATCGGCAATTCCTTCCGGATCGAGCATTTCAATGTGATGGCGGTGCATCATAAAGACTAGCTTTCCATCTTTCAGCAGGGCAAACGAAGGAGAAGATGGCGGCTGATTGGTAAAGTACTCCCGTGCCCGCGCCGTTGCTTCCAGATCCTGTCCGGCAAAGACGGTAACCAGCCGGTCCGGTAATACCGTCGCTTTTTGAAGAGCTAAAGCAACGCCGGGTCGGGCAGCGGCAGCGGTGCATCCGCATACGGAGTTCACGACAACAAACGTTGTGCCCGGCAGCGGCAGAACCTGATCGACCTCCTCTGGTGTTCGGAGTTCCTGAAATCCGATCCGGGTCAGTTCTTCTCGCATTGGCTGGACTAAAAGTTCATCGTATGGCATCGATGCTTATCACCGTTTGTGGAACACAAAGTCGAATTTCCAAAGGACGATTCATCGGGAACGCCAGTGCGTTGGAAGAGGCGTTTCTCAGAGGGAAGCTCCCCAGTTCCTCGAAAGTACCGACGATAGGGGTCCCACCTCCCGCCGGTATATCCTGGGAGCGCCGGCTTTAGCCGGCAAAAGAAATGTAGGCTGGCAATGCGCGGCGGTATATGAAACAGTGTGGTTTCTACTTTTTCTTTCGCATTCCGTGCAGCGCTTGACTTTTTGCAAAGTTTTTTGTATATTTGCACTGTTCTCATCAGCGGTTCGTGGAACAAAAAAGGTGAGAGCGATGAGAAAACTGCGCCTGTTTTTGTTCTTTCTCTTCCTGTTTGGGGGGGGGGGATATAGTTGCCCAACTCCAGTTACCCGTTTTCCTTGATACCCGTGGAGATACCATTGATTACAATTTTCCGCCACCGGATACGGCTTACGCGCCGGGAAAGCTCATCGTGCGATTTTATCCCCACGCTTTGTACCTTGACTCACTGTGTTACGCTTATCCGGCTCCGATCACGGAGGGAGCGCCGGGTGAAGGGGTTTTGATGTTGCCTCCGTCGCTGCGCCAGCATTTGTTATCGCAGCAGTTTTCCGTTGCTTCCATCATCCGGGATTCGGCACTTCGAGTGACGCTTGAAAATCTGGGGGTTGATTTCCTGCAGCGAATGACGGTAGCCAACCCGTGTGCTGATACGATTTCCATCACGCGCTACGGTGATACGGTCCGATGCACTGATTACCTGTGGATGGTGATGAAGTTTCGGAGTGATACCATCGATATCATTGATGCAGCGGATCAGATTTTAAGCAATCACTGGGATGTGGTGGAGATTGTGGAGCCTAATTACTATCTGGAGCTTTTGGACCGGACACCTTCTCGAGATCCGAATTTCCCCTTGCAGATCAGCCTGCATCGGGAGATGACGGGAGTAACACGGGCGTGGGACTTTGAGGTTGGAGATTATGCGATCAAAGTCGGGGTCATAGACGATGGGATATGGTATTATCATTGCGATTTGGGTGGTGGTAAGGGATGGGGATACAAGGTTGCTGGTGGCTGGAATTGGACGGAAGATACGACAGATTTCAGTATAGGTTCCAGTCATGGAACTCCTGTGGCTGGCATTGTTGGGGCGTTGACCAATAGAGGATGTGTGGAGCAGGGAGTTGCCGGGATTGCTGGTGGATGGGGACCGGATAACAACTATAGCGATGAGGGAATAGGGTGTGCACTATATGGCTTTCGTGTTGCTCATCCGCAGTGGTCGGGGTATTTATCTCTTGCTTACGCTATTGCTGCTATTCTGGAAGCCAGCAGTCGTAATCCGAACACCGGGTATGGATATGGAGTGCACGTCATTAATGCCAGTTGGGGAGGTTCATTCTACAGCTTTGCGTTGAGATCCGCGATATTGTATGCATTTGAAAATGGGGTCAGCTTTGTTGCAGCAAGGGGGAATAGCTATGATGATCGATTGCATTATCCTGCGTGCTACGACGAGTGGTGGGTGTCCAGTGTGGGGGCATCTGATAGGTCCAGGAATCGGATTGATTATTCTTCGTATGGCAGGGGGATGGATTTCCTGGCTCCGGGAGGATATTATTCAGGTCCGAACGCTATAGTGTACACTACTCAATACGGCGGAGGGTTTGGATATTTTGCAGGAACCTCTGCGGCAGCGCCCCACGTCAGTGGTCTGATTGCACTGTTGTGTTCTGAAGCCCGGGAGCACCAGTGGGATCTGGTGGTGGAGGATTACGAAGGAATGATTAAGGCTGCTTGTGAAGATAAGTTGTCACGTTTCTATGACGATCAAACTGGATGGGGACATATCCGGGCAGATACGTTGTTTGATATGCTCCAGCGAGGATACAGGGTGAGCCATTTCTCTGTTGATTCAGTGGCAATCGACTCTGTTGGAGAATGGAGTCCGACTTTTTTGCTGCTGGTGCTTAATGCTGGAGGGCGACCAAAGCCGTTAGCTTCGGGACCTTACCTGGCACAGCGCCGATGGGTCTATGGTACGATTCATTTGCCTCCACATCGGTGGATAGTGGATAGTGCAAATCCCCTGTTCGTGTGGGGGCGGAGCGGTGAAGGAGCGCCCAGTGGTTGGTCGCTGGCAAATCCGTGCCTTCAAGCTGGTGCGACGTATGTTCTTTCAGGACGGGGTGGCAACGGGAAGACTGATGGCATCTACCATAGCCATTCCTTCCAGGTTCGGGTTGCCAACCTGCAGTATAAGCTGGTGTCGCTATTGAATGGGAGGCGATCGACGCGACCAAAGAAGCTTGGATTCCATATTTCGGTTTTTGGAAGGGAGAAGGTAACCGATGTAGAAGACCGGGATGGACGGACCCGGCATACGGCTGAGGGGCGTCGGTGGGCATTCCGGTGTGTGGTGCAGGATCGGAAGCTCAAGGTGTGGGTGAGCTCCTCAGTCCCGGGAAGTGAGGAAATGACGGTACGGATTTTTGATGCGCAGGGCAAGATGTTGTATGCTGGATCTGGCGTGTTGCGCCGGGGAGGAGAACCGCAGGAGTTTCTGGTTCCCCGTCTTTCCCGTGGGGTTTATTTTGTCCAACTGCGGATCGGAGCGGATGTGGTCACGCAGCCGGTATTTGTCTGGTAGCATTGTCTGGATGCTGCTTTTGCTGCTGAGTGGTGGGTGGGGTGGATGCCAGGATGTTCCCGTGCAGCCGTCCCCGCCGCCGTGTGAATGGAATAATGGATATCGATTTATTGTACCACCATCGGGACATATTGTCAGAGGAGCATCGCCGGATGGAATGATGGTGGCATATGAGGACGTACGTGATGAAGGTCCTTTACACATTATCGACGTGAGCACTTATGAAATATACAAGATTGAGCTTCAGCCATATTTGCCAGAGGGAGAGATTTCTGCTGGAGCAGGAAGGATCTTATGGTGTCCGTATGATCACCGGCGCCTGATGGTATTGGCCAAGTCGATAGATCAAGAGGGAAGATTCCGTGACTATGCATTTGTGATCGCTCTTTCAGACGGTATGGCGGTTCGAGTGGAGAAGGTGATACCGGAAAGTCCGGGGGATCAGGTGTTTCTGCACTGGATGGCGACTTCAAAGCCTGGAGCAGATTACTTTGTGTTGTCAGGAGAGCGGATGTACTGGTTGCAGCAGGATACGATTTTGCCGCTTCCGGAGAAGTATCGCGGAGAGCCGCAGCGACGGGTATGGAGTCCCGGCGATCAGCACTGGTTTGGTATCGTAGAGGATGGGAACGGTCAGCGACGATTTTTGCTGGATGGAGTGGAGATACAATTACCGAGGGAAACTGGTAGGGCAAGCTGGGCACCCAATGGGCGGAGTTTGATTTTGTCGCTCTATTATAATGATGAGAGTTGGGAGAATAAAGGTCCGGGCATTGACCGATTCTGGGTTATTACGGATGTCAGTCAGGTGTTGAAAAATTCGTCACCTGAAGTGGAGCCAGATTATGTGATTGATCCATCAGAGCAGTGGTGTATGTATTCGATGGACCCAGTGCCGCGGTTTACCGGTGATACGACCTTTGCGGTCTCCCTGTTTCCGCCGGGGTTTTTCACCTGTTACATATATGAGGTTTCGGTTGAAGGACGGATTTTGCGGCAGTTAACATTCGAGTTGTGAGGGAGCGATGGGAGTTGGGAAGAGGAGGCAAGGCGGAGCAGAGCGATGGTGGTTTGTGATTGTGGGGCTCATCGGGCTGATGCTCGGAAGTGGGGGGTGTGGGGAGGTGGTGGCGCCGAGACCGTGCTTTTTCCCGCACAGTCTGGGGGATAAAAATGCGCAGTTTCCGGAAGAGGGATATCATCAGGTGCTGCGGGTGTCGCCGAAGGAACGACACATAGGGTTTATTGTACGCCGGCAGCAGTTTTATTTTGGAGTCCGGAGTCTGGACCCGGCGAATTTGCAGTGGGACGATGGACGAATGGATGCAGCGATTCGAGCACTGGGGTTCGGCATCAGGGATGTGTTGTCAATGCACTGGGCACCGTATTCCGATCGGTATGTCTTGATAGAGGCACAGACAATGGTGGATACAGGGAGATGGGTGGCATTCGGGCGGAATTATTTTCTGGTGGACCGGCAGCAGGGGAAAGCCTATCGGATAGCACCATCGGGATATAGCACAGCATTTTCGGTGGATGAAACGCTGCGGTTCTACCGATGGATGGAGCAATCCGAGCCGGGGAAGAATTTTCTGGATGCGGGGGACAAGGGGATGTATTATCTTGAGGGCGATGAGTTTTTGCCGTTTGAAAATGATCCGGTGGAACGATGGCGGCGGCAGGTGATGGGAGAAGGGAAATGGGAGCGGCGGTGGTGGCAGGAAGTGTCGCCGGATGGGGAGAAGGTGTTTCTGGCAGTAGAGCTTTCGGGGCGATATGGGGGATATGCGTACTACGTGAACGGCTACCGGTTGTGGTTTGAACGTCGGGCGAGGTATCCGATCATCGTCAGGCGGGCACGATGGTCGCCGGATGGGAAGCGGCTGGCACTGGTGGTGATGCCGGTGCCGCCGAGGCTGTTTCCGCAGATCTGGATCTGGGACGATGTGGATCGGCTGCTTCGGGAGCGGCCGGTGGTGGCAAAGCCGGATCGGGTGGTGGATTTGTGGCAAACGGCGTGCGGGTATCGGTTTTTGCCGGGCGGGGATTTTCTGAGCAAAGATCGGCTGGTGGTGACGATGGTGCCGCCGAGGGATACATTGCCGTTTGCGTATGGGTATCTGTACGAAGTGGATTTGCAGGGACAGATTCTGCGGCAGTTGACGATGACCCCGTTGCCATATAAGTAGCTGTTTCACAAAGAGGAGTGAGGAGATGCAGCGATGGTGGATGGTGGTGATCGTGGCAGTTGGGATCATTGGTGGAGGGATGATCGGGGGATGTGAGGATGTGACTGGACCGCGGGAGACATCGTGGATGATGCCGCTGGATTCGGGGAATTGGTGGGAATACGAATGGGTAGCGGGGAGCCTTGATACCCTGAAGTTTACAAAGCGGGTGCGGATCGAGGTAGCAGGAAGGCGGAGGGTTGATGGTCGAGCGGCGGCGATGGTGGTGTGGCGGTGGCAGTCGGAAGGTGGGGAGTTTCGGGATACGGTGTTCTGGGAGGAACGGAATGGGCAGTTGTGGGAGTATAGAAACTGGTGGATTTTGAGATTTTGGGGGATATCCCTTCGGTGGTTACCAGTGGCAGATTTTGGAAAGCCGAGTTGGAGTTATCGTTTTCAGTTCTCGGGCGCAGATACAGTAGAGTTGGTAGGAATGAAGCTCGTTGCGGACTGGATAGAGTATGGAGCCCGGTATGAAGGACGCCAGACAGTAACTTTTCTGGATACTTCTGCTGTTGCTTTGCAATATCGTTGTAGTGTGCGAGATCAGTTTTCATCGTATGGCTCAGGAGAGAGAGTGTATCCGGGATGCGAGGGGCAATGGTTGTGGATCTGGGTTGTTCGAGGGATCGGGATCGTGCAGTTTCAGGTAGCAGATGACTGGTCGTGGGAGTTTATGACCGATTATGAGCCGTGCGAGCCGAGGGATCCGGTTATGTGGCGCTTGCGGCGGTATTCGATTCGGTAGTGGGAGGTAAGCCGGTGTGAGCAGTGTTGTGATTTGCCCCGTTCGAGCATAGCGTTGACCTTTGGGTGTTGGAGCGCAAACCTGCTGCGTTTGATACTGCACTACGGGTTTGCCAGGCTGAAATCTTCAGGTGCTGTGAGGCAGTTCTGCTTTGAGGGAATTCCTTTCTTTACAGCACAGCGGAATATCCGTTGTTGCGGAAGTGCCGAGGTGGGAGCGCCGGCTTTCGCCGGCAGAGGTTGCACGCAGAAGCGTGCGCTCCCAGTAAACCCCACAGGGAACGCCGGCTTCAGCCGGCAAACGGTGGAACAAGGCTGCGGGTTGTCCTGCTGAAGGGAGTTGCGCACTGGAGCGTGCGTTCCCGGTGGGTATGCCGTGGATCAGGGAGCAACATTATGGGGGAAAGAGCGTTAAACAGGCTGGAAAGGTAAAGAAAACAGGAGCGATACTGAATGCACTGGCAGCGATGGATGTGGCGTAGTGCCCTGTGGATCATTTTCGTTTCCCTGGCGTGGGGCATTGACCCGATTCCACCAGCGTTGTTCAAACCAGTGACACCAGAGCGGGCAAAGAAGCATTTGCAGTTTTTGGCTTCAGATGAGCTTCAGGGACGGTCGACTCTGCGCCCGACTATCTGGATTGCGGCGCGCTACATTGCTGAACAATTTCGCCGTTTTGGACTGGAGCCGTTTCGCGATACCAGCTACTTTCACCTGTACGAACTTCGTCGTCGGTATTTGGCTTCCGTTCCGATACTGTACGTTCACCACCGTAGTGGAAAAACCGATACGCTTGCCGCCGGTCGGAACTGGCGTCCGTACTATTTCACCGCTGCGATAGCAGTGGATTCCCTGCCGGTGGTGTTCGCTGGTTATGGAGTGTCGCTGCCCGATAGTGCCTATGATGATTATGCGCATCTGGACGTGCGGGGGAAAGCGGTGCTGGTGCTGGATGGATTGCCGGCGCCGTTGCGGCAGCGGATGAGCCGGCGAGAACAGCGACGGTATGGGGTGCGGTATAAGGCGGAGCTGGCAGCGCAATTGGGGGCAAAAGCCCTGCTGGTCGTTCGGATTCGCCGAGGGCGGGTGCGGTTAGGGGGATTTCCGTGGCCCCTGCTAAGCCATCGCATTTCCCGCCGGGCAGTACCAGCCGTTCCAGCAATGAGCATTTCACCGATCATCGTTGTCAGCTTTGGCAAAAAAGCAGCGGAAGCCGTCGTTGGCAGCCTGGATTCCTTGAGAAGCTGGCAGCGTCGAATCGATTCTACTGGAGTGCCATACACGACCACTTTCAACGGCGTCTGGCTTTCCCTGTCGGTCAGGGATACGGTGGAAAAAATTGTTGTGCCGAACGTTGTTGGTGTCCTGCGAGGAACGCTTCGTCCTGAGGAATACGTGATCGTCGGTGCACACTACGACCACATTGGAACAGGGGGGACCAAAGCAGATACGATCTACAATGGAGCGGATGATAATGCTTCGGGAACCACTGGGTTGCTGTTGTTAGCAGAAGCGTTTGCACAGGTCAAACACCCACCGCTGCGCAGTATCCTGTTTGTCGCCTTTAGCGGTGAAGAGATGGGCTTGCTGGGCTCGAGAGCGTTTGTCAACGACTCCACCGTCCCCGTTGATCGGATTGTTGCGATGCTGAATATGGATATGATTTCGCGCAACCATCCGGATACCCTGCACGTGGGCGGTGTAGATCTTGCGCCGACGTTGCAAAAGATACTGGAGACAGAAAATCAGCATCTGACTCGCCCCTTTGTGCTGCTTTACGATATCGATGCGTTTATGGGACGCAGCGATCAGGCGAATTTCATCGAGAAAAACATTCCTTCGTTGTTTTTCTTTACCGGACTCCACGAGGATTACCATCAGGTCGATGATGAGGTGGACAAAGTGAATTTTGAGAAATTGGCTCACGTGGCGCGCCTGGTGGGGCGAGTGCTGTGGCAAATTGTTCACAATGCAGCGCCCATTCCATTTGGTGGGCAGTAGGGTATTTAAACTTTTTCGGGCTGAATAAGAGTCTAATAGTAACGCTTTCAGAAAATTGGGGATTACTCCTGGTGATTTCGGGTTTTGTTCAACAAACAAATGGAGCGTAGCGCGATGAAAAGGTACAGGAAATGGGTATTCGCCGTTTTTAGCATCCTGGCTTTGTTAGTGTGGGGTGGGATTACCAGTTGTGATCGCCTGCCGACGCAGCCTCAGCAGACGTTCGTGGGAGATGAAGAAATCGCTAATGTTGTCGTTGAAGATTGGGAGATCCCAAATCCTGAGGTCAAGGTGGATCTTGCCAGAGGCGATGGTTCCATCCTGCATCATCCTCGATATGTTCCTTTTCGTCTGGGATGTATTCTCCGGAAATTGCACCTGACGCGTGAGCAATGGGATTCGGTCAAAACGTATTTGCGCGAATATCGCGCCTGCACCTGGGAAGTACGCGATTCCGTGCGGCGAGCAGCGCGTCCGATTCTGGAAGAATATCGCCAGCAACTCCGGGAAATTCTCCAGCAATACCGCAATGGCGAAATTAATCGGGATTCGCTGTTTGCCCTGATTCGAGAGTTGCGCCAATCGCTGGTTGAAGCTTTCTCAGATCTGCGGCAGTGGGCACGTCAGCAGATGGAAAATTGCAAGGAAGTGCTCTTTGAAAAGATTCGGTCGATTCTTACCGATGAGCAGAAGGAAATCTGGGATGAGTGGGTGGATAACGGCGGCAGTTGCGGCGATCACTGGCGCCGATGGCGGCGGGATCACGGTCGATGGGGACACGGCGGCGACCATGGTCGGTGGGATCGTGATCGGGACCACGGTCGGCACGGTGGACACTGGCGTCGCGGCGGATAATTCAGTAAAAAAGTTGCTGGCGTAAAGATTGATAGCCTCGGGAAGCGAGCTTCTCGAGGCTTTTTTGTTTCCACTATCGAAGAAAGAGCCATATGTAGCCAAACGTTGCGGGGGCGCAGAACAGCGCGCTATCAAAACGGTCCAGAAATCCGCCGTGTCCCGGAAAGAACTGGGAACTATCTTTGACCCCCGCTTTGCGCTTGAGGAGAGATTCTGTAAGATCACCGATCGGACCGATAACGCTAACCATTGCGCCTAAAACAAACCAGTGATACTGCGGTAGTGCAGGGAGGAGAAGGGAGCCAGCAATCCCAAAAGCGAGGGTGCCGCCGATGAAACCGGCGATTGCGCCTTCCCACGTTTTTTTGGGACTCACCGCAGGTGCTAATTTCCGCTTCCCCCATTGCCGACCGGCGAACTACGCAGCGGAATCACTGATCCAGATAGTGGCAAACAGTGCGATGATGAGCTTTGCCCCTGCGCGGTCAGGGGAGCCAATCATTGCAAGCATTGCCGCATCAGAGAGCTCAAAAACGAAGCGGAGCACCAGAAGGAGGGAAAGCGAAAGACCAACATAAAGAACACTGAATACAGATCCAGCGACAGCAAGAGCAGCATTTCGGTGGGGCTTGTATAGCACGAACGTGGCAGAGAGGATCACACTTCCGGAGAGGAAGAAAGCCAGTGGTTCGAGAGAGTGATCTGTGATCGACAGTTCGGGAAAGAACAGAAGTGGCAGGAAGAGGTTCCAGGCAAGAACCGGAAAGGAAGCGATGCGGATGTCCATTTTGCGGAACAGGGCTATCAACTCCAGAGAGCTTCCCAGAATCAGCAGTTCTACGGCGACAAACCAGAGCCATCCGCCGGTCCAGACGATCCAGACAAAGATCGGGATTCCAACAACAGCGGTCAGAATTCGTATCCATAGTTCCCGCATTGGTACTGCTGGATTGTTGAACAAGTGAAGCGCAAAAGTACAGATTTCCGGGCAACAGAGCATAATGAACAAGGGAAAGGAAGAGGATGAGGGTTTCAACACTCCTGGTTTTTGAAGGAACAGAGCCGCATCGGGCGTCGATCGAGGAATGGTTTCATAAGCAGCAGGTGCCTTTTCAGAGTGTAAACGCTCAGGAGTTTGGGAAGCGAGCACAGGAGATTGAACAATGGCGTCGCGCGGCTGAGCAACCGGTCGTTCTCGACTTTCGATGGAACCTTGCCCTGCAATACGGTGCTTTGTCCGATCCTGTGCTGAATCAGTTTGCTACGACTCCAGAATCTGTCTGGATTCTTTCCAGTTCCCCGTTGCTCCTTACAGCGGAGCTGGCAGCCGCACTACGGTCTCCGTTTGTTGCTCGATTCAACGGGCTACCGACGTTTTTCCCGGATGCTGCCGTGGTCGAAGTGATGCTCCCCGACGCCGATGCAGCAAAGGTTCGGTTTCTGGAAGAATACTTTAAGCTGCTGGGGAAAGAGGTCGAAGTCGTGGGTGATACGGTCTGTTTTACCGGTCCTCGAGTGCTGGCAATGATCATCAACGAAGCCTACTTTTGTTTGCAGGAGCGCGTTGCATCGGCGGCGGATATTGACACGGCGATGAAGCTGGGGACGAATTATCCCCGGGGACCAGTGGAATGGGGAGAGCAAATAGGGCTGGATTGCGTCTGTGCTATGCTGGACGCGCTGTATGCTTACTACCATCAGGAGCGGTACCGTTGTGCACTCCTGCTGCGGCGTCAGGCGGTGCAAAAGAATGGACGGATGTCGTAGATTGCTTTTGCCGCTTATTCATATCGAAGGGCTTCCACCGGATCGAGTCGAGCCGCTTTCCACGCCGGATAAGATCCAAAGATCACACCTAACAGCGTACAGATGAGCACGCTACCAATGATCCAGTTCAGTGGCAGGACCAGTTGGAATCCTAAGGAAGAGCCCACAAGGGCAGCGGCAATGCCGCCCAGCACAATGCCGGCAATGCCACCCAGTTGAGAGAGAGTTAATGCTTCCAGCACGAACTGGGTCAGGATGTGACGAACCTTTGCCCCCACGGCTTTACGGAGACCAATTTCCCGTGTCCGTTCCTGCACGGCTACCAGCATAATGTTCATAATCCCAATGCCAGCCGCCAGCAGGGCAATGATCCCGGTTCCAAGTCCGAAAATCTGGAGGTATTGCATAAAGCTGTCAAACTGCGAGCCGATCGCTTCGTTTGTTTGCACTTCAAAGTTGTTTTCTTCCCACGGTTTCAAATTTCGCAAGCCGCGCAAAATTGCGATTGCCTGGTCGATCATTTCCTGTAAGCTCTCCGCAGAGGGAGCTTCCACGTAGAGTGCGAATGAGCGCCATCGTGCCGGAACATTCTGGCTAAAGTAGCGGAGGAAAATGGTTGCGGGGACAAAGACGACTTTATCGAGACTTTGTCCCATCACATTCCCACGCGCTTTCAGAACGCCGACCACTTGCAACCGTCTTCCCCGGATGAAAATGTGCTGTCCCAGCGGGGAAGAAGCGGGAAAGAGCGATCGGACTACATCGGCGCCGACCACAGCAATTGGGCGGTTCAGCAGCAGATCTTCATCCGTGATGGGACGTCCTTCTTCAATATCCAGCCGGTTTGCAAGGAAAAAGCCGCCATCCACGCCGTAGAGGGTGAAATCATTGTCTGTGGTCTGTTCTTCATACTTGATCCGAACCCCTGAAATATCGGCAGCGAAGCCAACGGCGCGGGCATACGGTTGCATTCGTTCTTTGAATTTCATCGCTTCTTGAAGGGTAATGGGCGGGCGATTCCGGTATCGCCGCCACGCTCGATGCCCAACGACAAAGGAAGGACGGCGGTCGATCCGAAAAGTGTTTTGTCCAAGTTCCAGGATCTGAGAGGATACCGTGTGCTCCAGGGAGGTCACTAAGGTTCCGGACCCCATCAGGGCAAAAATACCGATGGCAATGCTGAGGAGTGTCAGGAACGCTCGCAATTTGTTCGAGCGGATGGAAAAAAGTGCCTGCAAAATGCTTTCTCGTAAAACCATCGATTGTGTTCCCTGTGACTTTCCAGACCGGTTATTCGTACCGCAATGCTTCCACCGGATCGAGCCGGGCAGCGCGAAGTGCTGGGGCGAAGCCTGCCAGAACGCCGACCAGCACCGCGACCAGAAGCGCAATCCCCATCAAATGGGGCGGAATGATGGATGCTGTAAAGCCCAGATCGCCGGGGAAAAGGAGAAATTTTGCTCCGGCGATCGCGCCCTGAGACAAAAGCAGAGCAATGACAGCACCGGCAGTACTCAGCAGTGCTGCTTCGATCAGAAATTGCAGTAAGATTGCTCGCCGCTTTGCCCCTACGGCTTTACGCAGCCCAATTTCTCGCGTCCGTTCCACCACCGAAACGAACATAATGTTCATAATGCCGATGATACCTACCAGGAAAGATAGACCGGTCATTCCAATCCCGATACCCCAGATCGCAATGCGGATGGTTCGCACCTGTTGTTCGAAAGCATCGATGGAGTTGATCGAGAAATTGTCTGGTTCCCATGGAGCCAGATTGCGAACTTTGCGCATCACCATTCGCGCTTCTTCCGTAACCTCTGGCAGCAACGATTGCGACGGGGCTTTTACCACCAGCGTGTAATTGGAGAAGTTGGTACTGTGTAACAGTTGGAACACTCGAAAGGGGATATAGACCGCATTGTCCCCCCAGTCGCTGATCAGCGTTCCCCGCTTTTTGAGAATTCCGATGACCCGGAATTTTTTGCCTCTGTAGAAAATCGTTTGTCCCAGAGGATTCTGGTTCGGAAAAAGCTCTTGCCACACATTGTATCCCAGAACGGCTACGTAGCTGGCAGTCAGGTCTTCAATGGGGGCGAGAAACCGTCCTGCTTCGATGCTGTTTGCCACTTCCCAGTCGTTGTCACTGGTAGTGCCGATAATCCCAATGCCACTGATGGAGTTTTCTGCTGATCGAACGGTCTGTCCCCAGGCGTTACCCCGCGGATATGCTCGCTCTGCCAGGGTCAACTGCGCAATGGCAGCTCGAATCTGCCGAATGGTAATCGGCGGGCGCTTGCGCGCCTCCCGCCACGGCGTTCGTCCCGTCCAGTCGAATTTGTGAATGTAAATGACTTCGTAGCCAAGACTGCTAATCGTTCGTTCCCACGCAGAATCCAGTCCATCCAGAAACCAGCCCATCAGGACGACAAAGGTGACACCGATAACAACGCCCAGCGTGGTGAGCAGGGAGCGAACCCGGTTGGCGGCAATGGCAGCGACAGCAATACGGATGCTTTCGCCAAATTCTGCCAGAATGTTCAGTGTGCGTTGCATCATACCGGTATGCTGCTGGTTTTGCTTTCTTCTTTCTGAATTTGACCATCCAGAATGTGGATAATGCGGTTAGCGTGTTGGGCAACGTGTGGTTCGTGGGTGACGAGAATGATGGTATTTCCCTGACGCCACAGTTCATCGAACAGCGCTAAGATTTCAGCGCCTGTACGACTATCCAGGTTGCCGGTAGGTTCGTCGGCTAAAAGAAGCGAGGGATTGTTGATTAACGCGCGGGCAATAGCAACTCGCTGCCGTTGTCCCCCCGATAGCTCATTGGGTTTGTGAAAGAGCCGATCTCCTAATCCCACTTTTTCCAGCATAGCCACAGCGCGCTCGTAACGTTCGTCGGCTGGAACTCCTGCATAGATAAGGGGAAGTTCGACATTGCGCACCGCCGTATAGCGCGGTAGCAGGTGGAAGGTCTGGAAGACAAAGCCGATTTTTTTGTTCCGGATTTCTGCCAGTTCATTGTCGTCCAGATCGCTGACGTCCTCGCCTTCCAGAAAGTATCGTCCCGAGGTAGGGGTATCCAGACAGCCGATGATGTTCATCAGGGTAGATTTACCGGAGCCTGATGGACCCATAATCGCGACGTATTCGTTGGGTTCAATCGAAAGTGTAACGCCGCGCAGCGCCCGGACCACCTCTTCTCCCATCTGGTATTCCCGGACGATATTTTCCAGGTGAATGAGCGTGTTCATTGTTCACTCTTTCGTTCGTTCCGCTTTGCTTGTTGCCATCGCTTTCTGGACTTGCGTCCGGATTTGTTCTGAATAATCAATTTGCTCCCGTCTTTGAGTCGCCGGGCAATGGCGGTGAAACTGCCCGTTACCACCTCTGTTCCTTCCTCCAGTCCCTCCACGATTTCAATGTAGTTCCCATCGCTGATGCCAGTAACCACCCGAACCATTTTCGCATAACCGTTGTCATTAACAAAGACGACCGTCGGCGGATGCTGCTGTTGCGGTTTTTTGTTTCCCGGACCACCTTTTTTCCCTTGCCACATCGGTCGTTGGGACCGGCGCACCGTAACCGCCTGGAGTGGCACTGCCAGCACGTTTTCTTTCTTTTCAGTTTGAATTTCCGCCGTGCAGGTCATACCGGGACGCATCCGGGGATCAGTTTCCAGCAGACGAATTTCTACCTTGAACAGCACCAGATCTTCGTTGCTTCCGCCGGGACCCTGCGAAATGGGGGCGTTGCCAACGTGCAATACCACCCCCCGGAACTTCTGGTTGGACAATGCGTCCAGTTCCACGAAGGCGGTATCGCCTGGCTCAATAAGCACAACGTCGTTTTCATCAACCTCCACTTCGGCATTGATCGTGTGGAGATCGGCGATCCGCATAATTTCCGTTCCCTGCATTTGAGCGGTTCCCACCACTTTTTCCCCTTTTTCAACGGGAAGAGCAATCACTACTCCGTCGATAGGGGAATAGATCTGGGTGCGCTGGAGACTCAGTTCTGCTTGCTTGAGCGATGCCCGAGCACGTTCATACTGCTTCAAACTGGCCTGGTACCGGGCTTGTGCCTGCTGGAAACGCGCCTTTGCCTGATCCAGCTCTTCCTGCGAGGCAAATTCTTTTTTGTAAAGCTGGAGTGTGCGGTCCAGCATTGCCTTAGCGTTTTCCAGCTCGGCTTTCGCAACTTCAATGTCCGATTTTGCTGCTTCTGCTGCTGCCCGAAGTTGTTCCACCTGGGTTTCCACAATGTCAGGTTTGATCCGAACTAACAGTTGCCCTTTGCGGACGGTGTCTCCCTCTTCAACTCCCAGAAAAATAATTTCGCCGCTGGTTTCCGAAGAAATTTTGACTTCCGTCTCCGGCTTAATGGTTCCAGTCACCGTCACCGTCTGAATGATGGTACGGCGCTGCACCGGTTCGACGGTAACCGGGGTTCCCTCTTCCCGGTGGGCGGAGACGTAGAAGATAAAGCTGAGAATAAGGAGTATGATGACACTGAGTCCAATCCAGAGTTGCCGCTTTTTCCGACGTTTGCGTACGCGTTTGTTTTCTGCTGTTGCCATCGTTCGCTCGCTTTATTGGGACTTCGTTTTTACGGTTCAGTTCCGGTGAGCATCTTCAGTTGGTATTGGGCTTTTAGATAGTTGAACAGAGCAGTCAGGTAGTTCACTTTTGCGGATGTGAATTGCGAGTTTGCCTGTGCGTATTCTGCTAAGGAAATTTTACCCACATCCAGGCGCTCCTGAGCACTGGCATAATTCAGGCGAGCAGCATCTAAGGCAAGGGTTGCTGCCTGAAGTTCTCGTTCGCTGGCGTCCAGTTGCAGGAATGCCTGTTCAATATCCGCAGCGATTTGTTGCTCGATCTGTCGCAGTTCCAGTTCTCGCTGCATCCGCTGAACATTCGCTGATTGAATCTGTTCATTGGTGCGGAAGTTATCGAAGATCGGTACGCGCAAAGATAGTCCAACGAAGGTGCGTCCTAAGCGGTCGAAATCTCGAAGCTCGCTGTTTGCCCACGACCAGGAAAGCGCAGCAGAAAGGCTGGGGAAGTAACCGCTGCGCGCTACGGTCAGCGATGCGTTGGCAATTGCCAGTTGCTTTTGAGCTGCAAGGTAGTCCGGACGACGGCTCAATGCTTGCTGATAGACCGTCTGGAAAGTTCCTATGCGCTGACGGAAATCCTGCATCATCGCTGCAGTTACCGTATCTGGCAAGCCGGCGGATGAAAATTCCACCGGTAAAGTGGGAGAAAGACCGATGAGACTGAGCAGCTTTGCTTTCGCAAGGGTGAGCTGGTTTTTGGCTTGAACCAGTGCTAATTGTTTCTGCGCTACCTGCGCCTGTTGCTGATACAAAGCCGGTTTGGCAATGCGACCGGCTTCGTATTGCGCCTCCAGTTTGCGAAGCTGCGTTTCCGCTGTTTCCAAGTCCGCTTTGCGAAGATCGATGAGTCGGTAGGATTTCTGGACTTCGAGAAACTGGTCATAGACCTGCTGAAAAACGCGCCGGCGAGTGTCAGCCGCTTGTAACTCCGTCGCCTGAAGCTGGTCCTGTGCCTGCGCAAATTGGGCTTCGCGAGCAAAGCCGTCGAAGAGCGGAAGAGAAGCGTTGACACTGAGCGAATAGGAATTGGCAGGTGAGCGTGGAACCGGGATCAATTGCCCGCCGATATTTACGAATTGCTGTTGCTGTTGATCCAGGCGGCGGGAATACCCGGCGCTGAGAGAAAGACCGGGAAGATACCGCCCGAAAGCGGCGGTGAGACGGGCACCGGCGCCCAGTAATTGGGCTTCTGCCCGCTGGATGTCCAGATTGTTTTCTCGCGCTAATTGGAGGCATTCTTGCAGGGTTAAAACCTTTGGACCTTTACCCTGAATCTGTGCGCTGCTACCGGCAACGCTCAGCAGCATTCCTGCGACGATCGCAATAATTCTCTGAATCATCGTTTATGCCTTCATCGTCTTCGTTCTTTCTGGCGGTGACTATAAACGTACCGCCGTGTGAATATGTTTCACTGGGGTGGAAGCAGATGCGATTCTGGTGGTGGGGCGTTCTCTGGATATGCGCCGTCGGGTGGGGCAGCGCTCAGCCGATGGTTCCGGTTGTACGGATGGATACTGTGTGGGTGGGGCAGGGGCGGATAGATACCGTAGCAGTAACACTGTCGCTCCCGTCAGATGAATCCTATCGCATCGTGGCAGTACGGGTTGTGGATGAGCGTCAGCCATTTACGGTCGCTGTACTGGATGGGGATTCGACGATTGTTCCGGGAGAACCCGTCCACCTGGTGATCCGCTGTTTGCCCAGGCATAATCTGTGGTATCAGACATTTGTGAACCTTACCGTTCGTTCAACGACGCAGCTCATTGCCCGCCCGGTTCGGCTGGAGGCTCGATGCTACTATGCGGATTCTACCTATCGGTTTACCTGGAATCTTCAGGGATCGGCGTTGGTCAATGCCCTGTACGATTATGTGAAGGTGCATCGCGCACTGTTCTATTCCGACGCTCGCCGGCAGTTGTTCGAGTATGTGGCGAAGGGACCGGGCGATACGATCGAGTGCGTGTATTCGGGGCGGAAAATCGTTGCAAAGCGATATGAGGATGCTTATGCTCAGGGATTTAATACCGAGCACGTGTGGCCCCGAAGCTACGGCGCAGATCGGGAACCGGCAAAGTCTGATCTCCACCATTTGTTCCCGTCTGATCAGCAGATCAATGAGAAGCGGGCAAACTATCCATTTGGTCTGGTAAGTCGGCAGGTGTTGTACGAGCAGGGGGGATCCAGGCTTGGATATGATGCCGCCAATCATATCGTTTTTGAAGTGCGACCGAAGACCCGGGGCGATATTGCCCGCGCAATGTTTTATTTTGCCCTCCGGTACCGCAATCCGCAGAATTTTCTGGCTCAGCAGGAGGCGATCCTGCGGCAGTGGCATCAGGAAGATCCGGTGGATTCGGTGGAACGGCGTCGCAATCAGCGCATTCGAACGATCCAGTATCGCCCCAATCCATTTATCGATCATCCGGAGTTCCTGGAGCGTATTTATCAGCTCGGTGGGAATCCGGACTTTCCACCAGTGCCTGTTGTGCAATTTGCCGATTCGATCTACCACGTGGTTGTGGATCGGCTTCCTGATACTGCCTGGTTTCCCCTGTTTAACATTGGCACGACGGCAGCAATTGCAAAAGATGGGATCGTGAAAGGGTATCGGGATACTGCAACGGTGGCGACGGCATGGATTTTGAGTGACACCATTCCAGCAGGGGGAATGGAGTTCGTCGCTCTCCGCATCGATTCCAGACAGAGGACAACAAAACAGTGGCAATCGAGGTTTGCGCAGGAAGACACGATCACGCTCCAGGTGCGATTTCGCAATGGCATACGCCCGGTGAAGGTGCCGGTGGTTATTCATCAGGCAGTTCCAGCATCGGTACCTTTGTGGTCTCAGCAGATGCCGGTCGTTACAGCGTACGGTCGTACGGCTGTCATCTATCTTCCAGATGCGTATGTTCCCTCGCCTCCAGCGGCACTTCGGGATCTGCTGGGACGGCGCTGGCAGGTTACGGCAATGGTGCAACCACAGGCAGGTGGCAGCCGAATCGTCCTGCAATGGAACGCGCCGCTGCCCTCAGGACTCTACTGGTACGTGGTTTCCTGGAATCATCGTTTGTGGATCATACCGGTTGACATTCATCCGTAACGGCGATGAGAAAGGCGATTTTTTATACGCATCACTACGAAGTGCGGCTTCCGCCGGGACACCGGTTTCCAATGCAGAAATATCGAATGCTGCACCAGGCGCTGGTGCAGTCTGGATTGGCAGCAGAAGACGAGTTACTTCCTGCGCCGCTGGCAGCGCTATGGGAAATTGAGCGGGTACATACGCCGGCGTATGTGCGGGCATTTGTGGATGGATCTCTACCACCGTCTCTGGAGCGACGCATAGGGATTCCGTGGAGTCCGGTGTTTGTTCAACGAACCCTTGCCTCTGTTGGGGCAACCTTGGAAGCGGCGAGAACAGCGATGGTCACCGGCTTTGGCGCTGCTCTGTCAGGGGGAACGCACCATGCGTTTCCCGATTATGGCGAAGGGTTCTGTGTTTTTAATGATCTGGCAATTGCCGCAACGATGTTGCTGGAGGAATATGGCGTTCACCGCATTGCCATTGTTGATCTGGATGTGCATCAGGGAAACGGTACAGCAGCGATTTTCCAGGATCATCCGGCGGTGTTTACCCTGAGCATCCACGCGGCGAATAACTATCCATTCCGCAAGGAACGTTCTTCGCTGGACATTGCGCTGCCCGATGGATGCGGCGATGGGCAGTATCTGGAAGCCTTAGATCGGGCACTGGAGGGAGTAGCACAATTCGAGCCTGAAGTCATCCTGTATCAGGCGGGCGTCGACGTCATCCGGGAAGATCGACTGGGACGATTGAATCTCAGCTTGGAGGGAGTATACCAGCGGGATAAAAAAGTTTTGCAGTTTGCCTATATCCGAAACATTCCAATTGTGCTGACAATGGGCGGAGGATATGGCAACCCACTGGAACAAACAATCGCAGCGCATTTGCGGACATATTCAGCGGTAGCGGAGATTTTTTACAGGTGCTCCAGCGCAGAACGAATCTGCTGACCGGTATTGTACACGATTTTCTTGATGGTGTCGAAACTCAATTCCTTGAACTCGCTCATAATGATCTCTAAGGCATCGCCAGAAGAAAGACGTTGCGATCGGAGTTGATAGTAGCGGTGATGAATGTACCAGTTGCGCAACATTCGTTCGTTGAAAAAGCCGTGTTTCAAAAGAAAGAAATACACTTTGTCCGGCATAAAATCCCGAAAAATATTCACCTGGCAGTAAGGCGGAAGATTCTGCTGCGAAGAACTCTTTTGACAACGCTCTTCACCTGGTGAATTTTCAGCGCCTCGTTCAACGTTAATCAGTTGTACTCCCATTGTTGGCTCCTGCCCCTTCGTTGGACTGTTTCAGACCTTTGTTGCGAACACTGGGACGATAGAAACGAACATTCCGTCAGGAAATTTGATAGAAAGTTGTTCTGTCTGTGAAGGTGTCGTTCAGGGGACAATGGTATTGCGGAAGCTTGCGTTTGAGTATGAGAAAAATTTCCCTCTTTTTTAGCGAGCCGCTGCTGGCAGTAAGGTCCTTGATTGCGTGGCGGAGCAGGGGGCAGGCGTTCAGTCGATGGATGGTCTGGACCTGGTGGTTGCTTCAGGAGTTGTATTTTTGTACCAGAACAGGGGAAGAACAAACAGGCAGGATGTGATGATGAAGAGGATTTTTTGCTTTATTTCAGTGCTTGGCATTTGGATGGGAGTGCTTCGAGCACAGGTACTGGACATTGCCGATGCGCGGCAGCAGCCGCCCGGCAGTGTGGTAACCGTCAGTGGGGTTGTGACCGTCGCGCAGCAATTTGGGAATCCCGCTTTTATCCAGGATCGGACTGCGGGCATTGCTGTTTATGACTTTGATTTTATCCAGCAGGTGCAGATTGGAGATTCCGTGGTAGTGCGAGGCACGCTGTCGGAGTTTGGGCAGCAGAATGGGCAGCCGGGAAGTGGATTGTTGGAGTTAACCGATGTGACCCTGATGCAGAAAGTGTCCGGAGCGCGGATTGATACGCTTGCAGTATCGCTCGCGGCCATTGATGAAACGATCGAAGGACGATTGGTGCGCATTGATTCGGTCTTCTGGACGCTGTTGCGGGACGATTTTTTCCCTGCGGAATCGCGCAATTATGGGATTTTTGATCCAACGGGAGCGGGCGAAATTCGGGTGGATAACAATACGGAGCTGGGAGGAAAACGGATTCCCCACACACCCTTCGATTTGATTGGCGTAGTGTCGCAGTATCGAGGGCAGTATCAGATTATGCCACGATTTGTAACCGATTTGCAGCCGCTTCCGCCGCGGCAGGCAGTGCCTGATTCCCAGCGGTTGACACTGGTGACCTGGAATTTGGAATGGTTTGGAGATCCCAATCGAGAACCATCGGATGATGCTGCCCAGTTTGCGGGTGTCTATGCGCTGATTGACAGTGTGAATGCGGATATTTACCTGCTGCAGGAAGTTGCAAACCCGACGGTATTTCAGCAGTTGGCGGATTCGCTGGCGCGCTATGACGGGTATCTGGCGCCGTACGATCAGGAGCTGCGCACGGGGTATCTGGTAAAGCGGTCGGAAATTACAGTGCTGGACACGAATCTGCTTTTTACCGCGGCACCATCTGACGCCTGGGCGTGGGGACGGTATCCGTTCCATCTGGTGTTCCGCTGGCGGGGAGTCCGGCTGCACGTGCTCAATCTCCATATGAAGTCGGGAACCAATCTGGAGGATCAGCAGTTGCGGTGGCGGGATGCGATGATTCTGTACAATGGACTCTCCAGCCGGTGGAGCGATTCGTTGCTCATTGTTGGCGGCGACTGGAACGATGATTTCGACGAAAGTATTGTGCCGGGAGTACCATCGCCGTACGAAGCATTCGTTGCTGATTCAGGGAATTTCATCGTGCCGGATTACTGGTTGAGTGTGCGGGGCGTTGGCACCCATCGAGGAGGCTCGTTTCTGGATCATTTTGTGATGATGGGAGTGATGCGGACTTTGCCAATTCAGTGGCAGGCAGGAGTTGTGCTGCCATCTTCTGTGGAACGGAACTTTGCAACGGTTTCGGATCATCTCCCTTTGCAACTGGAGCTGGTGTGGCAACCATCGACGGTTATCCCGGAGTGGGAAGCGGCGAAAATCCGGGTTCTCCATAAACAGCTTCTGCTGGAGCGTCCAGCAACGATCCGGATTTATACGTTATGGGGACAGCACATTGGCACGTGGCGGCGGGTTTATCGGGTCGATCTCTCATTTTTGCCCCCGCAACCGGTCGTGTATGTGCTCAATGGGCGTCAGCGGGGGATTCTGATGGTACGGTAGATGTTCCACGTGGAACATTGCGGAGGTAGAGTGCCAGGATGGAAAGATCCGCAGCCGTCACGCCAGCAATGCGCGAAGCCTGTCCCAGCGAATGTGGTCGGATCTTTGCCAGCTTTTCCCGGGCTTCGGTCGAGAGCGAAGGAATAGCGGCATAGTCGATGTCCGGCGGAATCCGTTTTTCCTCCATCGCCCGCAGCCGCTCCACTTCCCGACGCTGCCGCTCGATGTACCCCGCATATTTGATTTCCAGTTCTACCTGTTCCCGAACGGCTGCTGGAAGGGAGGTGAGATCCCAGCCAAGCGCTGTCAACAGTTCCTCCAGTGTTACTTTGCCCCGCCGCAACAGCTTTTCCAGTGACGTGGCTTCCGTAATGGGAGCTTCGCCAATAGCGGTCAGATAGGCGTTGATAGCGTCGGGCGTTGCTTTCGTTGTTTGAAGCTGCTGGTGGAGTTGCGCGATGGCTGCTTCTTTGGCAAGCAGTTGTTCGTACAATTCTGGTTCAATCAATCCTAATTCGTAGCCATAACGCAGCAGGCGTCGGTCTGCATTGTCCTGCCGCAGCAGCAGTCGATATTCTGCCCGCGAAGTGAACATTCGGTACGGTTCGTCGACGTCTTTGTTGATGAGATCGTCGATCAAAACGCCAATGTAGGCTTCCGATCGCTGGAGTTTGAATTCGCCCTCACCACGTACCAGCAGTGCCGCATTGATTCCGGCAATGAGTCCCTGGGCAGCGGCTTCTTCATATCCCGACGTTCCGTTGATCTGTCCAGCGAAAAACAGCCCCCGGATTGCTTTGGTTTCCAGGGTAAAGTGGAGCTGGTAGGGGTAGAAAAAGTCGTACTCGACGGCGTAGCCGTAGCGGAGAATGCGGGCGTTTTCCATACCGGGAATGGTGCGCAGCGCCCGCTCCTGAATATCCCGCGGTAAGCTGGTGGAGAATCCGTTGACATACACCGAGTTTGTGCCCAAGCCTTCGGGTTCGAGCACGATCCGATGCGATTCTTTGTCTGCGAATCGGTACACTTTATCTTCGACCGAAGGGCAGTACCGCGGACCTCGCCCCGTGATCTTGCCCGTGAACATCGGGGAGCGATCGAAGCCTTCCGCGATAATTTCGTGTGTTTCTGCGGTCGTGCGGGTCATATAACAGAGAATCTTGTTTTCGACGGATTGGGTACGCAAAGAAAATGGCTGGGGAGGCTCATCCCCGGGATGGATTTCCATCTTGCGGAGATCGAGTGTTTCCAGAGCAACCCGTGGTGGCGTACCGGTTTTGAGCCGTCCGCGCTGGAGACCGTAACTTTCCAGCAGATCCGAGATTTTGGTGGCACTCTTTTCACCAAAGCGTCCTCCGGTTGTCGCTTCCAGTCCGGTGTACATTACTCCGTTGAGGAAGGTTCCGCCACACAGCACGACGGCTGTGGTTTTGAGCTGTTCGCGGTCGTCCAGGAGCACTCCAACGACCCGATCGTTGCGGACCAGAATTTCCGTCACCGTACCCTCAATCAGGGTTAAGCTGGGCAGGGATTGGAGCAGTTGTCGAGCGAACAGCGGATAGAGAGCTTTATCATTTTGCGACCGGGGCGACCACACGGCAGGACCGCGGGAGCGGTTCAGGAGTTTGAACTGAATGCCGCTCCGGTCTGCTAAGACACCCATCACGCCGCCCAGGGCATCAATTTCTTTCACCAGATGCCCTTTTGCTGTTCCGCCAACGGCAGGATTACACGAAAGCCGTCCAATGGTGTCAAGGGACATCGTCACCAGCGCAACACGGCATCCCATCCGGGCAGCCGCCGCTGCTGCTTCGATGCCAGCGTGCCCACCGCCGATGACAATGACATCGTATGTATCCGATCGATTGCGCATTGTTCCACGTGGAACACTTTATGGTTTGAGAAACTTCACGTACAGGACGTAGTCTTCATACACATCGTCATCCAGCTTCACAGCCCGTGGTTCAGTTCCATACTGCTGGAAATCCCATCGCTGGTACAATCGACGTAAAGGGACGTTCGAGCTTGCAACCGCAGTGTGAAGCTGCTCGATAGCAGGGAGCTCAGCCCGTATCAGCTCAAACAGCGTGCGCAGCAGTTGATGAGCAATTCCCAGGCGACGAAACGTTGGATCCGTATACACCCAATCGATCGCGCCACGGTGGTGCACTCGATGGTTGTTCGCCGGTTCGGATCGGAACCGGAGCATCGAAACCAGCTCGTTTTCGAAAAAGGCGCCCAGCAGGAAAGAAGCTGGAAAGCGGAGCAGCCGATGAAATGGCTCAGGCGAATGGCGGAATTGCTCGACGAAATACGGCAGATCGAATGGAAAGGCTTCCGGATGTTCTCGCAGCGCCTGTTCCATCAGGCGTAAGTACTCAAAGCGGTCGGTGTTGCGCAGAGGACGAATGGTAATGATGTCGAAAATGGAACGATGCATTTCTGATGCTCATTTGCCAATACAAAACCGTGAAAAAATGGCTTGCAGCACTTCGTCTGTATAAACTTCGCCAGTGATCTTGCCGATGGCGTTCAGCGCTTCGCGCACCTCAACAGCGACAAATTCATTGGACAGACCGGCACGGAGTGCGTCGATTGCCGCTGCTAAGGAACGAGCAGCCGCAGCTAACAACGTTGCCTGACGTTCATTGATCAGGCCATCGGTGACGCGCTGACTGTCCTCTTTTGCAATCGTTGCCAGTGTGCGCTTGAGCTGGCCAAGCCCTTCCCCCGTTCTGGCAGAAATGCCAAGGGTCTGAACCGATCCGTTCGAGGGAAATGCTGAAGGAGGATCCGGGATCAGGTCCAGCTTGTTGTGGACCAGTAAATACCGCGACTGCGGATAGCGTTGCTGCAGCGCGGCAAGTAAAGAGTTTGAGTGATCAAATCCCAGCGAGGCATCGTTAAGGACCAGGACCAGATTAGACTGTTGCAAGATCGAGTGTGCCAGCTCGATCCCTTCCAGCTCAATGCGATCCGCCGGTTTGTCACGAAGACCGGCGGTGTCTACCAGTTTAATGCTCATTCCGTCCAGAAACAGCACTTCTTCAATGTAGTCGCGAGTGGTGCCCGGCAGGTCGCTGACAATTGCCCGCTGCTTGCCCAAAAGCGCATTCAGCAGAGAAGATTTTCCCGCATTGGGATATCCTACGATACCCACAACATATCCCCCACGGAGAATTTCTGCTGCAACGACGCTATCAGCTAATTCGGAGCAAATGTGGTGAACTGCTTTTAATTGCTGGATCACGGTTTCACGGTCGATCAGCTCAATGTCTTCCTCTGCAAAGTCCAGCTCCAATTCTAATAGACCAGCGATGTCAATCAGTTGTTGCCGCAACTGTTGCAGCCGACGGGTCAGCCCACCAACCAGTTGCCGGGCGGCTGCCTGTGCGCCCGGAATGGTCTGAGCGTGGATTAAGTCGGCGACTGCTTCAACCTGCGTCAGATCCAGCTTGCCATTGAGAAATGCCCGCTTGGTGAATTCTCCCGGCTCTGCGTGGCGAGCGCCAGCCGTGATCAGTGCGTTGAGAATCTGTTGCGTGACCAGCGGTCCCCCGTGGCAGCCAAATTCCACCACATCTTCGCCGGTGTACGAATGAGGAGCGCGGAACACTGAAGCCGTGACCGTATCAATGAGCTGCGGACCGTCGTAGAACTTCCCATAGTGAATGGTGTGGGTGGGCACTGTTGCCAGCGCCGCTTTGCCACGGAAGCAGCGATCGGCAATGATGAAAGCATCCGGTCCTGAGAGCCGGACAATTGCAATACCCCCAATGCCGGGTGGCGTTGCCACTGCGCAAATAGTGTCTTTGCTGATCATCTACAGACGTGCTTCGATGAAACTTCCTCCTGCTGTGTAAACCACTTATTGACGAACAATCAGCACGAAAAGCGTTACTCTCTTGAAAAATATCTTTCCCGGAAAGCTACAGCGGTCGGACGTTGTCGCAAGAGTTGTTTCCGTATGATCCTTTTGAGGTCGATAGCGAAATCCGCCAGAGATCGGAAAGGGCGAAACGACAGGTGGTGTTCCCGCAGCAGTGCTTCCAGATCCCCGCGAGCGTAAATAAGATCGGCGCATTCGTAGAGGACAAAAGCTGAGGAATGAGCAGAGACCAGTACCATCGTTGTATTCGCAGTCAGCAGGCTCAGGCACGAATGCAGCAACGGTGCGGCAGCGTCATTGCCAAGAGAGGCGCTATCGAGTATCCACAGATGGTCGCCGGCGATGCCCACCCGATGCAGAAGTTCCGCCATCGGCGAGGCAGGATACCGGGAGAAGAAACAGAGGGAAAGCGGAAAAGTTTCCGTCAACCGGCAAACCGGAAAAACGCCAGTGTCGATCTGGAGGATCCGGTATCGTTCTTCCGTCTCGGAGGCAGCGGTGTGAAGCGAACGGAGAAAGGATGGAGGAATGTCGGGAAGCTGGAAAACCGTCGACTCCAGTTGGCAGAAGATAAGGGTGGAGCGCAGGTGCAGCAGGGTTGATGTGAGATTGCCAGAATGAATAATCCTCATCGGAAATGGATCTTTTGCCTTACGCGGCAGGTTGTACGAGTGGCGCTGAGCTTCATTGTGGTGAATGCGGAATCTCAAAGCGTTGCGTTCCAAGGAAGGCGCTCGAATCCATTCGGGTTGACCACATTGCTGATAAGAATGAGCGGAAACGGCGCGCTTTGTGAGGTTGAACAGTGACCAGAGCGCCTGCTATTGGTATTCCTAACAGTGGGAGAACAGGAGGGCTCTTCGGGGCAATGCTTTAGCAAAGGCATTGGCAGGAGAAGGGGCAGGAGGCGACGCGCGGTGTGCAGGCTCAGGGGTCGGACTGGTGGCGCCAGAGCACTCAGGGATATGCTGAATACGCTGGGCTGGATTGTCATCGGGATTTTCCGTATATTTGCAAAATAAAAAGAGGTGACCGGGGGCACGGTCACCTCTTTGCTTGTGGTGAGTTCCAGGGCGCACTGGCTGCAGGGACGGCTAATTTCCCTCCTGACACAGGGGCGCTGAGGGCATCGGGGTGAAGCGCTGTGCAGAGGGCTCTATGTTGAGAGCGTTGGCTGCCATTAATCCGTTGCCGTTGCATTCCTTTGTTTTCTGTTCCTTACCGCTCTTGCCATTCATATATCAAACACTGTGCCAAAGGGAAATTACCCTGCTTGCTATCGCCTTTCAAGGGTTATTGTCGGCAAATCCGATGCTCCTATAACCCACATTTCTCGCAAGAGAACAATCGTTCAAACGGCGTTGTGTTACACTATGGTGTCAGGTTCCGTTGGCAGCGTCAGGGAAAATGCACACCTCAGAGTGTGCATTCCCAGCACGATATGGAGGGGCACAACGCCGCTTCGCCCACGGACGACCCGCCGATGCGATGCAGTGTGAGCGGAGGAGCCGATCTGGAATCTGTTTCGCAAATACGTGATGGTAGGGGGCAGACCGATGTGTCTGCCCTATGTCAGATGCAGGAAGCGCCGGCTTTAGCCAGCAAAGAAAGTGCACCCTAAGGGGGTGCGTTTCCGGTGAATGCACACTGAAGTGTGCGCTCCCGGATCCTCTCCAATCCACATTTTCGGTCTTGCCTGTGTCCGGAATTTTTTGTATATTTGTCCCATCCTTGAAAAGTCTGTTTCACAAATTCTGGAATCCTAAAATGATGAAACCGAAAACATTTTCTGCAAATCGTGTGTGTGTGTGTACACACTCCTGTTTCTGATGACCCTCCCGCTGGCAGCGCAGGGATTGTATGTCTGGAAACTGCAACTGTATTGGGGGAAGGATTCCACATACGATTTTGATTTGCGGACACCGGCTATCCAGCGATCTGTTGTCGTAGGTATCAATCGCTTTCCGCTCAAAGGGAGACACGAGGTACACATTGGGGAAGCTGATGGAGGAGGTGGATATGATCAATTTATCCGATTCCGGGACGTAGGCGATCAGCACCTGGAAGGCAGGAGTGTGGTTCGAACGATTGATGGCATTGGGTATCTTGTAGCAGGGGTACGCTATACGACTGGTTCGCCAGACTCAGTGATGTTTTTATTCCGATGGGACACCAGCCATACGAACGTATGGGCACAACAGGTGCGGTTAGCAGATCCCTATGGTTTGCCGTATGAGACCGTAATGCCTACGAAGGTGATCAATTACCGGGGGCTGTATTATCTGGTTGGCGGTTATGGACGGATAGGCGGTCGTCAGGATGCGTTTTTGCTGAAGGTCGATGATCAGGGAGCAATTGGATGGGTGATGATTTACCGGGATGTTGCAACACCGGATCACGACAAATCGCCGTTGTGGTTATGGGATTTGGAAGCAGCGCAGAGCAGTGGGGAAGTGGTGCTGGTCGGATCGCGGGTGACACTGTTTCGGAATGCGCTGCCGGATGTGGGATGTTTGAATGAGCGGCAGCAGGCGTGGATGGTGGTAGTTGATGGGAATAATGGGACGTTGCTGAGCAATGGGATCTATGCGGAGTACAAGGATCAGTGTACAGAGTTAAAGAAGGTGCGCGTCGCAGAGGAGATGGCAACGGGGAAGCAGTATGTATTGAGCTGTGGGTGGGGGACACATCGGATACCGGGGACCAGTGCGACGATTACACCGTTGACCTACAATGGGGAGTTAGGGAACTTAGCAGGGGGAAATTTGCAGTTTCAGATGACGCTGGTGGGGATGGGCGGCAATCCGGCGTATGAGCAATTTCGGGATCTGGAATACTGGATGGTACAGGACACGGTGCAGGATATGCTGGCGTATGTGGGGAGTGTTCGTGACAGCAGTTGGTACACGCCTGTGGGGCAGTGCTGGGACGGGTTCTGGTGGAAAGCAGGGAAAGAGATACACGTGATGCAGGGATTTTACTATGGTTGGGGGCAACCGCAGCCATATCGGTTGCGGCATATGGAGAAAGTTGAAGCGGATTCAGCATTGTATTTGTTGGGGTATGATGTAGCGATCTCGCGGGCAGTGTTATGGAAGACAGAGGGGAGGGTCTTTCGACCCAAAGGGGAAGTAGTGCAAGAGTGTCGAACGGAGGTTGCAGGGGCACCGGATCGACCGTTTGGGTTGTATCAGGAGTCGATGGAAGCATTGCCGGGGAGCGTGATCGTCGATCCGTTGCAGGTGGAGCTTCTGGATAAGTGGGGATTTGGAATAGAGTGTTCTGGTACCCTGGATTGATCTCAGTAGCGGAGAAGGGTGAGTGATCCCGCAAGGAGGAAGGCAATGAAAAAGGTGGTAGTGATTGCAATGATCTGGAGTTTGCAGTGGGCTGGCAGCTGGGGGCAATGCCAGCCGGCAGCGTTCAGTAACAGCTATTTTGGTAAGGAGTTTTGGGTTTTACCTATACCATTTACCTGGCAACACGTGCAACCAGTGGATTGGGCAATTGCGCTGATAGCACCGTATGGCGCAGAGGTACGGGTGGATCTTCCAGCACTCCAGTGGCAGCTTCCTCCGATTCGCCTGGCTCCGGGGGAAGCGAAGATGCTGAATACCGGGGAAGAATTGATCAGAATTGAGCAAATACCCATTGGGGAGATTATATCAAGGGTTATTCGTATCCGGTCGGATCGTCCGATAGCGGTCATTGTGCATAGTTTTTTCTGGAGCTTTGATGTTCCCCGTCCGACGTATAGTGCTATGCCTTCGCAATATGTTGCCTATCCTCTGTCGGTGTGGGGGCGACATTACTTGCACGCGGGATATTATGACAGCTATTGGATGAGATCTTATCCGGAAAGTGTAACCGCGCCAGCGGGATTTATGATCATAGCTAAAGAAGACGGGACAGCCGTGACGATCCGGGTTCGGGGCAAGGGCTGGGGATGGATCCGCTTTCGGGGTAATGATGAAAAGCTGGTGTTTCCACGGGATTGGGGAAAAACCTATCAGGTGGTGTTGCGCAAGGGGGAAGTGCTGAATTTTGGGAGTCTGGGACAGAGCTACATTTATGACAATGGACAACATACGTTTGGAGGACTGGACTTCAGCGGGACAGAAATTAACGCCAATAAACCCATTGGGGTTATCTCGTACCATGCGAACGTGCCAGCGCCGTACAACTTATGGCATTCACTGGGGTATGCTATGGGCGATGAGACTATAGCTGAGATGTTACCGCCAGTAGCGGCGTGGGGCAAACAATTTTATGCCCGTTCGGTACGGGGGCAACGCCAGTGGGTTCGGCTGGAGAAAGGAGATAATTTCCGGGTAATCGCGCTGGAGGCAAACACAGTCTTTACCGTGCGGTGGTATGATCCGCAGAGCGGACAATTGAAAGGACAATGGTCGGGACTGCTTCGGCGGGCAGGGGAGTTTATGGATTACGTTGTTTTCGAGAATCTTCCGGAGTGGATCGAGGGGTACTCGGTCTGGGAAGCAGATAAGCCAGTGATGTTGATCCAGTACGGTGGGAATCAGGCAGATGGGAGCTGGGTATTTCAGTGGGTAGCATCGCCGGAGCAGTATTTGTGTGAGCACTGGTATTACCAGTGGCAGAGCGGCGGTTTTAGCAATCAGGCGAACATCGTGACGGTATCGGAGCAGGGCGGAGAAGCGATCAAGGGGATAGAGTATGACGGGGAGCCGTTATGGCAGCGGTATCCGGGGATTGTGGTGCAGCAGATTCCCGGGGAGGCAGTCTGGGGGATACAGGTGAGTGGATTAGAGGCGGGAGGGCATCAGATCAGGGCGCCGGTACCAATGATGGTGCAACCGAATCAGTTGGGTACCGATGTTTCGCAGGCTATGTTTGCCACCGGCTACACCTTAGCGGCGTGGAACCGATTGGGGAAGCTGGACACGGAAGCGCCACGATTGCAGCGGCAGGATAGCTGCGGTATCGCCACCGTTACCGCCCGTGATGACTCCCTCGATCTTCCCTACGAAGATACCGGCATTAGCAGAGTGGAACTGCTCAGCGATCGGTCCTATAACTACCGCCTCCGAATGGTCTCACCACCGGTGCTGGAAAACCGCGGCGAGGGGTACTGGCGACAGATCCGCTTCCGACTGGAAGTGATCGATCCTGCCCGTGATGGCAAAGCGGTCTATGGGGTGGTGGACTGGCGGGGCAATGTGCGGCTGGATAGTGTGGTGTACGATGCACCGGAACTGGCACTGAGTGACAC